>JBPCLN010000151.1:0-6801 GCA_051003235.1 Chloroflexota bacterium | reverse complement strand
AGGGAGGAGCACGTGCTTTCGATCCAGCGATCCGACGACGTGCCTCCGACACCCCAGCGCAGCGGCCGGCCCCGCCTGCTCCCTCTGCCGCCCAGGCGCGCCCTGGATGATCCCTCCGCCCCTTTCCCAGACCTGCTCTTCCACTTCCGCCAGCGCCGGGGATACTCTCAGTCGGCACTCGGCGTCACTGCCGGTGTCAACTCCAGCTACATCAACCGCCTGGAGAGCGGCGTCCGCCATGTCCCCACCGCTGAGGTAGCGCTGGCCCTCGCCGCCGGCCTGGAGCTCTCCCCAGCGGAGACGGATCGCTTCCTCTGGAGCGTCGGTTGTCTGCCGCCCAGTCTCCAACAGCTGGCCTGCGGCGATCCCACCATCCTCGCCGTGGCCCACCTCCTGAACGACCGGCGGCTGTCCCCCGAGGCACTGGCGGACTTCCGCACCTGCGTCGAAGCGATGGCCCACCGCTGGCGCGGCGAGCGGCGGTAGTCGGGTCATTCCGTCCGATCTGACCCCGGCAGGACAACCCGGCATCCCCTCGCCGCACTGCGGGGCGATACTGTTCCTGTCTGGGATGGACGCCGATGGGGAGGGCGCCGGCCCCTGTTCCCAGCCCCGGAGGAGATAGCCGCATGGACAAGATCGCCATCACTGCGCTCGGCGTCAATATCAAGGTCGCCGATCTCGTCCGCTCCCAGGCGTTCTACGAGGCCGTCGGTTTCCAGCTGATCGCCACCTTCACTGGCGGCGTCATCTACGGCGTCGGCGGCGTAGCGCTCCTCGAGCTCAATGCCCACCACCCGACCGTTGCCGCCGAGGTCTTCCAAACCCGCATCACGACTGCCAAGACCTCGCTGATGGTCCACGTGCCGTCACTCCTGCCGGTCCTCACGGCGGCGGAACAAGCGGGCATTCCCCTAGCGGTACCACCGCGCCGCTTCCCCTGGAAGACCATTGAAGTCGTCGTCCGGGACCCGGATGGGTTCGTGGTGGTGTTCATCGCCCCGGATACGCCTGAAGAGTCCCAGGCGGTGCAAGGCCGCACCAGCGCCGATCTCGATCGTGTGGGGTAGCGGTAACGCCCCACCGCCCGCAAGCGCGCTATGATGGCCCCGGACGCCCCGTGGCGGGCGCTGCAAGGGAATGGAGGAGACCATGGCAACGGACGCCTACTGCACCAAGTGCCGCGCCAAGCGGGAGATCGCCGACCCGAAGGAGATCACCACCGCCAACGGTCGCCACGCCCTGCAAGGCGTTTGCCCCGTCTGCGGCACCAAGCTCACACGCTTCATCGCCGGCCCCGCCAAGGCGGCAACCAAAAGCTGAGGTCAGCCGACGATGGAACCGCCGGCTGACGCGCGGGCGCCGGCGCCCGACGAGGCGGATTGGCGCGAGCTCTCCCCCGGCTGGGTCGCCGACTACGAGCGCGCCGTAACGCTGACCCTGGACGACCTCCAGCGCCACACCACACTGGACGAGTTGGTGCAGGCCTACTTCGACGACGCTCCGATCGCCGATAAAGACGCCTGGCTTGCCGCTGTTTGTCATACCCGGAGCGGTCGGGTGCTCAACGTCGGCATCGTGGAGGATGCCGCCTACTGGCGCCGCGCCCAGCAGCTCATCGCGACGGCCGTCGCGGAGTGAGGTGCTTGGCTGCTCAGCCCTCAATCACCTGGTACCGCACCATCACCGTCTCCCCGCAGGCGTCCGCCAGCGCCCGGCGCACCAGCGGATCGAAACGCTTGGCCAGCTGCTCGGCGCTCACCTGATCCGGCACGCCTACCACCGCGGTGCCGCCGCCGTGGCTGAGCAAGGAAGTGCGCGCCAGCCAGCGCGTGAAGTTCGCCGGCACCATTTGCTCTTGCAGGTCTGCGAGGACGGCCTGCCAGACATCGAGTTGCACGTCACCGGCGTGGCCGTTGCTGTGCATGCTTCCGTCTACGGCAGCATTTCGGTCCTGCATCGATTCATCCTTCTTGTGAGGTGTGGATCCTCTTGTTCCATGAGTCTTGTTCATGAATTGATAGGGTGCCTCTGGGGGAAGCGGGGGGCGCATCCCGGTGGAGCCACCCCGCCTCTCTGTGAGGCTACCCCGCCTCTGGCTGATGCGGGGGTGTTCAGGCTCGGGCACCGGAAGGAGCAGATAGGTGTTGCTAGTTTGCCCGTGCTCATTCATCTGCTCGTCGACCTGGACGAGCCCGAGTTGCTTGAGCTTCGCCAGTTCCCTCTGGACCTGGGCGCGACTGCTCCCGATCTCCTCGGCGAGCGCCTTCTGACTCACCCAGGTCTGTTGCTCTTTGTCCGCGTGGCAAGCTAGCGCGGCGTAGACGGCGATGCCGTGGGGGCCGATTTCCTTCCCGTAGTCGGTGACGATGATGTTATGCAACCAGAACCAGTTGCCACCCCGGTTATCCCGGACGTAGATCGGCATGGATCATCTCCGTTCCTACGACTTGCCGCAGCATGATCGCGGGATCACAGCAGGGTCGCGTCGATAGTTCGCTTGCTCCGCTTCCGCCCCCATGCGTCAGCGCATAGCGTGAAGGAGTGCTGGCCAGCAAAAAGACCAAGTGCTCCCCGCTCGAGTCATGGGGACTGGTCAAAATGGCGCGAAGGTGCTACGCTACATGACAGCAGCCTCCCTTCGGGGATTTCCCCGGTGCCCAATCGGCCGCCAAGCAAAATACGGGCACCGGGGTTTCGCGTTTAACCCACAGGCGAGCTAAGCGCCCGCAAAGGCGCATGCACAGGCTAGAACATGCCGGCGGTTCTGTCTAGCGGTCATGAGTCATTAGCCGGCCCGTCGCGTCTGGTGCTGCTGTGTCGGCGGGGCATATCTTCCGGTGCAGTCTTTTCCGACGCCGCGGCTATGATTGCCTGGCATCGTGGCTTGCTGCCGGTCGCTCTCCTTCTGCGGGCGATGCTGCTTTGGCCTGCGCCTGGGCGCGGAGGCGGCGGATCTCGTCGACGGTGGTCCGCACCGCTTGGAGCAAACCTTGCTGCGCGTTGATGCCTTCTGAAGCGGCATCGCTGCGTGTTGACCGGATACCGGCTTCCAGGAAGGTGTCGATAGCGTCGAGCTCCAGGGTATCAACGCGACGCCCGACCACGGTGTCCTTGGGGAGGGGACGGCCTGCGACCGGCGCTGGTTCCGTCACGGCGCCGCGGCAAGGTCAGCGGTGCTGCTTGCTTTTGGTGTGCTTTCGAATGCAAGAGAAGTGCGCTTTGCTGACGATGGCGATGTCGATTGTTGGCGGTTCCAAATGCAGGAGAGAAGGACTTCCCTCATCTACGCAAAAGCGGTTGGCGGCGCGAGGTCAAAGACGTACCATCTATGGCGCTAACATGGAGGCACGTCTTGGCTGACGAATATGATTGAGTCGCAATGTTGACAGCAGAGAAAAGGAACGCTTAGGCTTGGCAATATGAGAGATAAGACACCGATCGAGTGGACGGACGCCAGTTGGAATCCGACGACCGGTTGCTCGCACGTGAGTGCCGGATGTGAGCACTGCTACGCCGAGGCGCTGTCGCTGCGCTTTGGTTGGAGCAGCAAGCCGTGGACCGCACCCAACGCCGCCACAAATGTTGTGCTCCATCCGGATCGCTTGGGCCAACCCCTTCGATGGACGAGGCCTCGGCGGATATTCGTCAACTCGATGAGTGATCTGTTTCACGAGCAGATCCCGGATACATTCATCGTCCAAGTCTTCCAGGTGATGAGCGACGCCAAACAGCATACTTTTCAGGTGCTTACCAAGCGACCGCAGCGAATGTTGGATTGGATGACCGGACGCCATTCCTCCTCGGCGCCGCTTGCGAACGTCTGGCTCGGGGTTAGCATCGAGGAGGATCGCTGGTGTACCCGTGCAAACATCCTGCGTCAAGTGCCTGCGGCGGTACGCTTCATCAGCGCTGAGCCGCTGTTAGAACCCTTGCCTTCACTCGATCTCTCCGAAATCCACTGGATCATTGTTGGAGGAGAGAGCGGCCCTCGGTTCAGGCCCTTTGATCCGGCCTGGGCAGCAGCGCTTCGTGACCAAGCTAGGGCTTCGGACACCGCGTTCTTTTTCAAGCAGCACGGTGGCGCAACGCCGAAGTCCGGGGGCAGGTTACTGGACGGCAGGACCTGGGACGAGATGCCGGTGGCAATGCCCTCCAGGCACGAGAACGCCAACGACCAGTAGACAGGGCCCCTGAACGGCGGCTATTTTCCCTTATGCCTGACGACTTCTTCGATCAGCGACGCGAATGGTCTCGTTGGAAGCACGAGACGCTTCGTCGCTACCTTGCTAGGTTCGTCGGCATTTTGTGCTCGCACAACCGCTTCGTATACCAGATCGACGCCTTCGCGGGCGCCGGTGCTTACAGGGCACAGCATATTCCTGGATCGCCGCTCCTTGCGGCCACGATCGCCGAATGGTTCACTGCGCACCAAAAGCTCACCTGCGAGTTGCGCTGTATCAATGTCGAGCCGAATCACCGAGAATTCCAGCGGCTGGTTGCCGAGACGGCGAAGTACCCATCGCCGATTGTCCACAATCGGCGCGGCGAGTTCGGCGATCTCCTTGGGGACATTCTCGCCACCATTCGCGATGCTCCGGCCCTTTTTTTCCTCGATCCGTATGGCTTCAAGGGGATGGAGTGGAACACCGTCTATCAGGTAGCTGATCGTTTTCATCACTTCCCCACGGAGCTGATCATAAACTTCAACGGCGACGAGCTTTACCAAGCGGCTGGCTGGCGCGACTCGGTAGATCGGACGAAAGCACCGGCTTTCGTTCAAACGGTGACGGCGTTTTTTGGTACTGACGACTGGCTCCGTGTATGCGACAGTGCCATGACGAAGGCGCAGTGCATAGAGCAGCTCGCTGACCTGTACATGGACCGCCTGACCAGGATCATCGGCGGATTTGTTGCACGCTATCCGGTGCGGACACGCAAAGGTCAACTCAAGTACTATCTCCTATTTGCCACCAAACACGCTCGTGGAGTCCGAGAGTTTAGCGACATTATTTTTGATGTGGAGAGTCAGTACCAGGTCGACCTCTTGACGTACCGGCCAACCGCGGGCGATCTAGAACAACACCGTCTCCACGCCGCCGCCGAACTCCTGCCCGATCAAAAAAAGGCCGATGCCGACATTGTCAGTAACCTCGCAGTCGCCATGCCCGAAGCACTCGCCGGCAGGTCGCTGACCTTCGGAGCGGTCCAGACCGAGATGGCACTGCACGGTTGGTTTGGAAGAGCCAGGATCAAACATTACCGCGCCGCCGTGAAGCAGTTGATCGGCAATGGCAAGATCAGCGGAGCCAAGGCGACCGGCGTCGAAGACAAGACCAGCCTGACTTTTGCTGCCTGATGTCCGCTCAGTTCGACCGATCTCAGCGTAGCTGTTGCGCAGTCCGAGTTCCTTAACACCGCAGTCCTGGTGTCGATCACCGCACCTCGTTTGCGGCCCGGGGACATAGCGCTATGATGCTTCTGATAAGGAGTATTATCGGTAAAAGAGGCCCAACAATGGGAGCGGTGGCAGAGGCTGGACTAATGCGACTGTCCCAAGTGGCAGTGGGGGCGGAAAGGTCGCCGTACTCAGCGGCGACCCGAAGCTCCCCGTGGGTTCGAATCCCACCCGCTCCGCAAGTTGAGACCACCATTGGTGAGGAGGTGGTGGCATGGATGCCCGGCTACGGCGGTTGCCGCTCCCCATTCGATGGCTGCTTGGCGCCACTGTTGCCCCTGTGGTCGGGTTGGCCTGGCTTGGCCACCGCGTGCTGCTCCGCGTCGTTCGTCGCGGTAGGAAACCGGAAGAAACCGCGTGGTGGCGCGCCTGGGCCACGCATGCGCTCCGTCAGGGCCATCTCGTTACCGCCCGCATGGCTGCCGAGTACCTCATCGCCGCCGAACCACGCGCCGCGGACGGCTACTACCTGCTGCACCGGGCTTATCTGCGCGCCGGCAGCGCGCCCAGGCCGGTGTCGCTCTGGAGCGGGGCTTGCAGGTCGCTCCCGCCGACACGGAACTCCACCTTGCTTTGGCCGCCTTCAACGAACTGGGCCAGCGCGGCAAGGCGGCAGCGAGATGATCAGCAGCAAGAAGGAGATGCGCACCGTGGCAAACTATCAGCTTCCAGCCGTGTTCCCCTACGAGGGGTTTGTGCTCCCTGCCGTGCAGCGTCACTTCGAGGTCTTGGGCTTTCGTGTGGAGATCAAGGGAAACGAGGATCTGGCATGTATTCATCCAGAGACGGGGGAACGCTGGTGTGTCGAAGCGAAGGGGGAAACCAGTGCGCGCCCGACCGACTTCCAGACCGGTCTCGGCCAGATTCTGCAACGGATGCTCGACCCGGCGCAGCACTATGCGCTGGCGGTCCCCAACACGCCGCCGTTTCGCCGCTTGTGCCACAGCATCACACGCCTCGCCAGCACATGGGGTACACATTCCGGCCGCAATGTTGGCCGATGAAAAGGCGATTGGAGATACGGCGGCGGCGCTCCTCCCTCTGGTAGAAGGGAGAAATGTGTCTCAGAAATGGCGTTCCCGTCGGCCACCGTTATGACCGATATGTGTAGCCCATGTCGTGGCGAGGCGTGCAGCATCAGCCCCTGGGTCCGCACTGCCCTGCGGCTGCACTGGCTGCTGGTGGCGGACGACGGCCAGGTCCGGCTCTATCTGCCGGAGCAGCAGCCGGAGCTGCCGTGATGGCGGTCCCTCAAGTCGTGGAGGCTCGACCCATGCCCAGCGACCTCGCCCCACGGGACGCCTCGGCGCCCTTGGCGTTCGCCACCTCCTGGCGCGTCGTCG
>JBPCLN010000150.1:0-10393 GCA_051003235.1 Chloroflexota bacterium | reverse complement strand
GACACCGAGATTGGTTCCATGATGACCGCCGCTACCGTCTCCGGATCCTCGGCCCGAATGGTGCGCTCGATCAGTTGGGCGCAGGTGATGGCGCAGGAACCGTACTGCTGGTCAAACGGACAGCGATAGCAGTAGGGGGGATGCACGTGCAAGAATCCGGCGCCGAGCGGCTCGAACAGCGACTTGCGTTCCCAGCCGCCGGAAGCGGCCAGCGCCCCCAGCGTCGCTCCGTGGTACCCACCATACTTGGAGATGATCTTGTACTTGCGGGGGTGGCCCGTCTGGACGTGGTATTGCCGAGCGAACTTCATGGCCGACTCCGTGGCCTCGGAGCCGCCGGACAGGAGCTTGACCGTATTCAGGCCCGGCGGCGCCCAGTGGCAGCGCAGCTCCTCCGCCAGCGCGAGCGCGGGCGGGGTGGTGGCGTGCAACGGCAGCCCGAAGTGTAGGCGCTCCAGTTGGGCGGTCATCGCGTCGATCACCACCCGATTGCCGTAGCCCAGGCTCGCCACGAAGACCCCGGAGAGGCCGTCGATGTAGTCCTTCCCGTGGCTATCGGTGACCCGGATGCCCGCGCCGCGTTCGACGATGAACGGGTCTTTCGCGAACTCCTGCATCTGCATGAAGTCCAGGACGATGTGCTCAAAGGGATTACTCATCGCGCGCTGCTCCTACCCCCTATTCGGCCCCTCACTCGTCATGCCCAAGAAATCGCAGGGAGGTGAGGAGGTACTCGCGCGTGGCGCGCACGATGGCGGCAACTTCGACGTATTCCAGGTCGGCATGGGCGCCGTGCCCGCGGATCCCGTGGTAGACGCACGGCACGCCTCCCTCCCGGATGAAGATGGGGACATCGGCGACGATGCGGATGCCGCTCGATGGCAGCGCTGCGCCATGCAAGTCGGCGTAGGCCCCGCGCAGCGCCGCCACAATTGGCTCCTCCTCCCGCACCTGGAAGCTGTCGCGCACGGGTTGGAGATGCAGATCAATGCGGCAATTGGTCTCGGCGGCAACCGGCTCCAGCAGCGCCGCCAGTTCTGCGCGCACGTCCTCGAGTTGGCGGCGCGGCCCGTAGCGGCGTGTCCCGACGATGCGGCAGTTGTTCGGGAAGCGATTATAGAAGTCGCCGCCCGTCACCATGCCGATAAAGAGGGTCTCCGGACCGATCGACGGCACCGGAGCGTCCTGGAGCGCCACGTTGAACGCTTCGAGTCGTGTCAATACCTGGCCCGCCGCCAGCAGGGGGTGCGGCGTACCGGCCGGCGTCATCAACTCGTGGCTGGGATCGCCCTCCCGTGTGATACTGATCTCAAAGATGGTCATGCCCATGCCGACGACCGGCAGGTCGTCCACGCCGAGCTCGGTGACGATGGCGGCATCCCCGCCCAGGCCCCGGCGCACGACAGCGGTGAGGTCCTCGCCGTGCCCACCCGGCGCCTCGTGCAAACCGTGGGCGATCAGTTGGAGCGTGCCATGCAGGCGCACATTGCCTTCGCGGAGCACCCGCGCCACCTCGGCCATGGCCGCCAGCGCCGACTTCATATCCGCCGCCCCACGCCCGTAGATCGTGCCATCCTTCCTGTCCGCCGGCAGATGCTCCACCGGCACGGTGTCGAGGTGGCCGTTCAACGTCAGCACGGGTCCATCGCCGCCGGTGAGCCGGCCGATCACCACTGGGCTCTGCGGGTAGTCCGTGATCGTCTCGACGGCCAGCCCGATCGCCGCGAGGTGCTGGGCATAGAAGCGGGACACGTCGACCGTGTCGCCCGTATAGCTCTTGATCCGAACCAGGTCAAGTGTCAAGGCCGCCAGGCGTTCGGCGGAGATCTGGTCCAAAAGGTGTTGCTCGCTTGGCAGCACGCGCTCTCCCTCCTGCTCTAACCGTCCATGCGCCGGATCGCCGTATGGAGCTTATCGGCCCGCCGCGCCATGTCGTCGGCGGATACTTCGACCACTCCCATCCGCACCAGGCGGGGAATGAGCTCCTCCGCCGTCGGACAGAGCCCAGGATGGTAGCGGTAATCGCTCTTAATAAAAGGGGCAGCGCACGGGGCAGGCCGGCACGTGGTAGGCGGTAGAACCTTTGAAGATCTCGTAGCTGTAGGCGGGCGTGTCCAGGGTGTTGAAGCCGAAGCCCAGTGGCAGCTTGAGTTCGCGGCAGGTCTGCTTGAACTGCTCATAGTCGCGCCCGTATTGGTCGCCCTCCCAGGTACACGCCCAGATATAGCCGGACTGCCGCGCGTCCGCCGAGACGGTGCGCGGGCGGAGCCAATCGCAGCCGGCGATCGCCTCATTGAGCAATTGGAGATGGCTGGTGTAGCCTTCCACATAGCGCATCACCCGTTGGACCTGCCCCAACCCGACAGCGGCGGTGAGCTCGTTCATCCGGAAGTTCAGCGTCAAGAAGGCCGGCGTCTCGCCGCTAAAGGCCCACTCGCTGTAAATCTTGTCGTAGAGCTCCTGCCGGTTCGTCGTCATCATCCCACCGTCGCCGGTCGACAGGTGTTTGCTCTGCTGGAAGCTGAAGATACCAAGGTCGCCGTAGGTGCCGGCGTGCTGTCCCTTCCAGGAGGAGCCGATGGCGTGGGCGCAATCCTCGATCAGGAAGAGGCCGTGCTCGTCGCAGATGCGCCGCAACTCGTCGAGCTCGGCGCAGAGGCCCCAGAGGTTCGTGACCAGCACGGCCCGGGTCAGGGGCGTGATATTCGCGCGGACCGATTCGGGGTCCAGCACGTAGGTGTCGCGCCGGACGTCGGCAAAACGGGGAACAGCGTTGAAGTAGAGGGTCGCCAGACCACCAAAGTGGACGATCGGATCGCAGATCACCTCGAGGCCCGTGCCGGCACCGCTGATGCTCACCGCCTGGGCCAGACCGGTCATGGCCGAGTTACGCGCCACCGCGTAGCGGGTCCCGACCATGCGGGCGAACGCCTCTTCGAAGCGTGTGACCATGCCGCCGTCCACCCAGCCCAGCTTGCCGCTGGCGAGGACGTCTTTCACATAGTCGAGTTCCAGGTCGTCAAACACCCGTGTCATGGAGTACCTCTCTTTGGCAATGCGACGCCTCAGGCGCCCCTCAAACCGGCCACGGCCCGCGTGGCAGGAGGGCAGCCTCCGCCACCGTACGGTACTGCACCGTGCCGCGCGCTTCCATATAGTCGAAGAGGCGGTCATAGAGGTCCAGCCCGCGCCGGTGCTTGCCGGTCATGGCATAGAAATGGGTCATCACGACGAAGAGGCCGGAGGTGCGCGCCGCTCGCTCGTAATCGGCGGACTGCGCCTGCCGCAGCGCGTCGACCCAATCCGGCCGTTCGTTCAGCGGTTGACCCTGGGCGGCGGGGATCGTGAAGAGCGTCCCACGCACCTGGCGACGCTGCAGGAAGCGGAGGAGCTCCTGGAACAGGTCGACGCGATTCGAGCCGGCGTCGTCGGTGGTGAAGACAACGGTGAGGTCATCCACGGCGCTCCCTCCAGGGCTTGACTGCCCGTGCGATTTTCCGTAGATTAAATGATGTATACCACATTCGGAAGATCGTGTCACGGAATGAAGAAAGGGGGTCGCATGCGTACCGCGAGCCGGGCAGCAACTACTGGGTAGGCGACGTTGGAAAGGCGCTCACTCCGCTCTGGCAGGGCAAGACCGACGCCAAGACGGCGGGAGGCCAGGCCGACGACACGATTCGCATCGGCCTGGCAAAAGCGCTGGCGGAGGCCCAGGCGAAAAAGTAGGAGCGCTACTGCCGGACATGCAGCCATAGATCACGCGTCTCCAGAATGTGCTGCCGGATGGCGGCGGCGGCCTGCTCCGGGTCGCCGCTAGCGAACGCCGCCACGATGGGCGCGTGCGACTCGGCGGTATAGGTGACGATTTCGCCCTCGGGTTGCGCGGAAAGGATGACGCTCATGCGTCCGCGCATGATGCCGAACATCGCCGTCCAGACCCGCGGGAGCAAGGTGTAGCCGGACTCGTCCAGGATATGCCGGTGAAAGTCCAAATCGGCGGCGGTGAGCTCGTGAATATCTCCCGCCGCTGCCGCGGCGCGCATCCGCTCCAGCAACTCCTGGTAGCGCCGCAACCGTTGCGGCTCCGCGGCGATGGCCAGTGCCGCCGGGCGGGCGGCGATCGCCTCCACTTCGGCCCGCACCCGATAGATCTCTTCGATCTCTTCCTCACTAGGGGCGGCGACATAGCTGGCGCGATGCGGCTCACTGCGGACCAAGCCCTCGTATTCCAGCGCGCGCATCGCTTCCCGCACTGGGGCGCGACTGATCCCCAGTTGCTCGGCAAGGTCCTCTTCGCGCAAGCGCTCCCCCGGTTTGAGCGTTCCATAGACGATCGCCCGCCGGATCGACTCCAGGGCGTGCTCCACCAGGGTCGGCGGACGTTGCGTGAGTATCCCCTGGAGCGATGGTCGCTTCACCGGCGGCGACTCATGACTCGTCAGCGAAGAATTGCGTCGGCCTCCCGGACCGGTTGTTGCTGGCATGTGTTAAGTATACGCCGTACGGTATGGTTGAGACGAACCGCGAGCGGGGCCTAGAACTCGTTTCGCACCTTCACGACACTCCTTGTGTGGATCGACTCCCAGGCGGCGGCGCATACCGCGATGGACTTCGCTCCGTCGCGCGCGTTCGGGGAGGGTTCGCGGTGCCGCGTCAGGCAGTCCTCAAAATGACGCATGTAGCGCAGCACGTTCGGGCCGTGCCCATACGCCCCTTCCACCTCCGGCGGGAAATCCATCACGGCGACGGGATGCTGCGGCACCTTATCCCAGACGAGCTTGACCGGCCCGCCCTGCTGATCGGTAAAGTCGGCGGTCAGGCTGCCTTTTGTGCCATAGAGCCGCAAGCCCATCATCGGCAAGGGCGGGTGGACGACGCCGTAAGCGCCGAGGACGCGGGCGATGCCACCATTCTTGAACGTGAGGTTGAGCAAAAAATTGTCCATCAGCGGATACTCGGGCGTCAGGTTGCCTTTGCGACCAAGGGCGTGGACCTCATCGACGTCCCCAAAGAACCAGCGCAATAGGTCGACCGGATGGGAGACGCCGCCGTACATGAAGTCTTGCGGCACCTGCAAGCGCCAAGGCGTGCGTTCCCAGATATCGCGGAGATCGTGGACGTAGTGGGCCTCCGCCAGGATGATTTCGCCGACGTCACCGTCGTCCCACAGCCGGCGGGCGGTGACGAACTGGGCATCGAAGCGCATCGTCTGGCCGACGAGTAGTCGCAGACCGGTCTGATCCACCAGCCGGACGATCGCAGCGGCGTCCTCGATTGTTGTGACCATCGGCTTGGTGCAGACAACGTGCTTGCCGGCCTGGAGGGCGGCCAGCACGAGCTCGGCGTGGAGGTGGTCGGGGGAGTAGACGGCTATGACGTCGATGCCGGGCTGCTGCAGCAGCGCCCGGTAGTCGGTGGTGGTGAAGCCGATATTCCACTCGCCGGCGGCGGCGGCCAGACGGTCCGGGCGGGTGGCGCAGAGGCCGCGCACCTCCAGCCGGGAGTTCGGATCACGGTTCAGTGGGCAGAGGGCCAGTCCCATACCGATACCGATAATGCCAATGCCAATGCCTTTTGCCACTTGTTCTCCCTTTCCCAACAGCATGATAGGCCCGTCGCTGCACGTGTCATCCCACGACCCGCGCATACCTTTCCCTTCCCGCGATTAGCGGCTCGTCAACGGCGAGTGGCAAGGCCACCGGCTGACCGGACTGAGCGGACTTCAGGCAGGCTAGACTCGCTTCGATCGTGCGTCGGGCATCCGCCAGCGCCACTTCGGGAGGCCATTTCCCCTGGCAGGCGCCGAGCCAGTGGCGGAGCTCGGCCGCCAGGTGGTCGTTCTGGGATCGGTAGAAGCTGCCGATCCCAGCCGGACTGTACACCACTCCCTCGGACGCGCTTTGCGTCGTCTTGATGGCGCCTTTGCTGCCGACAATTTCCACTTCCCAGGACGGGTAAGGCCAGCGCATGCTGAAGTAGGCGTCGATGGAGCCTAGCGTTCCGTCGGTGAAGCGCAGCATCGCCTTGGCGTTGTCGAAGAAGGGCGATTGCGGCCAGAGGAAGTTGTCGTACTGGGCATAGACACCGGCCACCTCTTTACCGGTCAGCCAGCGCAGACAATCGACGACGTACCAGAAGAGGGAGAGCTCCGGTCCGCCGTTCTCCGGCTGCCGGTACCAGTCGTCGGGGCCGAAGGCGTCAAGGTTGCCGTGCTGGTGCATCACGCGGATGGAGACAATGTCGCCGATCTCCTGCCGCCGGAGGCGCTCCCAGACCTGGCGCAGCGCGCCATCGAAGCGTTGCGTTGATCCGGTGCTCGCCACGATACCGGCGAACCTGGCAGCGGCGACCATCCGATCGGCCGCTGCCAGGGTCGCCGCCATGGGCTTCGCGATGAAGCACGGCACCCCAGCCTCGGCGGCCAGCGTGACGTAGCGATGCTGATGGGAGGTCTCCTCGCAGATCACGACGGCATCCGGACGCTGGGCCGCCAGGAGTTCGCCGGCCTTCGCATAGAGCGGAAGTCCGTAGCGCTCGGCAAAGGCTTCCTTCGTTCCGCCGAGCGACGCCGCGATGAAGGCGTCGTCACGTTCACAGTACGACGCACCGACCAGTTCGACCTCTGAGATGGAGCGGAGTCGTTCCGCAAACGCTTCCGGCCAGTAGCGCGAGGCCAGGCCGATAATGCCGATTCTCATCCCATCTCCCCACTCCCGAATGTGGTATACATCATCCAATCTACGGAGACGGGCACGGAAAGTCAAGCCTGGCAGGGAGCGACGGTTACACTATCGCCACCTGTCGCACTATGCGATTGGGCAAGGAGAGGGTGTCGCCATGTCCCCCAGCACCTGGAACCCTGACCAGTACGCGCGCTTCCGTGACGAGCGCAGCCGGCCCTACTTCGACCTGCTGGCGCTGGTGCAGCCGCGGCCTGGGATGCGCGTGGTCGACCTGGGCTGCGGCACCGGCGAACTAACGCGCGTCTTGCACAACCAGTTGCAGGCGCGGGAAACGGTCGGGATCGACAGCTCGGAGACGATGCTGGCGAAGAGCACCGCTTTTGCCGGCAACGGTTTGCGCTTTGCGCCGGGCGATATCGCGCAGTTCCAAACCGGCCACGAGTACGACCTCATCTTCTCCAACACCGCTTTGCACTGGTTGCCCGACCATGCGGCGCTGCTAACGCGCTTGACGCGGGGTCTCAGTGCCGGCGGCCAACTCGCCTTCCAGGTACCGGCCAATAATGACCATCCGACGCACGTTGTGGCGGCGGCGTTAGCGCGCGAATCGCCCTTCCGCGAGGCGATGGACGGCTACGACCGCATCTGGCCCAACCTGACGCCGGTAGGCTACGCGCAACTGCTCGATGCGCTCGGTTATCAGGAGCAACTGGTCCGCCTGCAGGTCTATGTGCACCATTTACCCTCCCGCGAGGAGGTAGTGGAATGGGTCAAGGGCAGCCTGCTCACTGACTATGAGCAGCGGCTACCGCCGGACCTGTTCCAAGAATACCTCACCCGCTACCGCGAGCGGCTACTCGCCCAACTCGACGACAGCCGCCCCTACTTCTACCCCTTCAAGCGCATCCTCTGCTGGGGGAAGTTGTAGACAATACGATTACATTGCCTCGCGCTCAGGCCGGAAGTCCCGTGGTCGCCGGCGCGATTACTCTGCCGTGCAGTAGGGGCAGCGCCGCGCCCCCAGGGCGACCACGCTCAGGCACTCGGGGCAGTTGCGGGTTGTCGGGTCGGGCGGTGGTTCCTTGCGGGATCGGGCAATGAGCGTATTCATCGGCACAATCACCAGAAAGTAAATCACAGCGGCAATAATGATGAAGGCGATGAACGCATTGATGAAATCGCCATACAGGAACTTACTGTTGTTGATCGTGAAAAACAGGGCGCTGAAGTCCGGCTTGCCGCCGATCGCGGCGAGCAGCGGGGTAACCAGATCCTTGACGAAAGCGGCAACGACCGCGCCGAAGGCGGCCCCGATGACGACAGCGACAGCCAGATCAATGACGTTACCGCGCAGCAGAAATGTCCGAAACCCTTTCATGACGCCCCCATACGCTCTCCAGTTGCCGTCGTGAGCGACCACCAATCCACCCAAGGGTACTCGACAACCAACCGCGGGACAGGACAATCCGGCTGGTACGACGATCGCATTCGGATGGGCCAGGGCCTTCACCGTTGCTTTATAGGCTATTCGGGGAAGAATAGCAAGCAGCTATTGATCGATTCGGGCTACCAGGGCGCTTACCGATAATAACCGGCGGGCAGTGGTGCGACGCGTTCCTGGTGTGCCGCACCCCGTACCGATTTCGGAGTGGATTCCCATTAGGGTAGCTCCCAGCCGGCGGTGGCGACGGCCTGGCGGAATAGGGAGTCGTCCAGGTCCAGGCCGAAGCCGGGCGAGTTGGGCAACGTCACCTGGCCGTCCCGAACGGTATAGCCAGAGGCGTCGAGGCCGGGCGTGGCAGCGTCGTCCCACTCGACCATGGCGAAGTGGCGGAGGGCGGCAGCGAGGTGGCCGCTGGTGTAGTTGCCGACGTGCCCACCGTAGTGATGCGGCGCCGAGGACACGCCGATGGCATCCAGTTCGCGGCCGGTGGCGAGCCAACGCGTAAAACCGTGACCGAGGATGTCGTACTGCACCGCGTCAATCAGGCCATCCTTTGCCATGGCCAGCAGCGATGGGGAGGCTTGCCCTTCACCATCAGCGATCAGGATGGGCAGCCCTTCCTGCGCCAGCCACTCCTTCAGATCGCGGTAGAGCACTGCGTCCTCGTGGAACGGCTCTTCCAGCCAGTGAAGACGGCAGGCGGCGGTCTCGCGGAGTACGCGCTTGGCGAGGTTCAGGTTGTAGCCGTTGTTGGCGTCGATCAGGAGGGGCACGGCCGTCCCTACCGCGTCGCGCACGGCGCGGATGACGGCGATATCGCGTTGTATCCCTTCCTCCAGCGGTAGGTGACGCGCGCCGCGTCCGACCTTGATTTTGAAGGCGCGGTGGCCTCGCTCGTACCCCTCGCGCGCTTCGGCGGCGATCAAGGCGGCGGCTTCCTCCTGGGAAGCAAGGTGGAGGTCGTCGAAATAGAGGGAGGTGTCGTAGCACGGCACGCGGAAGGGTGTCTTGACCGTGGCGCCGACTGCCTGCGCGGCGAGGGCGTACACCGGCTGGCCGGCGCGCCGCGCAGCCAGGTCCCAGAGGGGGAAATCGACGGCCAGGCCGGGGCCGAGGGCACTGCTGGCCGGAGTAAAGAGCGCCTCCAGCGGCTGACCCAGGAGCGCGGCGGCCTGCTCCCGACTGGCGTTGGAGGGACCGAAGCCACTGCTGCCATCAGCCAGGGTGAGGCGCAGGATGGGTGGACGCACCGTCTGGCCGTGCGCGCCAAGGCGGGCGTTGCTGCCGGCGTGGCGAGGCCGCTGCCCTTCCAGACGGGCCCATTCGAGGCGCGTCACACGAGATGTATCAGCCAAGGCCATCCTCTTTCCCAAAACCCGACCTACCGGCACCGCGCGAACCGGGCCACAGCTTTACGCCGGCCAGGCACGACCCGAGAATAGTAGCCTCTTACACCGTTGGCACGACGACAATCATCGCGTAGGCTAGTTGGCAGGCGCCGCTAATAACGGGCCCAGCACCATTTGAGAAATCGTAGGCACACCGCGTGATCAAATACCTCGGCTCCAAACGCGTGATCGTGCCGCAGATCGCGTCGGTCGTGCGGGCCATTCCAGGTGTGAAGCGTGTCTGCGATTTATTCGCGGGCACAACGCGTGTTGGGCAGGCGCTAAAGGCCCAGGATCTCTTTGTTGTGAGCAATGACCTTGCCTCATATAGCGAAGTGCTTGGGCGAACGTACATTCAGGCGGATGCACGAACGATGGACCGGGAACGTCTCCTCGGGCTGCTCCGGCATTTGCAGGAACTGCCACCTAAGGCCGGCTACTTCACGCGCACCTTCTGTGAGGAGGCGCGCTACTTCCAGCCGCAGAATGGCGCTCGGGTGGACACTATTCGCGATCGGATCGACGAGATCGCGCGGGACGAGGAGGAGCGCGCCATCCTGTTGACAAGCCTGTTGCTGGCCGCCGACCGGGTAGATTCCACGACCGGCCTCCAGATGGCGTATCTGAAAGACTGGGCAGCGCGTTCCTACCAGAACCTGGAGCTACGTCTACCGGAACTCCTACCGGGCCCAGGCTGCACCCTGCGCCGCGACGCCAATGAGCTAGCCCGAGAACTGGACGATGTTGATCTTGTCTACATCGACCCTCCGTATAACCAGCACTCCTATTTTTCCAACTACCACATTTGGGAGACATTGGTACGGAATGACCGGCCGGAGGCCTATGGCATCGCAATGAAGCGGATCGACTGTAAG
>JBPCLN010000149.1:0-7103 GCA_051003235.1 Chloroflexota bacterium | reverse complement strand
TGGACGACCGGGCCCTCGCCAAGGTCCACCATATCCCCCACGGCGTCCCGGCATGCGTCGGCACCCGAACGCCACGTACCCTGGAAGCAGCAAAGCGCGCAGTGGGGCTGGCCGGTCATCGCGTCCTCTCGACCTTCGGCCTCATTAACGCGGGCAAAGGGATTGAGTATGTGATCGACGCCATGCCGACCCTTGTCGCAGCGTATCCAGACGTACTCTACCTGGTGATCGGGGAGACGCATCCGGAGGTGCGCAAACAGGAGGGCGAGCGCTACCGCCTCGAGTTACGCGCGCGCTGCCGCCGGTTGGGGGTGAAGCAGTCCGTCCGGTTCGTCAACCGCTTCCTGCCACAGGCCGAACTCGTGCGCTACCTGGCGGCGACGGATATCTACGTCACGCCCTACCTGTCCCGCGACCAGATCACCAGCGGCACGCTCGCCTACGCGCTCGGCTGCGGCAAGGCGATCGTTTCGACCCCCTATCTGTACGCCACGGAAGCCCTGGCCGAGAGTCGCGGCCTTCTGGCCGAGGCGCGCAACGCGGAGTCAATTGGCAGCGCAATCGATCAGCTCCTGAGTCACCCCGACCTTCGCCGCCATGTCGAGTCCCAGGCGGCGCACTACGGTCGGGCGATGGCCTGGCCCGTGGTCGCCGCTCAGTACCGGGAACTATTCTCCACAGTCACGGCGTAGCATGGCCGCATGTCGTCGCGGAAGCATGTATTGGAAGGGCAATCGCTGATGGCGGAGAGTCTGCGCTTGCCACGGGCGGACGGCACATGCCGCCTCTACACTTTGCACGGTGAGCCGGTGGCGCCAACACCCATGGACCCGCCGAAGAGTCGCGTGGCCTATGCCGCCGCCCACGTCGTGTGTGACCCGCGCGCAGACGTGGACCCGAGCAGCGCGACGGTACTGGATTGGGAGGCGACGCTCGCCTATCGCCGTTACCTCTGGTCGTTGGGCTTTGGTGTCGCGGAGGCGATGGATACGGCGCAACGCGGCATGGGGCTCGGCTGGGAGCGCTGCCAGGAACTGATACGCCGTTCCGTGGCCGAGGCGCGGGCCATGGGTGGGCTGATCGCCTGCGGCGCCGGCACCGATCATCTCGTGCCGTCCCGGTCGACCACGATCGCGGACGTCATCACCGCCTATGAGGAGCAGTGCTCCGTCGTCGAGGCGACGGGCAGCCGGATCATCCTCATGGCCAGTCGCGCCCTTGCCGCCTGCGCCGCCGGGGCGGACGAGTATCTGCGGGTGTATGACCGGATCCTGGCGCAGGTGGCGCAGCCGGTCATCCTGCACTGGCTGGGCGATATGTTCGATCCGGCGCTCGCCGGCTATTGGGGATCCGCCGATCGCGACTGCGCCATGGATGCCTGCTTGCAGGTCATCAGTGAGCACCGGACGAAGGTCGACGGCATCAAGATTTCCCTGCTGGACCGCGATCGCGAAGTCGCGATGCGGCAGCGGCTACCGGCAGGCGTCCGCATGTACACCGGAGATGACTTCAACTATCCCGAGCTCATCGCCGGCAACAAGCAGGGACACAGTGACGCCTTGCTGGGCATCTTCGACGCCATTGCGCCAGTGGCGGCGGCGGCCCTTGGAGCGTTAGATTGCGGCGATACCGAGCGCTACCAGCAACTCCTGGCGCCCACTGTTCCGCTCTCTCGCCATATCTTCCAGGCACCCACCCGCTTTTACAAGACCGGCATCGTCTTTATGGCGTATCTCAATGGCTATCAATCCCACTTTCGTATGGTCGGCGGGCAGGAGAGCGCGCGTTCGATTGTCCATCTGAGTGAGCTCTTTGTCCTGGCCGACGCGGCTGGGTTGCTTCTGGACAGCGCCCGTGCCGCGGAGCGGTTCCGTCCCGTCCTGTGCGTCGCCGGAATCGACCAGTGACCGTCACCGCCGGCGGCCGCCCGGACCTGGCCCGGTTGAGCCTCAATCAGGCCACTACTCCCAACTGGAGCGTGCGTGAGGCGGTGGCCGGCTGCTGCCGCGCCGGTATTCCCGCCATCGGCCTCTGGCGCGACAAGGTGGCGGCCGCCGATCTCCGCGAGAGTGCGCGCTTGGTGCGCGATGCCGGCATGGTCGTCTCCAGCCTGTGCCGGGGCGGCTCCTTTCCCGCCGCCACGGCGGCCGAGCGCGCCGCCCGCATCGACGACAACCGGCGGGCGATCGACGAGGCGGCCGAACTTGGCGCTGCCGTGCTGGTCCTCGTCTGTGGGCCGGCGCCGGATCGCGACCTCGCGGCGGCCCGGCGCATGGTCGAGGATGGCATTGGGGAACTGCTCGCCTTCACACAGGAACGCGGCGTTCGCCTGGGAATCGAGCCGCTGCACCCCATGTTCGCCGGCGACCGCTCCGTCATCGTCTCGCTTGGTGAGGCAAACCGGCTCGTCGCGCGCCTCAACTCGCCCCAGGTCGGCGTCGTGATCGACGTCTACCACGTCTGGTGGGATGCGACGGTCCACGAAGCGATCGCCGCCGCGACCGGGCACATCATCGGTTTCCACGTCAACGACTGGCTGGCGCCGCCGCCGGACGTCCTCTTCGGCCGCGGCATGATGGGCGACGGCGTGATCGACATTCGCTCCCTCCGTCAAGCGGTGGATGCCGCGGGATACGCGGGACCCATTGAAGTGGAAATTTTCAACCATACGATCGGGCGCCAGGCGGGGGACGAGGTGCTGGAGCTGATCTGCCGGCGATACGAGCAACATGTGGGCGGAGGGAAGCGCGAAACGGGGTAGTAACCCCGGCACTTGCCAGGTTGGCCGCCACGTGATAGCGTAGTTGTAGGTGCTCCGTGATTGCTGTACGTACGACAATCGGCGGAGGGCTGCAGGCAGGGAGGGCGCCTATCGGAAGGTGATGTGACCTCCAGGGGAGGAGACCGGGCCGGCTGCCGACGTCGCCCCGGGCAAAGAGCGGCTTTTGCCGAAAAGTTCTGTTTTTGCCGGCATCTGCTTCCGTCATCAGACGGTGAGGAGCAGCACCTCCATCGCCGGTATCTTGCCGGTGTCTACGTGAAGGAGCGTCATCAGCAAATGGCAAGTCTTACTCTCGACCACGTCACCAAGCGGTTCGGTGAAGTTACCGCCATCAACGACGTCAATATCGGGGTCAAGGATAAAGAGTTCCTGGTCCTCGTTGGTCCCTCCGGCTGTGGCAAGTCCACCTGTCTGCGCATGATCGCCGGACTGGAGGAACTGTCCGACGGCAACATTTATATCGGTGACCGTCTCGTCAATGACGTCGCGCCGAAGGACCGCGACATCGCGATGGTATTCCAATCTTACGCCCTCTATCCGCACATGAGCGTGTACGACAACCTGGCTTTCGGTCTCAAGCTACGCAAGACGCCGCGCAAAGAGATTGAGCAGCGTGTCAACCAGGCGGCGGAGATTTTGGGCATCCGCGAGTTGCTGCAGCGCAAGCCGAAGCAACTGTCCGGCGGTCAGCGCCAGCGCGTCGCCCTGGGCCGGGCCATCGTCCGCGAGCCGCAAGTGTTCCTGATGGACGAACCCCTTTCCAACCTCGATGCCAAGCTGCGCGTCCAGACGCGGGCGGAACTGATTAAGCTGCATCAGCGCTTGCAGACAACGGTGATTTATGTCACCCACGACCAGATTGAGGCGATGACGATGGGGAGCCGCATCGCCGTCCTCCGCGACGGCGTGTTGCAGCAGTTGGACACGCCTCAGACGGTCTACGATCATCCGTCCAACATGTTTGTGGCCGGCTTCATCGGCAGCCCGGCGATGAACTTCTTCCCTTCGGAATTGACGACGACGGAAGGCCAGATGACCGTTGATGCGGGCGCCTTCCAGATGAATGTGCCGTCGCAGTTCGCGACGAAGCTCAAGGGCTTCGGCAAGAGCTCCGTCATTCTGGGTATCCGGCCCGAGGATATGTATGACCGGAATTGGGCGCCCAACCTGCCCGACCTCAGCCCGGCGCGGATGAAGGTGGACATTGTGGAGCACCTGGGGAACGAGATCTTCGCCACGTTGATCGCCGGTAACCACAGCCCGACGGCCCGCCTCGACTCCCGAACGGACATCAGCGCCGGCGACACCATCGAACTGGTCCTCGACGCCTCCCGTATTCACGTCTTCGATCCCTCGTCGCAAGAGGCAGTGTTTTAGGCGCTATTTCTGATTCCTAATCGGCGGCACACGGTAGGGGCGGGTTTCAACGGCCGCGACGGCCACCCTTTGGGCGTCAGCGGCGTCGGCGCCCCTACCACCAAGGATGCCGCAGCCGGTCTTCGCTGGGTGCTGGTTGCGCCTGAAAGGAGTGTGCGATGCGGAAGAGCCCCTGGTGGCTGCGCTGGGTCATCGTGGTGGTGGTGCTGGCGGTCGCGATCGGTTTCGCCACGCGGGCCGCGATCGGCGCGGTGCAAGAGCCGTTCATGATCCAGTCTCAAGCACAGGAGGGCGGCGTCTGGAACTATGCGCTCGTCGTCGTCCAGCGCGACGCAGCCACGGCGGACGTGGAAAATCTCATCAAACGGTTTGCCGCCAGCCACGCCGAACGGCCAATGACGGCGGAGTTCTATACGGACGGTAACGCCGCCGTCTCCTTTGAAGGTGGCGGCCCGGCCGACACCAGCGCCACCGTCGCGCAGCATGTCGGTGAGTTTAAGCGTCCCCAAGCCGGCGCCGGACAAGGCTGGGCGGACGCTAAAGGCTCGCAGGATTCTGCCAAGGTGACATTCCAGGCGCCCTAGCGCCATCGACCATCGTCTGACCACCAGTGCCACCCCTCGCTGAGGCGAGGGGTGGCACTTTTTTTATCGACTATTGACAAGTCGTGGTGTATCCTTTATATTCTGAATATTCAGATTAATATAGTCAAGTGAGGAGTGGCGATGGTCCATGAAGTCTTAGGGCAGTGCCCGGTGTGCGGTGAGGCGCTGGAGGTGACGAAACTCCAGTGTCCCAGTTGTCGAACCTCGGTGGAGGGGCGCTTCTCGCTCGATCGCTTCGCCCGGTTGAGTCGGGAGCAGTTGCAGTTCCTGGAAGCATTCCTGCGCGCCCGTGGCGTCATCAAGGATGTGGAGGAAGCGCTCGGCATCTCGTATCCGACGGTACGCGGCCGCCTCGACGAACTCCTGCGCACCCTCGATCTCGGCGACGACCGCGAGCGAGAACGCGAACGGCGGCGCGTCATTCTGGCTGACCTGAGTGACGGCACGATCAGTTCGGAGCAGGCAATGTCGATGCTGGCGGCCCTGAAGGGATAAGGAGTCGGAGCACAACAGGCAATGTCGATGCTGGCGGGATTGATGGCAGATGGAGTGATAAGAAAGGAGACGGAACATGCCACAGGAGCGAGTGACAGGGCGCCTCATCGAACGGAGCTATGAGGTTGGCCCATCAGCGGAGGTACACGTCAACAATGTGCGCGGAGCGGTGCGCATCACGGGGACGGAGTCGACAACTGTCCAGTTGCGCATTGAGGTCGACCCCGATCACCGGGTGTCCGACGAGGATATTGAACGCCTGCCGCTCGATCTGGAACAGGAGGGCAGCCGGGTCAACGTCAAAGTGCTGTCCGACAAAGCAATCATGGGCTGGTTCGAGCGACGGTCCGGTCCGCCGGCGGTACGCATTAGCCTGGAAGTGCCATTGCCCACGGTCACGAATACCTCCTGCGTCTCCGCCGACGTATCCATTGCCGGTTTGACCGGCGTCCAAACGGCCAACACGGTCTCCGGGAAGGTGGCAGCCACCGACATCGACGGCGATCTGCGGCTGAACACCGTGTCCGGCGATGCGCTCATTACCCGCAGCAACGGGGCCGTGCGCTGGAACAGCGTCTCGGGCGACCTGATTGTGCGGGAAGGAGATACGACCGGGATCACGGCCAATAGTGTCAGCGGAGGCACCGAAGCGACGCTGAACGGAGCGATGGCCGCTGGCGCCCAGGCGCAGACCGTCAGCGGGAACTTGAAGTTGACGGTGCCGGCGAATTTCGGCTGTGATGCGCAGCTCAGCAGCATGAGCGGCAGCGTCCAATGTGCCCTGCCGGTGCAGGTGTTGGAGAGCAAGCGCGGTCGTTGGCATGCCACGGTGAACGGCGGCGGGCCGACGGTCCGGCTGTCGTCCATGAGTGGCTCCCTCTTGCTCCTGAACAACTCGCCGGACGGCGCCCGCGTGGAGAGTTTTCGGCCGGGGCAAGGCGCAGCGGGCGGCGACTTTCGCCCGCAAGCGCCGCAGCGACCCGATCAGCAGCGACCGACGGATCAACCGGCAGACGAGCGGTTGCGCATTTTGCGCCAGGTAGAACGTAAGGAGATCAGCATCGAGGAGGGGTTGGCCCGCCTCGATGCCATGCGCCGACAGACGGCGGGAACGGAGCGTGACAACTAATGGATGAACACATGGAAACGCCATCCGGCGGCGTGCGCGTGCAAGGCGGCTGGGGGCCGCTGACGGTCGGACGTAGCGCACGGCTGACCGTGCGCCCACGCTCGGGCGAGCAACCGGCGGTGGGGACCGAAGGCGAAGAACTGGTCGTGACTAACGCCGCTGCCCTGGAACTCGGCCTACCGGAGGGCTGTGCCCTCACTATCGTCGCGCGCCAAGGCGCCGTGGAGATCCGCGACGGCAGCCAGGTGACGGCCCAAAACGTCACGGGGGCGATAACGATCCGCGGCTGTCAGGGCCCGGTGACGATCGCCGGCGGCGACGGCGGCGCCCAGTTGTCGAACGTTGGCGGTGCGGTCGAAATCCGCGGCCGCAGTGGCGACGTGAAGGCGGGCGGGATCGGCCGCCGCGTCACCCTTGCCGAGATTGCCGGCGCCGTCCGGCTCAACGATGTCGCCGGCTCATGCACTCTGGAGGGTATCGCCGGCGATGTGCAGGTGCAGGACATCGCCGGTGATGTTTCGGTCGCCGGCGCCGGTGGCGGCCTCCGCCTCCACGACATAGCGGGCCAGGTCGCGGTGACGATGCCGGTCGGTGGCGACTTGCTCGTCCATGGCATCCAGGGGGGCGTGATGGTCGCCGGTTCCGGCGGCAGCACGCGGATTAATGACGTGCAGGGCAACGTCCATCTTACTGGACCGGCACACGGCGATTGCCA
>JBPCLN010000148.1:0-10509 GCA_051003235.1 Chloroflexota bacterium | reverse complement strand
GCCGCGACCTCCCCGCGTAGTTGGAGTCGCGCCTCTGCCAAGCGAGGATCCGGCTCAGTCGCCGTAGCGATCCGGCGCGTATCGCTGGGCGTACACGCCTGTCGCCAACTCTGGGTCGAGATCGACGACCAGTAGCGCTTCCTCGCCGTAGGCGGTGTGTCCGACGCACCGGCCGTCCGGTGCGACCAGGCTGGTCGCCGTCTCCTGGTACCGGAGGGCGTAGTTGACGCTGGCGAAGTAGATCGCGTTCTCCATTGCCCGCGCGATCATGGCGTTCTCGAAAAAGGGGGCGGCAGGATCGCCCCAGTGGCGGGGAACCGCGCCGCCGTGATCGCTCCCGGCAAGGTGGGGATGGAAGACGACGCGCGCGCCGCGCCGCGCCGCCCACCGGACGGTCTCCGGGTACCGCCAGCCCTCGTGGCCGATGACAATACCGAACGGCACGCCATCGACTTCGAATAGGCGCCGCCCGTCGCCGGGGACATACTGCGGCTCCTCCTCGCTCGCCAGTTGGTTCTTGGTCTGGCAACCCTGGACCGATCCGTCCGCGCCCACGACGAAGGCAAGGTTGAGCAACCCGGCGGGGCTTTCCCACTCCATCGGCACGATCGCCGCGACGCGATGCCGGCGCGCCAGCGCGCAGACGTCCTGCAGCGCGCGTTCCTGGGCCTGCTGGTTGGGCGGTGGCAGCGAGAAGTCGAGCCCGCGATAGCCCGGCAGGTAGGTCTCCGGGAAGCAGACGAGCGCCACGCCGTGCACCGCGGCCTCGGCCATGAATCGCCCCACCGTGGCCAGCCCATCCTCGCGCGTCGCGGTCACTCGCGGCGACGCCAGACCAATCCGCCATTTCCCTGGTAGCATCTGCTGTCACCACCCGTCCGCGCGGCACGACACCGCGTCCCCGCCTACATGAATACCTTCTTCGCCACTTCCTGCAAGAAGTTGCGGCCCATCAGTTGGTAGCCTTCGGCGTTCGGGTGCAACTGGTCGGGCAGCTTGTCCGCCGCCTCGGGCCCGAAGATGCCCAGGCCGTCCACGTAGTGGACGTTGGTATCACCGTGGGTGCGTAGCGCCTCCACGGCGGCGGCCACTTCCTCGCGCATGGCTTGCAAGGTAAAGCCGACGGTATTCGTGGTAGTTTCGCGCGGCGGCGAGTAAATTGGCGACATGACGGCCAGCGGCGCGTCGGGGTGTGCCTCACGCAGGATCTGCACGAAGCCGATGATGGCGGGGCGGAAGCTGCGCGGACTCAGGCTGCCGGCGCCGTAGATATTGATGCCGACACACATGGAGAGGTAGTCGGCCGGACGGTCGCGCATCATGCGCGCGATCATGCTGTCAAGGTGGCACTGGCCGCCGTAGCCCAGGCAGGTGAGGTTGAGGTCGTGGCCACGAGCGACGATCGCCGGCCAGGTCTGGGTGGGCCGCTCGGCGGCGCCACACTGGGTGATCGAGCTGCCGTAAGTGATCCAGCGGGGCCGGCTGTCTTCCGCCGCCTGGAGCGTGGCCCCTGCATCCAAACTGAGGCTGCGCAAACGGAAGGCGCCGTTCTGGGGCAGCCAGAGTTCAATCAGCTTGTCGCCGCTCGGTAGCTCGGCAAAGCGGAATTGCTCCTGGTCGGCCAGTTCGACCGACGTGACAAAGACGCCATCGCAGCACAGATCCAGGCGTCGCGCGCCGGGCTGTGGCACGACCTGGCCGCCGATGCTGCTGCTATCGCTGCGGAAGGTGAGGCGGACACCGGCCGGTCCGCTGGCGGCGTCCGCGACCAGGACCGGGGGGAAGAGGCCGCGCTGATCATAGGGGACACGCCAGGGCATCACCCAGCCGTCGGTGCATTGGACGGAGATGGCGCCCGGCCAGGTCAGGCGCGGGGTAGTTGGATCAACCGTTTGGGTGTCGTGCATGCGTCTCCTCTGCCGGCGTGTACGGTGGCGCCACGCCGGCGCCGCTCTGCCGAGCACCTATGATACTCACCACCTGCCGTCTTTCGCCGGTGCGGTTGGTCGACGCGAAGCACGGTCCCCGAATCGCCGTAGCCAAAGTAGGCCATCACAACCGTGCCGGCGCAGCTCAGGAGTATAGTCGTTCTCAGACTGGTGTGTCATTCGTACCGTGCGCGTGCAAGTGGAGCAGATGCAGGCCCATACGCCGAAGCTCTTTCCAGAGTTGGAGACTGAGCCTGACGACCTGAACACGACCGGCGTTCTCCACGATCGCGCCATCCGCAAGCTGATCGACGCCAACCACATTCAGGCGGACGAACCCATCGGCGATCGCCAGATTCAGCCGGCTAGCTTGGATCTGCGCTTGGGCCCCATCGCCTATCAAGTGCGGGCCAGCTTCCTGCCGTCGAGAAAGTCGACGGTGCTCCAGGAAGTGGAGCACCTCCGCGTGCGGACCCTGGACCTCAGCGTCCCGACCGTGCTGGAACGGGGTAGCATTTATGTCATCCCCCTGCTGGAGAAACTGAATCTCACCGCGGACGTCTCCGCGAAGTCCAATGCCAAGAGCACCACCGGGCGTCTGGACGTTCTGGCCAGAATTCTCTGCGACTACACCGACGAATTCGAGCGGATTCCCGCCGGCTACCGGGGATCTCTGTATATTGAAGCGGCGCCGCGAACCTTCAGCGTCGGCGTCCACCAGGGAACGACGCTGAACCAGATTCGCTTCGTGCGGGGCAACCCTCCCTATTTCGATAGCCGGTTGACGGCGCTGCATCAGGACCGGACGATCATGTACGATACGGACGAGAGTCCCAGCCTCGCCGTGATCTCTCAGGGGCTCTGGGTGTCCATCGACCTACAAGGGAGCGGTGATGGCGATATCGTTGGCTATTATGCCAAGCAGTTCGCCCCTCCAATCGACCTCGACAAGATCAACCACTACGACCTGGAAGACTTCTGGGGGATGATCGAGACCACCGCGAAGCGACGGCTGATCTTGGAGCCGGATAAGTTCTACATCCTCGCCTCGAAAGAGCGCCTGCGCATCCCCTCGGACTTCTCGGCGGAGATGATCAGCTACGACGCGTCGGTCGGGGAGTTTCGCATCCATTATGCCGGCTTCTTCGATCCGGGCTTCGGCTATGGTGACGACAGCCTGCGGGGGACCCGCGCCGTGCTGGAAGTGCGCTCGCGGGAGGTGCCCTTCTCCCTCCGCGACGGCCAACGAGTCGGCCGCTTGATCTACGAGCGGCTCGTAGGCATCCCCACCCGCGTCTATGGCCCGGCCATCGGCTCGTCCTACCAGGGCCAGGGCATCGCCCTGAGCAAGCAGTTCAAGCGGTAGTAGGGCCACCGCCGCTCTAGACGCCGGCCAGGGTCAAACGCGTCGTACGCGTGCTGCCGGTAGGATCGATGTAGCTGATGGTGACCTGATCACCCGGTTGATGCCGCGCCAGCACCGCCCCCAGCGCGGCAACGTTTGGGGTCGGCGTGCCATCCATGGCCGTCACAATATCACCAACGATCAGGCCGGCCTGATCGGCCGGAGCATGGGGACTCACGCGTAAGACGAGCACGCCGCTTGCTGTGGGCAAGCCAGACCGACCGGCCAGTGCCGGCGTCAAGCTGACACCGCCGAACCCCGGGTCGGGCCGCACGATGCTCTGGCCGGTCGTCGTGATCTGGTGTACCAGCGGCAGCACACTTGCAAAGCTGGTCTCGTAGCTGATGCGGGTGGCCACCCCCTGAACCGTCACCGATCCACCGGCGTCAACCAGCCCGATGACGTTGCCCTGGAGATTCACCACCGGTCCGCCGCTGTCGCCGAAGTAGGTGTAGAGATCATCAACGACGAGGTTGACGGTGGCGGTGCTCACTTGCTCCGTCGTCGTCGTGATCACGTTCCCAGCGCGAATGGTCGGGGGGAAGGGGAAGGCGTCGGTGAAGCCGATGGCCACAGCGATCGATCCCGGTGCAACGGGCGAGGCGTTGCCCCGGACGGCCGGCAGTCCGGTTGCCGGGACGTGCAGGACGGCCACATCGGAGAGCGTATCCCGGCCCACCAACTGCGCCGGCAGGTCCCGGCCATCCGCCAGTTGCACCACCGTGCGTTGGGCGCCGGCCACCACGTGCGCATCGGTCACAATGAGGCCGCCGGAGTCGATGATGACGCCGGAGCCGAACGATACGTTGCCCTGTCCAACATCGGAGACGATCCAGACGAGGGAGGGCCGGACCGCCTGGGCGGCGGCGCGAACTGCACCTTCTTGCTGAGCAGTCAGGGAGAAGGAAATGCCGAGAGGAGCGACGATCAACGCCGCGGCGGAGGAGGGCATGGTGGCCGGTAGGATCCCCGCTTCCTTGGCGATGTCGCCGCCGTTGGCGATCGTCACCGTGCCGGCCGCGGCCCATGGCACGGCTACTTTCCACTGCTGGAACATGGCCCGCTGACAGCGGACGACCAGGACGTTGCCTTCATCGGCATAGGATTGGGGCAGGCCGAAGTGAGCGATCGGATCGGCGTCGGCGTAATACCGGGCTTTGATCGCCGGATTCCAGTCCAGTTCCGCCTGGTGGCGCGCCACGACCTGCGTCCAACTTTTGCCGGCGTCGGCGCTGTTATCGAAGCTCGGCGGCGCCTGCTTCGTCGCCAGCAGCCAGGCATCCAGGCCACGCTGCGCCATCAGGTCGAAGGTATTGACGACCTGAACTTGCTGGGCGGCGGGATTCCATTGGAGGATCAGCTTCTGGGTGGCTTGATCGACGAAGCCGTCCCACGTGAAGCGCCCCGTGGCGGGGAAACCGACACTGTCGACGCTACCCAGGCGCTGAAAGGCCGTCCGGAAGGGAATGCCGTCTTCATCGGTGATCGTGTAGCCGCGGGAGGGGTCGCCACCGGCCGCCTCGCTGAAAAAGTAGCCATTGGCGACGGGATAGTCGGGAAAGACGGCGCTGGAGTCCTTGGGGGCGGTTTGCGCGCCGGCCGGCGCTGGGAACATCGTCCACATGAGGCCTAGCAGCAACACCAGACACCGAATCACCGGCCTGCCGGGAAGCGAAACGAAAGACATACGTGCTACCTCCTGCCGCAACCACCGGCAACCTATCACTCTGCCTGCCATTGTCAATCGCCGCTGTGTCGCATAGACTGTATCGCACGGCGCGGCGACAGGAGCAAATCATGGACACGGCGCGATGGCTGGCAATGCCGCAGCAGGTCGAAGCCCAGGTGGCGCGCTGGGACCGCGCCTTCCCCCAACTGCTGCAGGTCGAGTATCTGACGCAGTACACCGGGCAGCGCTGTTTTGCCCTGACAGTCGGCGCTACCGACAACGCGCCTTGTCAGCGTCCCGCTGCCTGGTTCTGTGTGCCGCATGCCCACGAGCCGGCCGGCACGGCGGCGATCATGGACATGATTGAACAACTCCTTACTGGGCGGGACCTCGCCGGGCAGCCGGCGGCGTTCGACTATCTTGGCGCCCGGCAGCGCCTTTTCCTTTCCTTCAATCCCGATGCCAACCCCGGCGGTCGCGCCTGGGCGCCCTGCCTCTGGTGGGATGGGTCGAAGTACACCAACGACGAATTCTGGACCTGGATGCGGGGCGTGGATCCTGAGACACTGGGCATGTGGAAGCGCGTGGCCCGCTGGAGTTTGCGCGCGGAACAGCCATTACGACGCGGCATCCTCTATGAACAGGTGAACGAGCACGAGTTTGTCGAGCCGAACCGTGATCCGGGATCGTCATTAGTCCGTCTGTTTCGCCGCCTGGATGCCCGCTACCGCTTCGCGCGTTCGCTGCATCTGCACCAAACCGAATTCGAGCGCTCCAACCACACCTGCATGATCAATCTACCAGTGCTGCAATCGGAGCTTTCGGAACAGATCCAGGCAGCCAACGTGTCCTGGGGCCAGGCGATCATTCAATCCTGGCGGGTCCTGGGCGCAACCCCCATGCTGGAGCCACGCGCCTTTCCCTATCAGACCGATTCGGAGACGATGGGTTGGTTCCGGGACTGCTGGGGTGAAGCGCAGCACCGCGCGCCCGAACTGGTAGTCGAGGTGCAGAACAACCATCCCCGCACGCCCCCCGAACAGCAACTTGCACTGCAACAAGCGGCGATGCGCGTCACGATTGAGCAGATGCTCCAGTCAGCGTAAGTCACTACGGCTTGCGATTGGGAGGTGAGCATCAGCAACTCAGAGGGTAAGCCCGCACCGTGTTGCCGCCGCCAGGAAGTTCATGGCCCCAAGCCGGCGGCAACCAGCGCCGTCGCGCCCATACCGAGGACTTTTTCTTCGGGCTACCGACTCCAATTCCATTGGTAATTCCTCTCCGTCTTTCTCGCGTTCCGTTCTGAGCCTGAAGCGCACCGTGCGTCTCTGCGACTCACCACAAACACGGAACGGCGAGCGGTAAGGTTTCCGGGCGGGACGGACAAAGTTGGTGACGGGATTGCTGGAGGCGTCTGTCGGCACAGCGAACGCTTTGGCAGGACTCAACGCCAGGAATGGGCACAGCGTGCTGTAGAGGCCGAGATAGATAAGGATGCCGGCGATGCCCGTCTTCAGGAGGCGGCCGCCGCGGCCGCGTCGGCACGCGAATCCTGGAAGCTCTCGCTCACTTCCCAGCCGTCAGGTCCCCCAATGGCACAAGCACGCCGCCCCGCCGGCCCATCATGAAAGATAACGCCAGTACGATTCATAGCTGCGATCGTCCCGGTACACTTAATCCCATGCCAGTGACGATAGCCCGCCGACATGGATCGGCACGACGAGCTCCTCTGTCTGACCGCGCACCGCGTATGCTCGTGGCGGGGCTGGATGGCGAAGTCCGCACAACCGACTTCGCCGCGCTCGGACGGCGTGGCCGGGACTGTTGCGTGGTCGATCACTGGGTACGGCTGCCGCCCGGGGCGCAACTGCTGACGATGCCGGACTGCCGGCCGGTTGGCCGGCGAGCAGGCAGTTTGGTTAGGGTGAACGAGGGCTTGCCGGTAGCGGTGGCGCTGCCGCACGGGTACACCCGCACCTACCTTCCGGCGTACGTCAAAGAGCACGGCGCACCATTGCTGCCCCTCTTCGGCTATACCGCCGTCGCGGAGCGCGACGGTGAGTTCGTGGTCGCCGCCGTGCAAACTGATGATGCGCCGGAGTGGCGCCCGGCGGCGTTCGGTACGCCCGACCTGCCGCGGCGCATCGCCGCCTTGCAGCGGGAGTTGCCGGCCAACGATTTGGTGCGCCAGATCAGTAAGTGCGCCGGCGAGTATGGTTGCTATACGGCGCAGAATACGTTCTACGATCGTTGGGAGGCGGCGCTGCCGACGAGTAATGCCTGCAACGCCCGCTGCATTGGCTGCATCTCCGAGCAGGAGCCGGATGGACCGCCGACGCCGCAGGCGCGCATCCAGGCGATGGCCCGTCAGCGTGACGTGGTGGAGGTCGCCGTGCGTCACCTGGAGCGAGCCGACCCGGCGATGGTCAGCTTCGGTCAGGGCTGTGAAGGCGAGCCCCTCTTGAACTGGCGCATGCTCGTCGCCGCCACCGCGGCGATCCGCCGCCGCACCAACCGGGGTTGGATCAACATCAACACCAACGGCTGCAATCCGCAGGCGATGGCGGCACTGATCAATGCCGGGCTGGACGCTTGCCGCGTCAGTGTCTTCAGCGCGCGCCAGGACGTCTTCGCCGCCTACTACCGGTCGCGCAACTACACTTTTGCGCAAGTAGAGGAGACATTGCAGGTGGCGTCCGCCGCCGGCCTCTTCACCTCCATCAACCTGCTGACCTTCCCCGGCGTGACCGATCAGGAGCTGGAGATTACCGCCATGATCGCTATGCTGCGCCGCAGCGGCACCCGGATGGTGCAGATGCGCAACCTCACCATTGACCCGGAGCAACTGCTGGATGCCTTGCCGGTGCCCGATAGCGCCGCCCTCGGCGTCGATACGCTGGTTCGGCGTCTCCGCAATGAACTGCCGGACCTGATCATCGGCAACTCCAGCCGGTTGCCAGGCCAGGTGGCCACCGTCGCTGCGCGTTAGCCGAGTACGGTAGTGACGGCGATGCTAGGGATGGGACTTCCTGGCAAGGCCGGGGCCTGGTATGCGATACTGAGGTTACCTGGCGACCGGTGTTGCGCATCGCTGACGGAACGACGTGCGGTGCTGTACGGCAGGCTACGTTGCCATTCGTGGATTGGCTCGACCGGCGGATCGGTGCGCCTGGCGGTGTAGGCTGAAACAGGAGGTAGACGGCATGTCAATGGCAATCCATCACAACCTTGGTCAGCGGATGTGGCGCGCGGCGATACTCGATACCAATGATTACGAGGAGGTCGAGGCGGATCCGCGCGCCACCGGGCAGGCGCTCCTGGTCGTCGTTCTTGCGGCGATCGCCAATGCCATCGGCTTGGCGCTTGGCGGCAATATCGGGGGCGGCATTCTAACCGGGGTGGTGAGCGCCATTGTTGGTTGGGTCGTCTGGTCTCTCGTCGCGTACGCCATTGGGACCGGACTATTTCACGGAACGGCGACGCCCGGCGAGCTCTTGCGCACCCTCGGCTTTGCCCAGTCGCCGCGCATCCTCGACCTCTTTTCCTTCATCCCAATCCTGGGTGGCCTGATCCGACTGGTCGTATTCTTCTGGTTGCTGGTCGCCGGCATTGTTGCCATCCGCCAGGCCTTGGATTTCTCTACGGGCCGGGCGGTAGCTACTGCCATCGTCGGTTGGCTCTTAATGGTCGTCATCGACGTTGTACTGGCCCTGGTCACCCATAGCTTTGCCGGTCTGGGCGGAATGATCCAATGAGCGACCGGCCGGCGCAGCATCAGAAGAGGCGGGACGGCTACTCGGCTAATATCAGCACCACCTCGAGCGCACGGAGACCGTCTCTTTCAACTCGTCGAACCTGGTTTCCGCCCAGTGCAGTAGGCGGTCGCCATCGGCGCAGTGAATGGGAGCCGTTCCGCTCTCCACGGCCCGCCGCAACGCTTCATAGCGCTGGCACGAGGGTCGCGGCGCGACACTTACGTCGGAACCGAGCGCTGTTTGGAGAGCCTGCACCTGGTCACCATCGGCGTCAGTCGGTACGACAATGACGATTTGGTCGTACAGTCGCGTGAGTTGGGGGTACAGCGCCCGCCAGCGAGCTCCCTCTGCTCGCGGCCGCCAGGTGCACGCCAAGGTGACACCCATCGTTGAATCCCCTTGTGCAGCCACGAAACTCCGACCGGGACTATTTAGGAATGGTGCTCCCAGGGCTGGCTGACACGATAGCGATACAGCTGGTTTGCCAACGACAACTCCGCGCTCAGGAAATCGTGCACCAACCGCGCCATCCGAACGGGTGCGTATTGCGGGACGATCAGCACACCGGCGTGTGCCTGGTCGCTCTGCCACGCGGTGGACCAGCGGCGCCAGGCAGAATGAAGCAAAAGGAAGTCCGTCCGGTTGTGTGTGACAAGAATGCGCTGTTCTTGCGCAGCAAATAGCAATTGGGCGTCATCGCTTGCCTTATCCAGATGGACCTCCCAGGCTCGGAGCACATCATGGGTTCCTGCGCGCAACAATCCCGCAGCCTGGACCCCCACGTCGCTGTCCAGATACAAGCGAGGCACCGAAGGCTACGCGGCATTTGCGGCGATACGGGCGTCAATCACGCACTTGTTCTGGCGATAATAGGCCAGCGCCGCCAGGATTGCTTCTTGCGGTACGTCGTAGTTGCGAGCAACCGCAGCCACATCTCCCTTGAAAGCGTCGAGATAGCCGACGATGGCCCAGACGTGCACACCAACGAGGATCAGGCGTGCTCCATCAGGGCCTGGGTGCCAGGGATCCTGCTCAATGTGCCGCCTGATAAGTTCGTCCTCGCTCACGACCTTGCGCTCCTCTTCCTAGCCTGGTGCGCGTATAGTACCCGTTGACGCTTCGCAAGCACTTCATTCGTCGGTCGTTTGCCACGGTTATCATAAGTGTCATCCCAGAGGGCCGCGCCAGTGCGCCGCTGACGTTCTACGCAGGGATCAAGCCAGCCATTGTGGGACGCAGTGCTGCGTATCCGCTGCGGAGGAGTCAAGTGCTCGACTGTTTCGCCAATTGCACATTAATCGCCCGTGTCGCTTCCCGACAACTCGCCGCCGGGTCCTGTCCACGTTGTAGTGCCGCATCCAGCGCGCGAAGTGCAGCGATGATGTCCGGACCGCCGGCCGGGCGGCCGTAGGTTGCGTACCGGGCTGTCCGCAAGATGGCCGCCGTTTCTTCGGCGTCAATTTGTAGCCCTGCTCACTCGGGTTAACTGTTTTGGCGGCGGACAGCGTGGCCGGCACGAAGAGTCGCTGTTGCAGTTCCCTTGCCAACGCCACCATGCCGCTAAAATCGCCCGGCGAATCGTCCGCGGTGCTGGTCATGACCAGCATGTTCTGTAGTGCGAGGCTGGCCCTTTGCACTTTGCCGTGGAACGGCTCGGCGAAGTAGAGGCGGCGGGGACCCTCGGGCGGTACGGGGGCGCTGACGCCGACGAAATTGGGCAGCATGGCAATGCTCGCGCTTTGGTACGTGACC
>JBPCLN010000147.1:0-9504 GCA_051003235.1 Chloroflexota bacterium | reverse complement strand
CTGAGCGCTCGCAACGCTTCCTGCTGGTGTCGCGCCATCACCCACTCCTCCCCCGGCGCGCACCACCACGGCCGCCATTACCACAGCCTACCTCATTGCCCCACTAAATGCGGCGTGACCCACTAGTGGGTCACTTGTCGTGCGTGCTGCCATTCCTACCGGTGCGGTGGAGGGATTCTGTTGGCTCTGGCCCCCTGGCCTGCGACTGAACGCGTCTTACGGCAACGGCCAGGCAATGGCTTGCCTCATGACCAGTGACCCACTAGCAGTGCGGTCTGTTGGGCACGGTGAAGCCTCCGGCAGCGGGGCCAGAGTGCGTGCCGCGCGCCCGGCGTGGAACGAGCGCAGGATGACCGTGCAAGCGGAGCAGGAACTCTTGCACCCTTCTGTTCCTTCCCTGCCCGTGTAGGGCATCCTGGTGCGTTTTCCGGGCGTTCCTATCACTACTTGGGCCTTATGCTAGTTGATATGTGACGGGGGCGCGCCTCCGGTGTACGCTGGTGGTTGTTGCAACGCCAGCCAGGCACACCGGAGGTACGCCCGAATGATAGACGACTTTGACGATTTCTGCTTGTGGACCTATGTCGTGGTGGACGAGATCTGGCAGCGGATTGCGCCGCTGTTCCGGCGGCCCGGCCCAGCGCCGGACTGCTCGGACAGCGAGTTGCTGACCCTGGCGCTGGTGGGCGAGTGCCGGGGGTGGATTATGGAGACGGATCTCTTGAGCCAGTGGCGGGAGCACCGGGACCTGTTCCCCATCCTGCCCACGCAAAGCCGCTTCAATCGGCGGCGTCGCCACTTGAGTGCGGGCTGCAACCTCGTCCGACGCGCCATTCTGGGCTTGCTGGACGCGGCGGCCGACCGCCAGGGCGTGATCGACAGCCTGCCCGTGCCGGTCATCGCCTTCCATCTGGTGCCTGGCTCGGCGGCCAAAGCCGATTGGCAGGCGGCCGGCGCGGCGTTTGGCAAAGTGATCACCAAGAAGCAGACCATCTTTGGTTACAAACTGCATCTCTTGATCACCATGGGGGGCGTGATCTTGGACTTCGAACTGGCCCCCGCCAACGCCGCCGATCTTGCCGTCGGCGAGGAACTGTTGAGCGAGCACACCGACCTGGACGTCATCGGCGACAAAGCCTACATCAGCGAGGCGGTTGCCACCGCCTTGTGGGAGCAGCACCACATCGCCCTGCTCACCGTCCCCCGCCGCAACCAGAAACGCCAACTGCCCCCAGCCGTCTGCCGGTTGCTGAACGGCGCCCGCCAGATCGTCGAGACCGTCAACGACCAACTCAAGGAGCAGTTCCAGATCGAAGTCAACTACGCCCACACCTTCCCCGGCCTCTGCGCCCGCCTCCATACCAAGCTCGCCGCGCACACCCTCTGCCTCTACCTCAATCGCCTGCTCGGCAACGACGATTTCCTCCAGATCAAAGCGCTTGCTTTCCCAAACTAGCATAACCCCCCAGTAGGTATTACTGACGCCATCCTGAACGCGCGACCGTAAGCCAATCAAGCCCGCGACTGTCGCCTTCACGCCGGTCTCTTCCAGAACTTCCCGTTCCACGGCCGTGTTGATCGTTTCTCCAGGGGCGACGTAGCCCCCAGGCAGCATATAATGACCAGCCTGGCGGCTGTACGTCAGGCGCACGAGTAAAACAGCGTCGCTACGTACGACGACAGCGCCGGCAGCGACGGTCGAGTCACCACGCGGGCTGGCCATAGGCGTGCCTCCGGATATCGGTAACGCGATCGGGTTGGTACTTCCACGTTCGTGCGTGATAGCGTAACATTCCCTTCCGACCGGCAAATTAGGTCTAACGTCACAGGCGAGCGGCGAACCACAACGCTGCGGTGCACCATTACGTCACCTTTTTTGCTCCAAGTTTGCAAGGGCTAGGCGTCGCATGTATGATGGTATGGGAAAGTTCTGGCCTGGCTGCTCGCTATAATCGTTGGCCGATCGGCCCACCACCATATAGCCGTTTGTTTAGATTGTCTATCGTCACCATGAAAGGTAGGGCCATGTCGCAGTCATTCCGTTCGCCGTCTCCCCGTGCCAGCCGCCGGGCTTTCTTACGTTCCGCGACGGCCGGTGTCGGCGCGGTGACGATGATCGGCCTCCTGGCAGCCTGCGGCGGCGCCGCGCCGGGGACGGCCGTCCTCACCGGCAGTGCATCCAGCGCCGCCACGACCGGTGCGCCGACAACAACGGTTGGCGCAACGACTGCCGCCACATCGAGCGCGGCCACCAGTGCATTAACCGCCAGCACCGCCTCGAACGCCGCCACTACCACATCGGCCGCGACTACGACCTCGGCGGTTACAACGTCGGCTGCGGCCACGACGTCGGTCGCCACGTCGGCAGGAAGCAGCTCCGCCAAGGCTGCTTCGGTCATTCCGGCCGGCGGCAACAAAGTGATCTACGGCAATACGACCGACATCAAGATCATGAATCCAATCCTCTCCACGGATGCGTATTCCGCCCTGATCGACGGCTTTATGTTCGAAGGGCTGGTGAAGGCCGATCCCGATACCGGCGCGCCGACGCCCTGGCTGGCCGAAAAGTGGGACACGTCGGCGGACGGCCTCACCTACACGTTCCATCTGCGTCCGGGCGTCAACTGGTCGGACGGCCAGCCGTTTACGGCCGACGACGCGAAGTTCACCTTTGAGACGATCTTGGATCCAAAGACGCAGACCGTACGCAAAAGCCTGTTTGACAAGGTGCAGACCTTCACCGTGGTCGACCCCATGACGTTTCAGGTCAAGCTGAAGGAAGTCTATTGCCCCTTCCTGGTCAGCAGTATGTCCTTTAGCCTCGTGCCGAAGCATCTGCTGCAAAACTCCCCGGACATTAACAAAGACGACTTCAATACCAAACATCCGGTGGGGACCGGACCATACACATTCGTGGAGTGGGTCAACGGGGATCACGTCACGCTGCAGGCCAATCCGCATTACTGGGGCGGCGCGCCGAAGATTGGTCAGTTCATCTACAAAGTTGTGCCCAACGCCACGGTCCTCGCCCAGCAACTGAAATCGGGTGAGGTCGACCTGGCCGTGATCGAAGCCAAAGATCTGGCGGACATGCAGAAGCAGCCGAATGTGAACGTGATCAGTAACGACGCCCTCGCGTACACATACATCGGCTATAACCAGGCACGACCGTTATTCCAGGACAAACTGTTGCGGCAGGCGCTCACCACCGCGATTAATCGCCAGGCCATTGTCGACAAGATCCTGTTTGGCCAGGGATCGGTGCTGAATGCCCCAACCCCCGCCCGATCCTGGGCCTACAACTCGGCTGTAGCCAAAATGTACCCGTACGATCCGGCCAAGGCGAAGGCGCTCCTGGCGCAAGCGGGATGGACCGCCGGTTCCGACGGCATCCTCACCAAGGGCGGCCAAAAGCTGGCCTTCACTTCGATCTTCAGCTCCAATAGCACGGCTGTGGCCCAAATCATGACGATTGCCCAGCAGGAGTGGAAGGCGATCGGGGTGGACTGCACGCTCAAGCCGATGGACTTTGATGCATTACTGGACGTGATCAACAAGACCCGGGCGTTCGACACGGCAACGCTCGGTTGGTCGCTCGGACTGGACCCGGATCAGACCTCGATTTGGAGTTCCGACCAGATCAAGAGCGGCTTTAATTTCATCTCCTACAATAACCCGGAGATTGATTCCCTTCTGAAGCAGGGAACATCCATCTCCGGCTGCAGTCAGGATGCGCGGAAAGCGATCTACGACAAGTTTCAGCAGATCATCGCAGACGACGAGCCGTATACGTTCGTGGACTCCGGTAAGACGCTGACGGTCGTCAGCAAGCGGATTCAGGGCACGCACATCACTCCCTTCGCCACCTTTGCCAATATCCAGAACTGGACGATCAGCGGCTAGGAGGCACTGCAGCCTGGCTGCTTCCGAGAGCGACCATGAGTGCTGTGGTCGCGCTCGGCGCCAGGCGATTTAGCCCGCCTGATCTATCGGGAAGGGACTCCTGGTGACGCGCTACATCGTTCGACGTTTCCTCCAAGCGATTCCTACGCTGCTGGGCATTACGATCATCAGTTTTGCCATTATCCATCTGGCCCCCGGCGACCCCATCCAGATCTTCACCTTCGGCATCCCGAACATGACGCAGCAGGATCTTGCCAACTTGCGTCACCTGTACGGGCTTGATCAGCCGATCTACGTGCAGTATCTGAACTGGCTGTTGCAGATCCTCCGACTGAACTTTGGCGATTCGTTTGTCACCCACCGTCCGGTAATGGAAGCGATTGGTCAGCGCGCCGGCAACACGCTCGTCCTTGCTGCTACATCACTCTTGTTTGGCCTGGTGGTCGGGCTCGCCATCGGCACCTTCAGTGCGCTCCGCCGAGGGACGATTGCCGATGGCCTGTTCCGGATCGTGGCAGTGATCGGCAGCGCGGTGCCATCCTTCTGGTTAGGACTGATCTTCATCCTCTTGTTTGCCGTCCATTGGCGCGTGTTCCCCTCCGGCGGTATGTATACCCTCGGGAGCAGCGGCAGCTTCGGCGACCGTCTCTGGCATCTCTTCCCGCCGGCGCTGATCCTGTCCCTCGGCACCATCGCCGGCACATCCCGTTTGGCGCGCACGGAAACGCTGGAAACCCTGGGACAGGACTTCGTGCGCACTGCCCGCTCCAAAGGCTTACACGAGCGGTCAGTGATCATCGGGCACGTGCTCCGCAACTCACTCCTGCCAATCGTGACGATTATTGGCGGCTCCCTGCCTTTTCTGCTCGGCGGCGCTGTGCTCATTGAGTCGATCTTTTCCTGGCCAGGCATCGGCCGGCTGGCGGTAGATGCCGCCTTCTCGCGTGACTATCCGGTCTCAATGGGCTTGCTGGTCATCGCCTCGGGCCTGGTTGTGCTGGGTAACACGCTCTCCGATATCCTGTATACCCTTGTTGATCCACGCATCAAGTTTAGCTAGCGTAAGGGAGTAGGCGCTTGGCGGCCTCGTTGCGACCACGCTTTTTTCCCGCGGCGCCACCGACCATCCCCGATCGACCTGCCCACACCCTTTGGACGCTGGCCTTCGATCGCCTGCGCCGCGACCGACTGACCCTGATCGCCCTCGCCATCCTGGCACTCTTTGCGCTTCTGGCCATCTTTGCGGCGCCAATCGCCGCCGCCGTGCATAGTACGCCCGATCAAGTAGACCCACTCAACAGCTTCGACCCGCCATCGGCACAGCACTGGATGGGTACGGATGACGTCGGACGCGACCAATTCGTGCGGATGCTGTATGGCGCGCGTATATCACTGTCGATTGGACTGGTCGCAGCGCTGATTAATCTGTTCCTGGGTATCTTGATCGGCGCCATCGCTGCGTTCTACGGGCGGATCATCGATGATATTGTCGTGTGGCTTATCAATACCCTGCGCTCTATTCCCACGCTCTTCCTGTTGATCATCGTCTCCGTACTGTTTCACGTCGGGCCGATTGGGCTGGCCGTGCTGATCGGATTGACCAGTTGGACCGGTGCCGCCCGGCTGGTGCGCGGCCAGGTCTTCCAGCTCAAGGAGCGCGACTATGTCCTATCAGCACGGGCCGTCGGCGCCGGCAACGTCCGCATTATCTCGCGCCATATCCTTCCGAACGTCTTATCGCTGGTAGTCGTGCTGCTGGGTATCGATATCGGCGGGGCGATTTTAGCGGAGTCCGGTCTGAGTTACCTCGGCCTGGGTGTGCAGCCACCGACGCCGAGCTGGGGCAATATGCTGTCCGGCGCTCAATCCTACTTCGAGCACGGCCCCTGGCTGGTGTACGGACCAGGAATAGCTATTGCGTTGACGGTGTGGTGCCTGTATACCGTTGGTGATGGCATCCGCGACGCAATTGATCCGCGGTCGCACAAGGCGCATTAGGGGGCGACGATGCGCAATAACCGGCTGCTGGACCTCCTGATCGCCCTGTTGGTGGTTATTGCGGCTATCTATCTCGTGCAACTGCTCTGGCGAATTGGCCTCCAGTTCGCCCACGTGCTCTTGCTGTTCTTTGTGGCCTGGGTTGTCTCGTTCCTACTCACGCCGTTGGTCGAAGTGTTGCACCGGCTGTGGCTGCCGCGCGTGATCGCGATTACGCTGGTATACCTGCTGTTGGGCGGCCTGATCACCGTCCTGGTCCTGCTGGCGCTGCCTGGCATCGTAACGGAGGGGAATGCCCTGGCCGCTCAATTCCCCGCCTATACCGTGCAGGCCCAGAGTTGGATTGACTGGGGACACGCCGAACTCACGTCGCTCGGTATCACCGACGACTACCTCGTCCGCTGGTTTCAGGATGCGCTTGGCCGGTTGCAAGGTCTGAGCACCAACTTGACGTTGAATGTCCTCAGTGTGGCCACCAGTGTGATCACTGCCCTGGTGAACATGATTATCGTGCTTGTCCTGTCGTTCTATATGATGCTGGACGGGCACAATATTGCCGATCGCCTGGTGAAGATCACCCCCACTCGCGGTCGCGTCAAACTGCTGCTGCTGTTCGAAAACGTCGCGCGGAGCTTCGGCGCCTTCGCTCGGGCCCAGTTTCTCCTGGCCTTTATTTCCGGCGTGCTGACGTTTGGTGTCTTGAAGCTGTTCCACGTCGGCTACGCCGCCGGGGCTGCCGTGCTCGCCGGCCTCGGCATGCTCTTCCCATTCTTGGGTCCGCTGCTGGCGATCATCCCACCGCTGCTGATCGCCGCCTTCTGGGTGACGTCGGTCGGCCAGTTCGTCTGGATCTTCGTCATCCTCTGGGTGACGCAGCAGCTACTCGTCAATATCCTGGCGCCGCGTCTCCTGGGCGACGTCGTCGGCATGCATCCTTTGCTGGTGCTCTTCGCCCTGTTCGGCGGGGCGACGGTGGCGGGTATCTGGGGCGCGCTGTTCGGAGTGCCGATTGCCGCGGTCGCTTTCCTGATGCTCCGCGACTTCTTCCATGAAGTCCTGGAGCCGAGCCGTTACTACACGGTCGATGAATCACGTACTATGGTGGACTCGGCACCGTCGACGCCGGAGACCGCAGGGGTCGAGCCGGCCGGCCGTGGCCCGACGGTGACAGCCGGGCGGTAGGTCCTACGGGGGACGTAGGAGCCGACATCGAAGCAGAAGGATCGCGAGGGGAGGAGTTGCATATGGTGTCGCCAGCCGAGGATGCGGAGGCCGGGCAGGCCGTATCCATCGAGTTCTTGATGGTATCGGGGGAGACATTCACGGTGCAGGACTTTGTGGATGGTGGGGTGGCCGACGAAGCACTCCGCCACCTGGGCGACGATCTGGCCTCCCAATTGGGAACGAGCCAGGTCCGCCGCTTCCCCTACTGGGAAGGCGAAGAGTTCTTTTTTGACGCCGTACGCATGGATCAAGTCAGCGCCTTCAGCATTTCGCTGGCGGCCGAGGAGATTGAGGACGAGGCGGAGGTGTAAGGTAGGGGCGGGTTTGAAACCCGCTCCTACTCCCCTGGCTTGGTGACGGCGTCTCTCAAGCGGTCGAATAGACTCTTTCCGCCGTGATGACCGGCTTCCCGTTCCAGACTCGCCAGTTCGCGGAAGAGTTCGCGTTCGCGCGATGACATGTCCGTAGGCGTCACGAGCGTCACCGTCACATACTCGTCGCCCCGACCGTTTCCTTCCAGCACCGGCACGCCTTTTCCTTTCAGTCGGAAACGGCGGCCGCTCTGGGTGCCGGCGGGAACCTTCAAGGCGCTTGGACCATCCACCGTCGGGACCTCGACTTCATCACCGAGGGCCGCCTGGCTGAAGCTGATCGGCAACGCGACGTGGATGTCCGTCCCCTCGCGCTCGAATAGATCGTGGGCCCGGACGTGGAACGCCACCAGCAAGTTACCTCGCGGCCCGCCGCGTTGACCGGATTCACCTTCGCCGCCAACGCGCATCTGCGTATCGTTGTCTACGCCACCTGGTATTTTGATCGGCAGCTTCCGGGTGGTCTTGACTCGACCCTGGCCCCGACACTCCGGGCACGGGTCGGTGATAATCTTGCCTTCGCCCCGGCACCGGTCGCAGGCGACGACATTGACGAACTGGCCGAAGATCGACTGTTGAGCCCGGCGGATTTCGCCGCTGCCGCCACAGTTCGGGCAGCGCGTCGGTGTGGACCCCTTCTGGGCGCCATTGCCCTGGCAGGTCGTACAGGTCTCCCAACGCGGAATCTCAATCTCTTTCGTCGTACCGAAGACGGCCTCTTCGAAGGTCAGAGTGAGGTCGTAACGCAGGTCGGCGCCGCGCTGGGGACCGCGCCGCGTCGAGGTCGCCGCCCCGCCGCCGAAGAAGGTTTCGAAAAGGTCACCGAGGCCGCCGAAGCCCTCGAAGTTGGTCTGGCCGAAATTTCCTGCCGGGACGCGATGGCCATATTGATCGTAGGCAGCGCGACGTTGGGCATCGGACAACACCTCATAGGCCTCGTTCGCCTCCCGAAAGCGCCCCTCAGCATCGGTTGCCTTGTTTACGTCGGGGTGATACTGCCGCGCTAGTTTTCGGAAGGCCTTTTTGATGTCGTCATCGGTCGCGCTCCGAGGCAACCCGAGCACTTCGTAGTAGTCGCGCTTCACACTCATGAACTGTGGTCTCCAAAACTCGCCGGCCGGGGCGCCTGCTCCATGTTACCGTTCATCCGGCCCCTCGGCCTTCTCCTCCGGCGCATGCCCCTCTGTTGGTTTCGTCGGCGGCTCGGTCGTCGCGGCGCCCGGCTCTACGGGCGCCTCTTCCGGCGGCGCATACAGGTTGGCGGTGAGTTCCTGCAGTGCTTTCGACAGGTCGCTCGTCGCTGTCTTGACCGCTTCCAAGTCCTCGCCTGCCAGCGCCAGCCGGAGATCGCGAAGTTTGTCTTCCACGGCTGTCCGGTCGCCGGGGCGCACCCGCTCTTTCAGTTCGCGCAGCACATGCTCCGCCTGGTACGCCATCCCGTCAGCCTTGTTGCGCTCCTCAATCTCGTCACGATTGCGGCGATCCTCTTCGGCGTTCTTCTCCGCCTCCACCACCATACGCGCCACTTCCTCCTTGGAGAGGCCGCCGGAAGACTGAATGGTGATGTGCTGCTCCCGGCTCGTGCCGAGGTCTTTCGCCAGCACCGCCACGATGCCGTTGGCGTCGATGTTGAACGTCACCTCGATCTTCGGCACGCCGCGCGGCGCCGGCGGGATGCCGTCCAGAATAAACTTACCCAGCGACGTGTTGTAGCGGGCCAATTCCCGTTCGCCCTGTACGACGTTAATTTCAACACTGGACTGGCTATCGCTGGCGGTGGAAAAAGTCTGACTTTTCGCGGTCGGAATCGTCGTATTGCGCTCGATAAGGCGAGTGGCGATGCCACCATGGGTTTCAATGCCCAGCGACAGCGGGGTGACATCGAGGAGGAGGACATCTTTGACATCGCCCTTGAGGACGCCGGCCTGGATGGCCGCTCCCACCGCCACCACCTCGTCCGGGTTGACCCCCTTGTTCGGCTCCTTGCCGAACAGCTTGCGCACCGTCT
>JBPCLN010000146.1:0-15171 GCA_051003235.1 Chloroflexota bacterium | reverse complement strand
CGGCGGACCGCCTCGACGACGCTATGCATGCCATCCTTGAACAGTTTCAAGACCTCGCCGTCGCCGGCACGGAGGCGGAGGTCGCCAAGGCGCGCGCCCTCTTGCTGGGCCACCTGGCGATGGAATCAGACCGTCCAGAGACCTGGGCCCGGCGCTACAGCCGCGACCTGGTCCAACTCGGTCGTATCCGCACCTACGACGACGTTGTCCTGGGGCTATCGGCGGTAACGCCGGCCGATGTCCGCCGTCTCGCCGCCACCTTCCTGGCGCCGGAACGGCTGCGCTTCAGTGTGGCCGGACCGGGCGTGACGCGGGCGCGGGTGGCGCGCTTCGCGCGCTGAGGGGAGTACGTAGGATGCGCTATTTGACCGAGGCACAGGTGGCGGCGCTGTTACCCATCGGCGACGCCGTCACCGCGCTGGAAGAGGCGTTCCAGGCCCTGGCAGCCGGCGCCGCCCAGGTGCGCCCGCGCCAACGCCTGCCCTTGCCTGGCAGTGTCCTACAGGTGATGCCCGCAGGCTTGACAACCGCGACGGCCTCCGGTCTGGGTTTGAAGGCCTATGCGAGCGGACGGGGCGGCACGCATTTCGTCTTCCTGCTCTTTGACCCGGAAGACGGCCGTTTGTTGGCGCTCATGGAAGCCAACCAGCTCGGCCAGATCCGCACCGGCGCCGCTTCTGGGCTGGCGACGAAATATCTGGCGCGGGAGGATGCCCAGATCGTCGGCATCTTCGGCGCTGGCTGGCAGGCGCGCAGCCAGCTCGCCGCGGTGTGCGCGGTCCGGCCCATCCGCCAGGTCCGCTGCTTCAGTCGCGACGCCAGACGGCGGGAACAGTTTGCCCAGGAGATGGCCGTCCAGCTCGGCATCGCTGTGGCGGCGGCGCCGGATGCGCATGCCGTCGTCGCCGGCGCCGATATCATCATCACGATCACCAGCGCCCGGCAACCGGTCTTCGACGGCGCCTGGTTGTCGCCGGGCGTGCACATTAATGCTGCCGGCATAAACCAGGCGAGCCGCCAGGAAATCGACGCCACGACGGTGCAACGGTCCGGCGTTATCGTCGTGGACCTCCTGGAACAGGCGCGTCTGGAATGTGGCGACTTGATCGCCGCTGAATCAGCCGGCGCCTTCCACTGGGAGCAGGCGGTCGAATTGGCCCCCCTGGTGGCCGGCGCAGTACCGGCGCGCCGGAGCCGCGACGAGATCACCCTCTTTGAATCCCAGGGCATCGCCCTGGAAGACGTCGCAGTGGGCATGCTCGTGTACCGCCGGGCGATGGAGCAAGGAGTCGGGATAGATCTGCCAATCTAACTGATCGGCATCCACAACACTTGCCGTCGGTGTAGCGGCGCCGCCGCTGATGCGCGGCACGCGGCCGCTCAAACCCGCGGCCGTTGGTCTGGTGAAGGCGGGCTTGCAATCCGCCCGATGCGCGCGAAAGGGCAACAACGATGCAGGCAGCAGTACTCCACCGGCGGCGAGAACCGCTGGTCATTGAGGAAGTCGAGTTGGACCCGCCCGGTCCCGGTGAAGCCCAGGTGCGCTTCGTCGCCAGCGGGGTCTGTCACTCCGACTATTCCCACTGGCAGCGCGACACCTGGTCGCCCCTGCCGCTGATCCTCGGGCACGAAGGGTCCGGCCTCGTGACGGCCGTTGGTCCCGACGTCAGCCAGGTCAAGCCGGGCGACCACGTCATCCTCGCCTTCGGCAACAAATGCGGCGGCTGCGCCTACTGCCGGCGCGGCGAGCCATATTTATGCACACCGGAAGACGCCGGCAGCAACGTCCACTTTCGGACGCATATCCACCGCCACGGGCAGCCGATCTACCAGTTCCAGGGGATCGCATCCTTCGCCCAGGAAACGACGGTGCCCGCCAACAATGTCATCCCCATTCCGCACCACGTGCCGCTGGAGCCGGCCTGCTTGATTGCCTGTGGCGTCTCCACCGGCATCGGCGCTGTTACAAATGTAGCGCAGGTGGAAGTGGGGGCGAGCGTCGTCGTGATCGGCGCCGGTGGCGTGGGCCTGAACGTGTTGCAAGGGGCGCGGCTGGCCGGTGCGACGCGGATCATTGCCGTCGACCTGGTGCCGGAGAAACTGGAACTGGCGCGCCAGTTTGGCGCCACCCACGTCATTCGCGCTGATGACGGCGACGTCGGCCAGCGCATATCGCAACTCACGGGCGGCTATGGCGCCGACTACGCCTTCGAGGTAATCGGCCTGCCGCAGACCATCCGCCAGGCCTACGACCTCACCCGCAAAGGCGGCACTATGCTCGTCGTTGGCGTTGCCGCCGACGATGCCCAGGTGACGTTTTCCGCGGCCGACTTGATGCGCTCCGGCAAAACGATCAAAGGCTGCGTTGCCGGCAGCGCCCAGCCTTATGTCGACTTCCCCCGCCTCGTCGACCTCTGGCAGGCCGGTCGCATCATGGTGTCGGAACTCATCAGCCGCCGCTTCGCCCTGGACGAAGTGAACGCCGCCTTCGCCGCGATGGCGGCCGGGGAAGTGGCCCGCGGGGTGATTGTGTACGGGTCGGGGTTCGAAGGGCGAAGGGCGGGGGTCGGAACCCTCCACCCTCCAGCAACACCCGCACGTCCACGATGCGACCCTCGCGGGCCGACTGCACGGCGGCCACGGTCACGGCGTGGGTGCGCAGGCTGTCGCTGTACGGTGAACGGATTGCCGAACCGTCACCCGTCTCCACCGCCTTGATAAATGTGGCATTAAGTTTGAAGTTGCTGTCGTCCGACTCGGCCTTGATCTCCTGACGCTCTTGTTTCGGGCGCATGACGTGCAGGGAACCGGCGGAGGCGGCCAGCACCAGATCTTTGGCGACAATGTGGATGGCGTTGCTCAGATTCGGCATCTGCTGGCCCGCGACGGCGCAGGAGTTGACAATGCTGCCGATGGCGCCGTTGACGAAGGTCACAGAAGCGGCATTGACATCGGCAATGTCCAGATTGGGCACATCACCGAGCAGTTGGGTGGCGGCGGCGGCATAGACGGTCGCCACATCGCCGGCCAGGTAGCGCATCGCATCCACGGAGTGGGTGTGTTGCTCAATCAGCATGCCGCCGGACTGCGCCTGCACGCGCCACCAGGGAGTCGCCGGCAAGCCGCCCAGGCGGATGGCGATAAGCAAGCCGATCGGAATGTTTGCCAGCATCTCCCGCGCCTGCTCCATTGGGCCGGCATAGCGCCATTGGTAACCGACGCAGTTAACGACGCCCTTTTCGCGGATGTGGGCGTCGATCTCTTTCGCCACCGCCATGGCCACGGCCAGCGGCTTTTCTATGAAGATGGCCTTGCCGGCGTCGATGATGGTGTGCTCGATGGCGCCGTGGGCGAATGGCGGCAGCCCGACGTACACGGCATCCAGGTCTACCGCATCCAGCATGCGCCGGCAGTCGGTAAAGGCCGGAGCCGACACCTGTTCCCCCGCGCCGCGGCGAGTATTGAGCCGCGCCAGGCCGGCCGCGACGCGATCCTCACTGATGTCACACATAGCCGCCATGGTGACATTGGGCATTTGCACTAGATCCATCATCTCGCGTACGGCCCGCCCGCCGCAGCCGACGAACCCTACTCGCACAGTCATCTTGTCAAGGTCCTTCCCCGCCAATTCACGCCGCGTCCAACGGCCGGGCGACTGTAGCAGGCAGGAGGACTGGGGTCAAGCAACGGAGCCTACACCCCGCTGAAGGCGCTGAAGCCGCCGTCGACCGGCACCACCACGCCCGTGACAAAGCGTGCGCCGGGGCTGCAGAGCCAGACCAGGGTGCTGACGAGGTCGGCCGGATTACCGAAGCCACCGGCAGGCGTATGGTCGGTCACCGTTTGACCGCGTGCCGTCAGCGACCCATCCTCGTTGAGCAGCAAGCGCCGGTTCTGGTCGCCAATGAAGAAGCCGGGGGCAATGGCATTCACACGGAGTTGCGCGCCGTAGGTACGCGCCAATTCCACCGCCAACCAGCGCGTGAAGTTATCGATGGCGGCCTTGGCCGCGCCATAGCCCACGACCCGCGTCATCGCCTGCTGCGCTGCCATGGACGAGATATTCACGATGCAACCGTGCGCCGAGTGTTCCTCCTGTCCCGGCAGCACCCCCGCCATTGCCGCGCCAAAGACCTGGCTGGGGAGCAACGTCCCCAACAGGTTCAGATCGAATACCTGGCGGAACGCGTCCTCGTTCAAGTTGAAAATGGTGTTGTCACCGACCACGGTCGCGCCCGGCATGTTGCCGCCGGCCGCGTTAACTAGAATATCAATGCGGCCCCACCGGCGCAAAAGCGCGTCCCGCGCCGCCTCCAACTCGCCCTTCTGCAGCACGTCGGCCGGCAATGCCAGCGCCTGCCCGCCGGCGTCGTGAATCTCCGCCGCCACCGCCTCTGCTTGAGCCTCCCGGCGTCCCATGATTGCCACCCTGGCGCCGGCCTGGGCCAGCCCCCGCGCCATCGCGCCGCCCAGAACGCCCGTGCCGCCCGTGACCAGGGCCACGCGATCGTCCAGGCCAAAGAGCGTTGCCAGGTACTCCACCGTCATCTATGCTGCTCCATCCGTATGTTCCGCCGTTCCATCAGCCCTTAAACGGCCAGCGGCGGCGCTGGTTGGGGTCGGCGCCATTCAGGACCTCGCGCAGTTCGCGGACCTGTTGCTCCAGCGCGGCGATACGCGCCAGATGGGGCGCCATGGCATCATCGATCACCGTGCGAACGAAGCGTACGGCGTGATCGCGTTCTTCCTCATCCGCCGGACCGTCGTTGGGGGGCGAAGGCGGTTCATCCGACCCCGCCCGGTGCAGTTTTCCCTGGTCCGCCAGCTTGCGCCGCACGGCGGCATAAGTCAAATCCTGCTCCAGCAGATCGCGCGCCGCGCGCAGCAGCAGGACGTCCTCATGGGTAAAGACACGGACGATCCCATCGCCGGCTCGGGCGCCCACGGAGAGTCCGACTGCGAACTCCTGCGTCCACCGGCGGATCGTGGGTACCGGAACGTTGAGAACTTTTGCGACGGCTCCGATCTTCACGCGTGTAGTATAGCTATTACAGCCACCGGTATGGCCGACTTTGGTGCGATGCCGGGAAGCGAAGGGAGGCCAAGTCGTGCGGGGTAGAGAGGAAGAAGACGGTGTTGTGAGCGACAGCGTCGTCCACGATCCCCATCAGGCGGCATTCATCGCCCAGATTTACGACGGTGAACACAGCGATAATGAAGCGGATGTGGCCTGGGCGTTGCGTCTGGCGCGAGCGGCAGGCGGTCTGGTGGCGGACCTCGGCTGCGGCACCGGCCGGCTCACCCTGCCGCTGGCCGCCGCAGGCTGCGACGTGGCCGCCGTCGACCGTTCGCCGGCTATGTTGCAACGCCTGCAAGCCAAGCTCGCCCACCGTTCGCCGGCCGTCCGCGACCAGGTCCATGCCGAGCAGGCGGACCTCACTGCCTGGAGCGGCCATCGCGGCGAAGTGGCACTGGCCATCCTGGGCTATAACACGTTCGCGGCGCTGCTGACGGCAGAGGAGCAACAGCGCGCCCTGGCCGTCATCCGGACGGCACTGCGCCCCGGCGGGCGGCTGGCAATTGCTACCGCCGCCGTTGGCGCCCGTGTTGTTGCCTTACCCGAGGGTCTCACGCGCGAGGTCTACCGGCGTCCGGCGCCGGAGTTGGGACGCGGCGTCGAGCTGTCCCGGCGCGACATCCACCGTTGGACCGACGAAACCAGCCAGATCCGGCAGTTGGCCCTCCTCTACGACGTTTTGGAACCAGAGGGCGGACGGCGCCAACATCAGTTTGACTACGCCGCGCGCTACACCTCGCGGTGGGAACTTGAGCACCTCCTCGTTCGTGGCGGCTTCGACGATGTGCGCGTCTCCGGCGGCTACGACGCGGAGCCGTTCACCGTCGAAGTGGGCCTTCTCGTGGTGACGGCGGCGGTCCCTGCTCGCTAAATTGGCGGCCGGTTAGCGCTCGCCGGCCAACGTGAGCATGGCTTGCCCGTCGAGCACCGTTTCCTCGTGCTGGTTGGCCACGAGGAGGTCGAGGGCCGCGCGTTGGCCGGCAGGCGACGCCTGCACGCTGCGCACCGTGGCGCTCACCGCCAACACGTCGCCGGGGCGGGCGGGGGCGCGGAAGCGAATACGGAAACTGCCGTTGCTTGCCCACTGCTCCCCAAACTGCTCCGTGAGCAAGGCGGAGAGCCAGCTCAGGACGAGCATGCCATGGGCGACAGTGCCGCCCAGCGGTGTGGTGGCGGCGAAGGCGGGATTGGTGTGCAACGGATTATGATCGCCACTAGCAACGGCGTAAGCGTTGATCTGCTCCTGCATCACCGGGCGTGCGGCGACGAGACGAGCGCCAGGAACGGGCGTCGCCACGATGTTCATCCCTCCTCGTCCTCGGATGGTCTGCCCACCTCCGTCAACTCCACCGCCCGATACCCGTTTGCTTCGATCGACACCGCCAGGGAGCAGGCCACCTGGCCGGTGATGCGCTGCGTCGGCTCCCAGGCGCTGCGTTCGCTGTTGTAGATGCGCATGGCGTAGGTGCCGGCGGGATCGGCCACCTGCTGCAGGTCGAGCGGCACGACGGTGGTGCCACTGCCGACATTGCCGACCAGCACAAGCAGGCAGCCCGGTCGCCTCAGCGCGACCACCGCGGCGGTAGAGGAAAAAGCGTGGACCCGGCCCGACACGTCCTCGTCAAAACGTTCCGTGGTGTGAGGCGTGGCAATATCGGCGTTGGCGTAGATGTGGAATTCCCCCTCCTGGCGGGCGGCGAAATAGGTGAGCAGCATGCCGTGGTAGGGCAACTGCCGCAGGGCAACCCAGTTCCAGGCGCTCGGCACCAGTGGGCTCACGCGTGGCTGGTCCGGGGTCAGCATGAGACCGCAAACGCCCTCCACCGCCGCCCACATAAAGCGCGGCGGCTCCCAGGGGCTCAGGCGCATGCCCCGGTTGACCAGGCTCTCGCCATCGAACCACTCGCTGAACTGGCCGGGGACGGTGTTGTTGGCCTTCGGCGCCGCCGCATAGTGCTGGAAAGAGGCCCGCAGCGCCTCCACCATAAACTCGGGGTGATAGCGCGCCGCGGCGAAGGCATACCACCAGGTGAGGCCGGGCCAGACCCCGCCGATGAGACCGACGAAACGGAAGGGATCGTAGAGCGGGTCATAGCGCGACGCCGTACGCAGTCCGGCGGAGGTCCAGAAATCCGGCGAGTTGAGCCGGCTGATGATGCGAAAGCCCACCTCCTCGTCGCAGACGCGGAACATTACCGGGAAGACCTCGTCACCGGTCACGTCGGAGTGCACATTGCCGTCGACATCGATATTCAGATAGTAGAGGCCGTTCGCCGGGTTGAGCAGGTGCCGGTCCATTGCCTCGCGCAGGCGTTGCCCGGCCGCGAAGAACGTTTGCGCCTGCTCGTCCGGCAGGCCCAGATTCTGGCTGAGGTGGCCGGCGGCGCGCAAGGCCGCTGCACACTCCGCATTCACTTCCGTCACTGCCCCGTTGAGGCTGTACTGGGGAATGACATTGCGCCAGCCGGCGATCGCCCAGACGTTGCCGCGCGGGTCTTGTGCCGAGCAGTAAACCAGACCGCGGGCATCTATCTGGGACATGATGTATTGGGCAGCCCGGGCGACCACCGGGTAGATACCGCGCAACCACTCTCGATTACCGGTGGCCCGGTAGTGGTGGTTGACGGCGAGGATATAGAGCGGCGTATCGTCGTTGATATTCAGGCCATAATCCTCGACGCGGCCATCAAGGGCGCTGTAATACTCTGGAATCTTGCCGTTGGGGTATTGCAACCGCCCGAAGGTATCGAGCAGGGTGCGGGAAAAGTCGGGCATAAAGTGGTCGTTGCCGAAGACGAACCAGGCGATATCGCGGCCCACGACATTGGAGGAGCCGCCCGGTTCGTTGGTGAACGCCGGCCCCTGCGGATATCTGGCCATCACCCGGCGCATATTCACTTTCGCCCAGAGCGCGCCCTGGTTAATGATCGGGTCGGGCGTGAGCACCTGGCCGCAGGAGAGCGCCCCTTCCAGGTGGCGCAACGTGCCTTCCAGTGCCGCCTCGGCGTCTTGTCCCTGCCGGTAGGCGGCCAGCGCCGGCGCTTCACCCTGGCCGGACAGGGCCACCATGAACGCCAGCTTGGCGCTTTCGCCGGGCGCCAGCCGGAAATCGACTTGCAAGCAACCGAGGATATCGCCCTTCGCCTCCGTGCTGTTATTCAAGGGCGTCAGATGCAAGCGGGTGTAGACGCGGTCATAATCGAAGCTGGCGCCATAGCCGCTAGGTGTGGCCGTCACCCCGAAAACGCGGACGGCATCCGGGCGGCCGGCGTTGTGCGCGACCAGCGCCCGCAACTCCGGGTCGTAGCGCGCCGCCACATCAGCGTCCAGACTACCGCGCAGGCGAGCATAGCCGTAGACACGTAGCACGGTGGTGACGTCGTTCTCGTTACGTAGTTCCACCATCTGGTACACCAGCGGCGGATCGCCTGGCGCAGCGACGCCGCTGCCCAACGGCAGGAACGTCGTCTCGGTCACCTGCACCGCCCCGGCGATGGCGAAACGATGGCGCTGGTAAGCCGGATGAATGTCGAAACTGCCACGCTCCTCCTGTGCCAGGCCAACGTAGGACGATGCCATGCCTTCCGCCGGACCGACGCCCTGCTCCTGCGGCCGGTGGCCGCGGCCGGCATACCGGATGCACATGCTATTGACCAGTAACTCGCCTAGCGCGGTAACGAACACTTGCTGGATCGCTCCCGTGCCCAACGTCGTCACCCAGAGCGCGCTGTTGCCCAGGCTGGCCCCCATGTCCAGAGTGTCGTCGGCCACCTGATAGCACGGCATTACGGAGCGGTGGGGGAGATGCGTGACCACGTCGCTCTGCTCCAGGCGCGGGGAATGAGCAGTATCCACAAACCGCCTCTCTTTCCGGCCGGACGCCGGCCAGGGCTATCCAATGTGGCGCCCGCCAGCATGCTCACCCAACCGGACTTCAACCGGCCTTGGACAACGAGCGGGCCACGGTCGTCGCCGCCACGCGTTCCGCACCGGTGCTACGGGTAGGATGACGCGATTCCTCCACCGCCCCCGCACTCCCGTTATCCGCCTGCAGCGGCAGCCGCAGCGTGAAGCGGGATCCTCCGCCGGGCGGCGAATCGACGGTGAGCACGCCGCCATGCAGTTCGGCGATCTGGCGAGCGACGTGCAGGCCCAGCCCAAGACCCCAGTAGCTGTCGCCGGCGTGCGCCTGGTAGAAACGATCAAAGACGTGCCCTTGTTCTTCCACCGGGATGCCGATGCCGTGGTCACGCACCGCGATCTCTGCACTATTCGGCGGCAACGGCGCCACGTCGACCTCTATCGCCCCACCACCCGGACTAAACTTCATGGCATTGTCGATCAAATTGGTCAACACCTGTTCGATGCGGGCGCGGTCAAGCGCCGCCGGGAGCGCCATCGGCGATTGCACCGTCACCTCATGCTCAGCATTGCGTTGACGTGCGGCGCATACGACGGCGGTGACGATCGCCGCCAGGTCTATGGATTCGCGTTGAATGACCAGGGTACCGATGTCCAGACGGGAGATATCGAGGAGCTCGCTCACCAGGTTGGTCAGGGTGACCGTTTGCTCGTCAATCTCCTCGAGGTAGAGGCGACCGTGCTCCAGATCGAACCGGCCGCGACGCAACTGACGCAACGCTAACTGGGCAAAGCCGCGCAACGCCGTCACCGGCGTTCGCAATTCGTGGGCTGCCATTGATAGGAACTCGTCGCGCGCGCGAACCGCCTGCTGCGCCTCGACGTACAGACGGGCGTTCTCGGCCGACGTTGCGTCCGCCCTGGCTGCCTGCGTGCGAATCGCTTGGGCCCGCGCCTCTTCCGCCCGGCGTCGTGCACTGATGTCCTGAAAGGTTACGGCGGCGCCAACGACACGGCCGCCGCGTTGGAGCGGCATGCTGACGTATTCGACGGGGAAGTTCGTGCCGTCCTGCCGCCAGAACAGTTCGGCGTCCGTACGCTGGCGTACGCCGTCTCGCGCCGTCTGGTAGATTGGACAGTCGGTCTGGGAATGAGGACGCCCATCGGCTTGCGTATGGTGAATTGCCGCGTGCATCGACCGGCCGAGGAGGGCTTCCGGCGAATAACCGAGCAGCGCCGCCGCCGCGGCGTTCAAATAGGTGGTGCGACCAGCGAGATCAATACAGTACACGCCATACCCTGCCCCCTGGACAATCTGTTGCAGGATGTCCACTGGCAGGGTATCCGCGCCGTCCGCCTCAGCATCAGCCTGTTCGGTCATTCGTCCCCACGCCAGTGCCGTCGCCCAAATGGGCGGCCTTTTTTTCCTAAACCGCCACGGCATCGCAAGAACGATGCCGAGCAAAAGGCTCGACTTGTCGACGCCCGGCCGTTACAACTCGACCGCCTTCCCTTCCGCCGCCGAGCGATAGGCGGCGGCGATCACGCGCGTCACCTCCAGGGCGTCGCGGCCGGATGTCCACGGCTGGCGACCGGCGAGGACATCATCCACGAACCGCGTGGTGACAAAACTGAAGGAGCGGCCCTCCGGCGCCTCTTCCGGCAGCAGGCGCTCCTCCACCGGCTTGCGGTCCGGTCCGGCGGTGATCTTGACGAGGGGGTTGAGCCGCAGCCCGGCTTCCGTACCCAGTACCAGGAAGGCGTTGGCCCCGGTAATGTTGGAGGCCCAGGCAATTTCCAGGATCGCCGAAGCCCCGTTGGCGCACCGGAAAGTCACCATCGCGCTATCTTCCACGCTCTGCACCAACCCTGCCGGCGGCGGGTCGCCGATCCCCTGATACGTCGTCGCCAGCACGGAGGTCACACGCGGGTTACCGAGCATCCAGAGCAGCAGGTCAATTTGATAGACGCCGATGTCGATCAAGGCCCCGCCGCCGGCGCGATCCCGATCGATGAACCAGGTGGCGTCGGTAAACATGTCGATGCCCGGCCGTCCGCGTACCCGGAAGCTGCTAGAACGGGCATGGTACACCGTGCCCAGCGTACCGTCGGTGGCGAGTTCATGCGCCTTCATCGCACCGGCAGCGTGGCGGTAGCGGGCGGAGCAGACGGCGAGGAAGCGCCCACTGCGCTCTGCCGTCTCGACCATTTGCTCCGCTTCCGCCGGAACAAGGGAAAACGGCTTTTCGCAAAGCACGTGCTTCCCGGCATTCAGCGCCGCAATCGTGGGCTGGGTATGGGCAAACGGTGGAGTCGAAACGATGACGGCATCGATATCCGTCCGCGCGAGTAGCTCATCCAGATTTGACGTCACGTTCGGGATAGCATACTCCTGCGCGAAGGCTTGAGCGCGGTCAGCCAACACGTCGAATACCGCCACCGTGCGGGCCGGCGCGTGTTGCGTCAGCGCCCGCATATGGCTGTTGGCGATGCGTCCGGTGCCGATGATGCCGATGCCAAGTTGATCCAAGGAATCTCCCTCATGCGTCTGTCGACCATGTCATGTCGGCCGAGTTCACCCCAGGATAGTCTGTCGGAGACCGGTTGTCATGTTCTTTGCCGGCGCGATCCACCCTCCTCCTAGTTTGGAGCCGCCCGATTGGGGGATTTTGCTAGCCAGCTTTCCCATGGGATGATGCCATACGACAACGTTCAAGAATCGAGAGCAGAGAGACTGTGCTGAACGAAGCCGCGCTGCGGCTGGATGCTGCGACAGCGCTTCCCAATTTTTTTGCTTTCCTACGCGAAACCCCGGAAATCCTAGCCACCACCTCCGGCATTGCCCTCCTACTTGACCTCATCGACAGTCCGGACGTGAACGCTCGTGCTCAGCCGGCGGTCGGTGAGGAGCAGATCGCGCCACTTGCTGCAGTATTGGGGGGGCTACTCGCGACAGGCGACGCCGCGGAGGATGGATACACAGTGGAGTGCCTGATTCAAACGGTCGAGGGGCGCGCTGTCGATGCAAAACGCGCCGGCAAAGACTGTGTCGCCTAACCATGGACGGGGCCTTCACTGAACCCAGGATCCTCATCATTGAGGATGATCCCGACCTCTCGCTGCTGGTGGAACATGCTCTGGACGGCCTGGGCGCCATTGTCACCGCAAACAGTGTCGCCACTGCCCGTTTCGCCGCGGCGCAACAGTCACCGGATCTGGTCATTCTCGACGTGCTCCTACCAGACGGCAACGGCCTGGCGCTCGTCACGGAGTTGCAAGGCGCTCAGGCCGTGCATGTGCCGGTCCTCATCCTCACCGGCCTGAGTTCGGGCGACGAAAAGGTGCGCGGCTTCAACGCCGGGGCCGACGATTACCTCCTTAAGCCGTTCGATTTAGAGGAGCTGCATGTCCGCGTACGGGCGTTACTGCGCACGCGTCAGGTGGAGCAAACGCTCGCCGCCCGTAATCAGTCGCTCGAGCAAGCGAACCGCGCCGCCGCCATCTTGCTCGATACGGCGCACGCGCTGACGGCTTTAGGCGATCAGACCAGCGTCCTCCAGGGCGCCGTCAAACTCCTCCCAGGGCTGTTCCGAGCAGACCGCGCAGCCGTCTGGGTGACCGGTACCGACCAGGATCCGAACCGGGTCTGGGGACTGGAAGTGAAGGGCAGCCGGGCGCCGCGGAAGATTAGCGGCCGCTTGTATCCGCAATATGCGGCGTTGCCGGTCGACGAGCGCGGCCTGCTTGTGGTCGAGGATATCCGGAAGGCAGGGTTGCCGCCGGCCGCCCTGGACCAGGAGGAACTGCAATCCTTGATCCTGACCACTATCGTGCGCGGGGACGAACGCCTGGGCGCCTTGCTGATCGGCTACGAGTCGCCGCAACGGTTTGACGCCCAGACAAAGGACGTCGTGCAGGGTCTGGCAAGCCAGCTCGCCATTGCTATTGAGAATGCCCGCCTGTTCGAACAGTTGCAGGAGGCGGCGCTCACCGATCGCCCAACCGGTCTCCGCAATATGCGCTTTTTTCAGACTGCCCTCGATGCGGAATTGAGTCGCTCGCAACGGCGCCAGCGCGATCATGGTGTGGTCGAGCAGCTCTCAGTGTTGATGATGGACCTGAACAAGTTCAAGCAATATAACGACTCCTATGGGCACCCGGTGGGGGACGAGGCCCTGCGCCGCTTCGGTGCGCTGGTCCAAAGCCGGCTGCGCAAATATGATACCCTCGCCCGCTACGGCGGCGACGAGTTCATCACCCTCCTGCCGGCGACCGGCAATGACGCCGCAGGCCGGCTCGCCAAACGCCTGCGGCAGCACGTTATGCAAACCGACGTCGTGCTGGGCAAAGATATCCACGTGCGGTTCTCTTGCTCGTTCGGTGTGGCGACGTATCCCGTTGACGGCACCTCGGCCAACGATCTGGTGCGCGTTGCCGACGATGCGTTGTACAATGCCAAGCGCGCCATGGGCGATCGGCGGGCCGACCCGGCATAGGAGACGAGCACGCCGGCTTTGCCCGCGAGGCCCCGCCCGGCGTATACTGAACGATGGATGCCATTCGACCGCTCGTCGTGACCGTGAACCGCCAGGCGAAGCAGCTGGGGCGCCCGATGAACCTCCCAGAAGCTCTGGAGACGCTGGGGATTGCCGCGACGCGCATCGCCATCGCCCGCAACGGCGAGGTTGTCCCCCGCGAACGCTGGTCGGAGACGATCGTGCAAGATGGCGATACGCTCGATGTGGTGAGAGCCGTTTCCGGCGGGGCGGCAGTAGCCGATGACCCGCTGGTGATCGCCGGGCGTCAGTTCCGTTCCCGCCTCTTCCTCGGCACGGGCCGCTTCCCGTCCCCGCACGTGCTGCGCCAGGCGCTGGCAGCAGCGGAGACCGAACTGGTGACGGTGTCTATCCGCGCCCTGGGGTTGGACGGCCAGAACGCCGATGGTGGTCTGCTCGATGAATTGGCGAGCGGCAGCTACCACTTGCTACCAAACACAGCCGGGGCTACCACCGTTCGCCAGGCGGTCTATATGGCCCACCTCGCCCGCGAGGTAACAGGCACCAACTGGGTCAAGCTGGAAGTAATTGGCGACGAGCGAACGCTCTGGCCCGACCCGACCGGCACCGTCGAGGCCTGTCGCCAACTGGTCGCCGACGGTTTCATCGTCTTGCCGTACACCAGCCTGGACTTCGTGACGGCACTGCGCCTGGAAGAAGCCGGAGCGTCGGCGGTGATGCCGATGGCCGCGATGATCGGCTCCGGTCAGGGCATGCAGGATGCCGCCGGCCTGCGGCGCATTGTCGACCGCCTGACGGTGCCGATCGTCGTTGATGCCGGCATTGGCACCCCCTCCGATGCGACGATCGCCATGGAGCAAGGGGCGGCCGCCTGCCTGGTCAACACGGCGATCTCCCTGGCCCAGGATCCCTGCTGCATGGCGGAGGCCATGCGGCTGGCCGTCTGCGCCGGGCGGCTTGCCTACCGCGCCGGGCGCATGCCCCGCCTGGAGTATGCTGTTCCTTCCAGTCCGCCGGACGGCGTGCCGGCTGCTCCCACCGGCCGTGTGCCACCGGAGCCGGTCGCCGCCGGCAATCGCTAGCGCTAATGGCAGGGAAGCCGGGCGCGGCGCCCGACGTCCTGATCGTCGGCGGCGGCGTGATCGGTTGCGCCATCGCCTACGCCTGCGCCGCCGCCGGCCTCGCCGTCACCCTCATCGAGAGCGAACGGCTCGGCGCCGGAGCCTCCGGCGCCGCCGCCGGCATGCTGGCGCCACAGGTGGAAGCGCACCAACCGGACGACTTCTTTGCCTTCGGCCTGGCGGGCCGGGCTGAACATGCCCGCCTCGCTCCCCAACTCCTGGCGGACGTGGGAGTCGATGTCGAGTATCGACAGACCGGCATCCTGCGACCGGCACTTGAGGAGCGGGAGGCGGGAGAGCGGCGCGGACGCGCCGCCTGGCAAGCATCACAAGGCCTGGCCGCGGAATGGCTGGCGCCGCAGGACGTCGGCCGGTTGGAACCGGCCTTCGCTGGCGCGGCCGGCAGCCGGCTGGTGGGTGCCCTGTGGCTGCCGGAGGAGGGCCAGGTCCGCAGCCCCCGCCTCGTCCGGGCGCTCGCTGCCGCGGCGACTCGCCGCGGCGCCACCCTCCGGGAAGGGCTACCGGCGTTTGCCCTGGAACGCGACAGCGAACGTACCCGTGGCGTCCAGACGACCCGCGGGCGGCTCCAGGCCGG
>JBPCLN010000145.1:0-4514 GCA_051003235.1 Chloroflexota bacterium | reverse complement strand
GGGACTTAGCGGACGTTCACCGGGCGGCGCGCATGGCGGGCGGGCGCGGCGCGCGACGCGACGCGACGCCGGCGGATGTGCCCGCCCTGGCCGCCATCAAGGGCGCGGGCAGCAAGGCGCTGCACCGCGACCGGCTGCGCGACGCCCGGGAGCCCGGCTTCCGCTATCTCGTGCTACTGGCGGACGGCGACCTGGTCGGGTTCGCCTGCCTGGTGGCCCGCCGCCCGGCGTCCTGGTCCGACGCCGCCGAGGCGGGGTACGGGCGGGTCTACCTGCGCGTCGACCCCGTGGGCAATCCCCGCGCAGCCGCCCTGTACGGGCGGCTGGGGTATCGGCCGCTCCAGGCGGCGCCCTACCGCCAGGCGTGGGGTTTCGTCGACTCGGGCGGCACGGCGCATCGCGGCGAGGATTGGGCCGTCGACATGGTCAAGCGGCTGCCCCGCTGAGCGCCGCGCGGCGCGCGGGCGGCTGCGCCGGCGTTCGCCCGCTTCTACGAGGAGAGCACCGGGAATCGTTGGGGATTGGCTTCGAAGGCGAAGCGCTGGGTGTTGAGGCGCTCCTGCAGGCCGGAGGGGCCGTTGACCCAGGTGCGGTAGCCGTCGGTGAAGGCGGTCCAGTTGTCGGCCTTCCGCCAGACCAAAAGGCCGCCGCTGGTGTGTTGCAGCGCGTCGCCGTTGCTCGCACTGTGCCGCTCGTCGTCCGAGCACGTCCCGACCGTCCGGGGGATCAGCGTGGCGACGGCCTGGAAGCCGAGGACGAACGTGCAGCCGCTTACCGCGGTGGATGTTGTCGTCCGTGCCGGCCGCGCCGGCACGGAACCCGACAGGCTGCCGGTCGCTTGTTCCCCGGCCAGGCGCGCGGCCACCGGTCGGAACGGCGGCAACGTGACCGGCGAGCGGTTCGTCGCGGCGGTGACGGCGCCACCGACGCCGTTCTCGACCAGCACCACCGGTGTGCCGCCGATCAGGTAGGCGGTCGGGTTGGTGAGGTCGGTGTGCATGGTGGCACCCGGTAGTGTGAGGGCAAAGCCACCCTGGCCGGCATTGACCGCCTGGAAGTTGCCGAGCGGGCCGCCCTGTTGCGCCTGGCCGTTGCCTGCCGCCGGCACCAGGACGTTGATCGGCGTCGGAGCGGCGTCCCAGAGGACGGTCACGCGCGAACTGCCGCGGTCGAAGACGACCTCGCGCAGGTCACCCGGCGCGAAAAGGGTAGCGCTCTGGAAGGTGGAGAAATATTGGGCCGCTACCGAAAATGCGGCGTATTCGGGACGCTTGGTGTAGTCGGCACGCACCAGGGCCTCGCCGTTGACGACGTCGCCGTCGCCATCCTTCATTTTGTAGACCTCGATCCGGGGGCTGCCGGCGGCCAAGCCCATGGCGATCGCTTCCAGCAGATAGTTCGCCTGCTCGGCCAGCCTCGAACGCATCTCCGCCGCCGTGCCGTCGGGCGTGTTGGCGTTCACCGGGTCGTCGTAGGGGATCACGTTCGTCTCCGTGATCCAGATCGGCTTGTCGAAGCCCTGCTCCTGCATGAGCTGGTGATAGAGCGTGGGCACGGTGTAGAGGTCCTCCGGGTTGGTGTACAGGTTGAGCGCGGTGATGTCGAAGTACTGGTGATGCTGGGCCGCCGTCGGGTCGGCCGCCACCTGGGTCAGGAACCGGCTGAACCACTGCTCGCGCTGCATGTGGATATCGGTCCAGTAGGTCACCGCGGCGGACGATACCTGCGCGTTCGGATTGACCTCATGCGCGTTGAGGTAGGCGACCTTGAGCAACCGGTAGTAGTTGGCCGGCGACCCCGACCAGAGGTCGTAGGCGGCGTTGGGCGCGTCGGGCGTGATGTCCGGCTCGTTCCAGACGATCCAGGTATCGACGTGCCCGGCGTACATCTTCACGACCTGACGCACAAACTGGCCCCAATAGTTGTTGGGATCGTTATAGGCGAGGTTGAGGTTCTTCGGCGGCGACTTGCCGCCCTCTCCCGGATCGGCCGCCACCCAGTCCGGCGTATTGACGAGGACGCCCACCACCTGGATGCCGTGCGCCCGCTCCTGGTCGATGTAGCTGAGCGGCAGATAGAACGGGTTGAGCGGCTGGCCGGGGCCGGCCTGCAGCCCTTTCCACCAGAAGGTCAGCCGCTCCCAGCGCACGCCGGCGTCGTCGGCCAGCGACGTCTGGTCGGTGCGAAAGGCCTCCACCGCGCCGAGCTTCCCATCGGGACTCGTCACGGTGACGCCGTCGGCCAGCGCGCGACCGGCGGGAAGCAACGGCGCGAGGCCGCACACCAGGAGAAAGCACCAGCGGATCCAGCGCATCGAAGGACTCCTTTATCGAAGGACTCCTTTATTGATCAGCGGCAGCAGGGATGGTACCGGACGGGTTCCTGCCGGATCTCCCCGGTACCGTCTCCCGACGGCCCCCGCCCTGGGGGGCAGGCGCAGCGGGCGTTGCTACGAGGCGAGGGGCAGGCCGTCCGGGTTGGCTTCCCAGGCGAAGCGCTCCGTGTTAAGGCGCTTCGCCAGCCCCGCCGGGCCGTTGATCCAGGTCCAGTAGCCGTTGGTGAACGCCGTCCAGTTATCCAGTTTGCGCCACGCCATGAGGCCATTAGCGGTGGTCTGCTGGGCATCGCCGTTGGCGGCGAACGCCTGATTGGTGACACAGCCGCTGGTGTCGGCGCTGTCCAGGCCGTGCAGCGTGGCGAAGCCCAGGATGTACTGGCACGTTCCCGCGGGAGCCGCGCCGGTGAGCGGGGGCACGGCTCCCGGTCCGCCGCTGAACTCCTGCACATAGACCGTGACGTTGTCGGCGGCACTGATCGTCGTGCCACCGACGCTGCCGGCAAAGCAGCAGATAGCGGCGACACCCGTATAGGTGAGCCGGCTGTCCATGATATTGGCCTTGTGCTCGGGGCTATTCAGCCAGGCCGTGTTCGTCTGCGCCGCTGCCGTGGCGGCGGCGGCGTTATTGAGGGCCAGGTTCTCGGCGACGGTCGTCCCTGCCACCTGCACGCCGATGCCGGCGCTTTGCTCCCGGGCCACGAAGTCATAGCCGGACAGCGGGCAACTGGTGTCTCCCTCACCGCCGCTGCAATGTGAGAAGAAGCCGTGCAGCAGCATATACTGAGCGCGCGCATCGGCGATCGTGGTCAGACGGGCATCGACTGTCAGGGCCGAAAGCCCGGCGCCGACCCGGTCCTGATTCACCAGGGCTACAATCTGCGGGCTGACCAGGTCACTCGTCCCCGCCGCCAGCGCGGGCGTCACGGCACCCCCGAGCGCGAGGCACAGGAGGATGCCGAAGACCGCTGGAAACCGGTGCATTGGGGGCTCTTTTCTGTGGTGATCGCGCGCCATGAAGGCGCGCTGCTCCCAACGTACGCTATGGACTGCCCGGAAAGCGCGGCTTTCCCGTCCCGTTTCTCTGCGCTACCAGAAGGTACGGGGTGCGCATGACCCGATCGGCAGGATGAGACAATCAATACCGCCGCTGTGGGTCCGGTCGTGGTCGGATGCCGCGACGACCGCTCATTGCGGGGCCACGCCGTCACCCATCGCCCCCGCCGTCACGCCATGGCCGGCAACGTCACTGGCGGTGCGCCGGTGACGGCGGGACCGCTCGGCGAGCGGGAACGAGGGAGCGAATCCTGGTATCCGCATCAGGGCAGTCCATGTCGGCCGGCCGTCGCTCGGCAACGCGCGCGGCGGCGGCAACGGCCGGATCGGTCACCAACTGCCGGCGGCGGGACCACGGTCACACCGCCCCGACCCGAGACGACGCCACGGGCCGCCACCGCCGCCGCCGGGGGCGTGCCCGCCGGGCCCGTCAACGGGCCCGCATGCGTCCCGGTGGTCGACGCCGGGGACTGGGAAGCACCGGGAGGAGGGTGAAATCGGCCGCCGCCGGTGCCATGGCAACCCTACCAGGAGCCGGGCCACCAATGGGAGACCCGTTCGGACCAGCCCGTCCGGCGCGACCGCCGCCGGACGGCTGCGGCGGTCGCCTCGCGCAGCGCACCCCCTCGGCGCCGACGGTTGCCGCCCGGGACCGGGACGGTGTCTCCCTGCCGCTTCCCGCGAGAACGAGGACCGGGGACCACCGCACCGCTCCAGCACCCGGGGGACGACGGCATACGCATGCCGGCATTGCCGCGCGCACGGCACTTGCGCACCGCACTCGGTGCGCTCCTCGCCGGCCGGAACCGATCGACCGGTTTTCCGCTCTGCTGCGTTACGCCCTCCAGCCAAGGGTGCGATAAGCGGGATTAAGTCGCATCCGCCCCCGGGTGCCGGCAACGTCGGGAAAGGCGCCCGGGAGCGGGATGTGCGTCGACTTGGACACCGTTGCCGAAATCACCAGCGGCGAGCAGGTCGCCCCGCAAGCCGTCCATTGACACCGAAGCTGGTCTGTTCGGCGCGTATGCCGCCGCTAGGGGACAACGACCTCGGTGATCTCGAGTTGGTCCCGAGCATTTCAGCAACAGTGTCCGTTGCTCCTCACTTTCCACGTCTTGCTGCA
>JBPCLN010000144.1:0-12728 GCA_051003235.1 Chloroflexota bacterium | reverse complement strand
ATCTTCATCCTCACGGACCTCGAAGGTCCGGCGATGATTTTCGGGTTCGATCAGACGCGCCTGCCGGAGGCGGCGGGCAACATGGCGCAATCGAAGCGCCTGTTGACGCTGGAGGTGAATGCCTGTGTCGACGGCATCCTCGATGCCGACCCGCAGGCCGAGGTGGTGGTCTGGGATGGCCATGGGTCCGGCGGCATCGACTACGAACTCTTCCACGAGCGGGCCCAGTTGGTGGCTGGGCGCGGAGTACGGGCGCCGTACCGCCTCGACGGTACCTTCGACGCCCTGTTTTTCGTCGGCCAGCACGCCATGGCCGGCACGCCCGACGCACCCTTAGCCCACACCTACTCGTCCCGTACCATCGAGTACTACCAGCTCAACGGTGTCCCGATCGGCGAGTTCGGCTTGCGCGCCACGATGGCCGGCACGCTCTGCGCCGTACCCACGGCGTTCCTGTCCGGTGATGACAAGGCGGTGGCGGAGGCGCAGGCCCTCGTGCCGGAGCTTGTCGGCGTGACCACGAAGATCGGCCTCGGCCGGGAGGCGGCGCAGTCGCTGGCGCCGGCCCGGGCGTGGGAGTTGATTCGCGCCGGCGCAACGGCGGCCTGCCGGCTGGTGCAGGCGGGGCAAATCGCGCCGGTGCGGGTGCCGCCGCCCTACCGCTTCGAGGTGCGCGTCCTGCCGGGACAGGAAGCCAGCCTCAACGGGTATCTCCAGCGCGGCGCCAACCGACTTGATGAGCGCACCGTCGTCCTGGGAACCGACGATCCGCGCGCCGTGCTACGCTAGCCGCCGCGGCCTTCGGGCCGGGCATGGATAGTGGAGACGGCCAGATGAATGTGCGGCGGTCGAGTAACCCCTTGGCAGAGAAGTCCAGCGACGTGACCCGGCGGCGGGTGCTGATCGGTCTGACCGGGCTGGCCGGCGCCTTGTCGTTGGCAGCGTGCGGGGGCGGCACGGCTAACGCTCCTGCCGCTGTCACGACCACAGCGCAACAATCCACCGCCATAGCGAGGAGCGCAGGCTCGGCCACGGCGGTAAGCACAGCCAGCAGTGTTGTTCAGACCAGTAGTATCGCCACCGCGAGTGCCGCGGTCAGTAATGGTGGGAGTACCATGGCTGCTCCGGCCAGCGTGTCGGCCGTGGAAAAGGCGAATGGTGGCATCCGCTTCTCGTTCTTCGGCGACAAAAACGAGCAGGCCATCTGGGAGAAGATTGCCCAGCAGTACAGCACCGCCTCGGGTATTCCCGTAGCAACCGAGCCCATCCCCAGCAACTACTTCAACAAAGTACAGGCCGAGTTGGCAGGCGGCGTGGGGGCGGACGTCATTCTCATGGAGGACAAGCCGACTTCGGGCTGGGCGAAGAACGGCGCCTTCCACGAACTGGATGCCTTTATCGGCGCCGACCACACCTTCAAGCTCGATGACTACTACGCGGTGTTGTTCAACGGCCTCAAGTATCACGGCAAGCTCTATGGCTTCCCGCAGCACTGGCTGACGCAGAGCATCGCCTATAACAAGCAGTTGTTCCGCGCCGCCGGCATTCCCTTCCCAGCGGTCGATTGGAAAGACCCGTCCTGGAACTGGAACGCCTTTTTGGACGCCGCCCAGAAGCTAACCGTCACGAGCAACGGCAAGACTACACAGTGGGGCTTCCCGCTCACCGGCTACTCCTGGACGCGCTGGCGCATGTGGGTCTGGCAGAACGGCGGCCAGGTGCTCTCCGATGACCTGAAGCAGTGCGTGCTGGATACCTCGGCCGCGACCGAAGGCTTGCAGTTCTACGCCGATCTGCCGAATGTTCACCACGTCGGCCCCACGCCGGCGGAGCGCAAGGCGGCCAATAGCGCCGACGACACCACGCTCTTCGCCCAGAGCAAAGCCGCCATGATCGCCACGCCGCCCTACTTCTTCGATCTGCGCAGTCAGATCAAGGACGTCGACTGGGATATCGCCCCCATGCCGATGCAAAAGAAGCGTGCCGCCCCCCTCTGGCCGGACTCGATTTCGATGAACGCCGCAACCAAAGCCAGTGGGGTCGCCTGGGGATTGCTGCGCTACGTCGTGGGTTCGGAGGGGCAGACGACAATCACCACCCTCGGCCGCGGCGTGCCGGTGCTGAAGAGTGTCGCCAACTCGCCGGCCTTTTTGCAGACCGATAAGCAGCCGGCAAGTATTGCCTCCTACCTGGACCTGCCCCAATACGGTGTGGTGACGCAGTACACGACGGTGTGGACAGATATGGAAAAGGCAAACTCGGAGGAGTTAACGCCGGTGTTCCTCGGCCAACGCTCCGCCAAGGATGGGGTGACCCGGCTGGCGCCGCGCATCAATACGCTCCTCCAGGGTGCGGAGGTGGGATGATGGCGCCGCAACCGTCGAACCCCACCGGTGACGCTGAGGCCGGCGCAGTCTACGCCGCACGGCAGGCGGAGCGCGACGTCGCCGTCCCACCGGTCTATCAGGGGCTGCGCGTCCCGCCCTTCCCGGCGCCGGCAGACGCCCCAACCTGGCAAGCCCGCCGGCCGGACGTATTGCAGAAGGTGCTGCATTCGCTGGGCGACCTGCCACCCCGGCCATCGCCCGAGAGGGCGCGACTCCTCTCCCGGGAACTGCGCGACGGCTTCAGCGTGGAATCTGTGGCGCTCGATAACGGCGTGGACGGCTCCGTGACTGCCCTTTTGCTGATCCCGGAACGCCGGCAAGCGCCAGCGCCGGCAGTCCTCTGGCTGCATTCCTCCACACCGGACAAGTCGCAAATCCTCGCCCCCGACACCAACGGCGGCAGCATGTCACTGGGTGAAGCCCTGGTCCGCGCCGGCTACGTCGTGCTGGCGCCGGACGCCTACTGGCACGGCGACCGGGTAGGGACCGGTCCGGCCGGAGCGTTGGAGACCGGGCGGGCGGAGCAGGAGAGCCTCTTCAAGCTGCACCTCTGGTTTGGTCGGACACTCTGGGGTATGTTCGTGCGTGACGATCAGATCGCCCTGGACTATCTGTGCAGCCGCCCGGAGGTGGACGCTGAGCGCATCGGCGCCACGGGGATGAGCATGGGCAGTACGCGGGCCTGGTGGCTCGCCGCGGTGGACGAGCGCGTCACCGCGACAGTCGCCATTGCCTGCCTCACCCGCTACCAGAACCTCATCGCTCACGGTGAGTTGCGGCAGCACGGCATCTACTACTTCGTGCAGGGGCTGCTCCAGCACTTCGACACGGAGGCGGTGCTGGCCTTGATCGCCCCCCGAGCGTTCCTGGCACTGACGGGCGAGCTGGATGCCGGCTCGCCGGCGGACGGCGTTCGGGAACTGGCCGGCCACGTCAGTGCCGTCTACGCCGCGGTTGGCGTGCCCGAGCGCTTCCGAAATGTCCTGTATCCGGAGACGGGACACACGGTGACGCCCCAGATGCGTGCCGAACTGCTGGCCTGGTTCGGTCGCTGGTTACAGCCGGAGGCTGCCGGCGAGGCGAGCGATCGCGCCTCTCAGCAGGCGTTGCAGCCGGTTGCGGGGATTGAATCGCGGGGGAGGGCGTCGTGAAACAGGTCATGGCCACCAATCGTGGCGAGGTGCACGTTCGTGATGCGCCGAGGCCGGTGTTGGAGGGCAGCGGCGCAATTGTGCAGACGATTTGCTCCGTGTTCGGAGAGGGATCGGAGCTGGGAGGATTGCGCCGCACCCGCCTGGCAGCACGAGAACGGGCGGAGCAGGGGCAGACCGCCGTGATCGATCGCCCCATGTCCTACCAATCGTGCGGGCGTGTCATTGAGCGGTCTGACGACCTGCGTGAGACGCTGGCGATCGGCGACCTCGTCGCCTGCGCCGGCGGCGGCTTTGCAGCCCACGCGGAGTACGGTTACGTACCGCGCCACGCCATGGCGAAAGTTCCGGAGGGCGTAACCCCGGAGGAGGCGGCCTCTACCAACGTTGCCCTGACCGCGCTGCACGCCCTGCGTCGAGCCGAATTCCAGCCAGGGGAAGTGCTGGCCATCATTGGCCTAGGAATGGTGGGGCAGTGTCTCGCCCAACTCGCCTTTGCCTCGGGTGGGCGTGCCCTGGCCATCGACCGCTACCCCCTCCGGCTGGAGATTGCGCGCGCCTGCGGCATCGCGGCGGCCATTGACGCTCAATCCGGCGAGTTCCTGGCGGAAGTGCGGCGGCGCACGAACGGCCTGGGCGCCGATACGGTGGCGATCTGCGTCGGTGGCGGCAGCAGCGACCTTATGCACCTGGCCGTCCGGCTGGTAAGGCCGAGCGGCGTCGTCCTGCTTGTGGGCGGGCCGCTGCTGCCGGACTTTGGCGGCGCCACCGGCGACGCCCATCCGCACCTGAAGGAGATCGATCTGCGCTGGGTCTACGGTCGCGGACCGGGCAGTCGCGATCCCGCCTGGAATCGGGGCGACGTCGACTACCCGCGGCGCTTCCTGCGTTGGGACGCCCTCACCAACCTGGAGGCCCTGCTCCACTTGCAAGCGACGGGGCGCTTACGCACTCAGCCCTTGCTGACCCATCGCTTTCCGGTCGACCGCGCCGGCGAAGCAGCCGATCTCCTGATCGAGCATCCCGAGCAGGCGTTGGGGGTGGTGCTCACCTACCAATCGTAAGCCAAAATCCGAGACATTCAGCGGAGAGAGCCGCGGATGATTCCGCGGACGAAGAGCTGGGCGAACCTCGACTATCCGGGCGTGCACGACCGCCCTGCGGGCGTCGGCGCCGCATTCCTGCTGTTCCCGTAAATCTCGTCCAAGGCGAGGACGCACGGTCCCACAACGACCGGCCCTGCAACGGCCAACAGCGCCCGCCGCTCCGCTTCCTATACCACGCCGGACACCGTCCCCAGGCTCACCGCCAACCCACCACCCACCAGGCACCCTTGGATGCCCCGGTCGCTGGCATGCCCGTCGACCAGCGTCGTCAGGACCCGCCGCGTCAGGTCTGGTGTCGCCATCGGCAATGGCGTGCCCGGGTCGAACGCCGCCTCCACCGCCCGCTCGCCCTTTGCGCTCCAGTGGTACAACGTCTGGCGCGTGACGCCGATCGTCCGACTCAGCGCCGTCACCACCCCATACTCCCCAGCATAGCCCACCAACTGCCCGACGACACGCATCCGCGCCGCTGTGCTAGCATACGCCTGGTCAATGGATCCTCCCCGGCAGTTGGAGCAGCTCCATTGCTCCATCTCGCCGGAAAGATCGTAGCGGCTCGCCGCCGCACACTGTCAGGTCCGACCACGCCTGGCTTGAACCATGTCTTACCACTTTTGAGCAGCGAGGCGGTTCTGGTAATCCAGCCCTCAGCAATGAAGAGATCGAGAGCGGTCGGCAGGATTGCTTCTTCGAGCACAGTGTTCGCTGCGATACCAACTCTTCCACGTCAATTCCGAAAACCCTGCAGCATTCACTGTTGCACCTCCTTCTCAGTGACACACCGGAAAACGACAAAGCGCCGCGAACCGTCACGTCCGCGGCGCTGGCCAATCAACAAAAGGGCCGCTCCCCTCGGAGCGGCTTGCCGGATAGGATCTCGCCAGGAGGTCCGATTAGCGGCGCTGTGACTCCAGGAGGACGTGACGGTGATGGCCTCCTTTCACTTCATGAAGAATGCGGCGATTATGCCGCACACGTCACCAGCGAAAGACAACCTTGCCGGTCGCGGCGGTATCGGCAAGGGTGAAGGCACGCGAGGCGGCTTCGAGCGGAAGGACTTCCCCGATCACCTCCCGGAGCGGTATCTGGCGCTCCGTGACGAAGGTCAGCAGTTCGTCCCACATGGCAATGGGGAAGAGGTTGGACCCCACCAGGCTGATTTGCTTCCAGATTAGGTCACAGGCATTGATTCCGGGACGGTCCGCAGCCATTCCGACAATCGCTGCCCGCCCGCCGATGCCTAACAACTCAACGATGGTGGCGTGGGCGGTCGGATTACCCGAAGTCTCTACGAGGGCGTCGGCGCCGCGCGGGGTGATCTGGCGCAGGGATGCCCCCACCGGACCGCCGAGCGGGTCGAGCGTTGCCATTGCGCCCAATTGCGCCGCCAGCGCCCGCCGGGTGGGAGAAGGGTCAATACCCACCACTCGTGCCCCCATGGCGCGTCCAAACATGACTGCGCAGAGGCCAACGGGACCGAGGCCGGATACTGCGAGCGTGTCACAACCGCTCACGCCGAGGCGGCGCAACGGCGCAAAGGCGGTGCCGGCGTTGCAGGCCAGTACTACGCCTTCTTCATTGGAGAATTGCGAGGGCAAGGGTAGGAGGCAACGCGCGTCCGTGACCATGTAGTCGGCATCCGCGCCGTCGCAGGCGAATCCATGGGCCCGCTGCCCGTTCGGGCACAGCATCACGTTGCCGGCGACGCAGTAAGCGCAGCGTCCGCAGCCGCGACGGTGATAGACGACGACACGGTCACCAGGCGACACGCCGGTCACGGCTGCCCCAACCGACCGCAACACGCCCACCGGCTCGTGGCCGGGTATAAACGTATTGGGCGGGTCGGAGGGCGGATGGCGATAGCGGTGCAGATCACTGCCACAGACGGCCGCAGCCCGGAGTTCAACCAGCACCTCGCCGGGCCCCGGCGATGGCATCGGCACGTCGATCACGACCGCCTCGCGATTACCGAAGAACTGGACAGCGCGCATTGTCTACTCCTTACATACCGATCGTAACCCACCGGTCGTTTGGCGCAGTGATCGTAGCATCCAACGTCCTCCTGCGGCGCAATGATCACGCGAGCCACACTTACGCGGAACCTGCTACGATGGCGCCCGAAACTGGATCGCGGAGAAGGAGAAAAGAACGTGGGCCTACGCATCACTGGAGTGGACCGTCTGCTGGTCGATATTCCGTTCTACGACGTTCCCGAGCGCAACATGGCCCGCCACACCGGCAGTTGGCACATCGCCGAAGTCTGCCGCGTGAAAAGCGATGGCGGGCTGGTTGGCTTCGGCGAGACCATGCCCAACTACACCTGGGGGCGGGTCAGCGATGCCGCCGTGGCGCGGGTGATTGGCAAGCAGCCGGCCGAGTGTATGTGGGATGATAGCCTTGGCGCCGGGTTGCAGATGGCCTTATTCGATCTCGCCGGTAAGGCGGCCGGCGTGCCGGTCTACCGGCTGCTCGGCCAGAAAGTCCGCGACTGGTGTCCGCTCTCCTGGTGGTGTATCGACATGCCAGCGGAAGATATGGCGGCGGAGGCAGCACGGGCCGTCGAGCTGGGCTACACCGCCCATAAGCAGAAGGCGCGACCCTGGTTCGACGTGGTCGAGCAGGTTCGTCAGACCACCGCCGTGATTCCCGAGAACTTCTCGCTGGACCTCGACTTTAATGGACACCTGGTCAACGCCGCCAGCGCCGTGCCGGTACTCAAAGAGCTGGATACATTCCGCAACGTGCAACTTTACGAGTCGCCGATTCCGCAGGGCGACGTGGCCGGCAACCAGCGCCTCCGCTCCCAGACCCGCTGTGGTATCGCAATGCACTATGGCGCGCCGCCGATCATGACGGCGCTACGCGAGCAGGTCTGCGATGGCTTCGTCGTGAGCGGCGGAGCATCGGCCGTCCAGCGTCAGGCGGCGGTGGCGCACGAAGCAAACATGCCCTTCTGGCTGCAACTGGTCGGCACCGGCATCACGACGACGATGGCCATGCACCTCGGCGCGGTATGCAGCCACGCCCAATGGCCGGCTGTCACCTGCGTGAACATGTTCCAACACCAGTTACTGCGGCAGCCGATCGTGGTCAAGGGCGGCTATGTTCGCGTCCCGGAAACACCCGGGCTCGGCATTGAGATAGATGAGGCAGCCCTCCAGACCTACCGTACGAACACGACCGAACACCAGGAGCGCCCGGTCATCTACGGTATCCACCGCGCTAACGGCGACATCACGTACTTTGCGAGCGAACACGACGCCGGCTCCGGCCCGCCACACGGCTACTGGGAGGATAATGCGCTGGGCAATCTCCCCGCCTACGAACGCGGCACGCGCCTCGAAGCCCGGTACGACGACGGTACGCCGGAGTGGCAAGACCTCCGCCGCCGGCTGCAGGAAGCGCCAATCCGCAGCCATGGAAGCGAAAGGGTTTAGAGAAACCTGCTCGGAGCTGAGGGCTGGGGCCGCGACTGAGGTCTGCGGCCCAAGCCCTCAGCCCGTTGTCGCCGCCCAGCCTTTGTCTTGCCAGAAGCCGGTGCGATCGCGGCGGTACTTTGCCGCCGTCAGGAGTTGCTCGAGCAAAGGCTTCAGGGTCGTCATTACCTGCTGGGCCGTTTGCTGGTTGGCCCAGAGCGGCGCCGTCTGCTTGCCGATCGTGCTGTCAACCGTTGGGAAGTTATCCGTGATCGGTTGGATGCCTTCGTGTTCGATGCCATCCACGAACACTTGCCAGTCTACACCGTTGGGCTGCTTCAGGAACTTGGGTGACCGCGCCGCGGAAATGCGCGCGGGAACGCCATTGCCGCCAAGGCCGATGATCAGTTGCGCCTCGTCGCCGCCCATGTACTCCGCCAGGTCCCACGTCGCGTCCGCCTGCTTGGTGCCGGCCCAGGCGATCGCGGAATTGGATGGATCCCGCGTCCATACGCCGGCGGTGCCGATCGGCATCACCGCCACGTCCCACTGAAAGCTCTTGATCGTCTGGAGATACCCTGGCGCGGAGTTCTCCGTCGTGCCGGAGATGGCCAGCGTCCCGTTCACGAAGGAGGGCGTAGCTGTCTTCGCTTCGGCCGGTGTCGGTTGAACGTGTTCCTTCCAGGTGAGGTCAGCCAGCCATTGAAAGGTGGAAACGACTTCCGGCGCATCCACCAGCACTTTGCTGATGGTGGCATCGAAGAGATGGCCGCCATTGCCCCACACCCAGGGCAAAACATAGACCCACCAGGTGCTCCAACTGGAGAACCATTGCTGCTTGCCGCCGCTGGTCTTGGTCAGTTTGTGGGCGGTGTCGAGAAAAGCGGCAGTATCCCATCCTTTGGCTCCCCACTGCTTGGGCGGCGGCGCGACGCCGGCCTCCTGAAATAAGTCCTTGTTATAGAAGAGAGCCAGGACGGCATTGTTCGTCGGCATCGCCGAAAGGTGGCCGTTGATCACGTGCTTCGACCAGGTGTAGGTGAAGAAATCGGCCGGCTTGATTGTCGTTGAACGGGCTACGTACGGGTCCATGTTGAGCGCCGCACCGGCGCCGGCATAGTGCGGTAGTTGCTTGGTCTCGAACCCCGCAAAGAGGTTCGGCCCGGCATTGCCGGCAATCATGGTATCGAACTTGGTGTAAATGCTGCTGGGATTCGCGAGTTCGACGGACGGCTTGTGGCCGGCCTGATGAAAGGCGTCGACCACCTGTTGCCAGACTTTTCGTTGATTGTCGTCCGCCTCCAGCAACAAGAGCAACTGGCCGGCCGCGGCCGCGGGCGCTACCGCCGCACTGGTGGAGGTGGGGACGGCAACGGTCGCCGTCGCGCTGCTACTAGTTGGCGCGGCTGCCGTCGTGGCTGCACTCGTAGCCGGCTGACGGGCAGTAGTCGGTAGCACCGCCGCGGCCGTCGTGGCGGCGGAAGACGTGGCAACGACGGCCGCCGCGCCACCACCGCAGGCCACCAACAGGGCGGCACCGACTACACCGCCGGTGGTCATAATGGTCGCGCGCAGTACGGCGCGCCGAGTCAATGGTGAAATCACGCCAAACCTGCCTTTCTCACACTGGTCGAACAACCGAACGACACTATTGTCGCTTCCGACCGGCTGGGCCGCTCGCCGGAAGTTGGCGCAGTGTAGACCGCTCAGGACTTCCGGTCAAGGTGCGGAGAAACGCGGGGATGCTATCATCCCCAGTCCGGCGGGCGGCACATGCGTGGCGCGTGCCTGGAAGGGGGCAAGATGACGGGGACACTTGGATTAGGCGTCGTGGGGGCCGGGCGGGTTTCCGCCGACCACGCGAAGGCCGCTCAGCAGCTTGATGGCGTAGCGCTCCGGGCGGTCGCCGAGGTGGACGAGACCCGGCGCCTCACCTTCGCCCAGCGGTTTGCCTGTGCCGGCGAGGCCAGCCTGGACGCCCTCCTCCGCCGCGACGATATCGATCTCGTCGTCCTCGCCCTGCCGCACCGGCTGCATGCCGAGGCTGCTATCCAGGCCCTCCAGGCCGGCAAGCACGTGCTGGTGGAGAAGCCGATGGCCATGTCCGTCGAGGAATGCGACAGCATGCTGGACGCCGCCCAGCGTGCCGGACGGTTGCTGGCGGTCGGCCTGACGCATCACTTTCATCCGGTTCCGGCCGCGGCGCGTGACCTTATCCGCTCCGGTCGCCTTGGCCGGCTGGCATGGGCAACGGAAACACAGTACAGCCAGCGGCGCTTGGGGTCCAATCCAGTCTGGCTCTTTGACCGAGCCGAGGGGGGAGGCCAGTTGCTGGCCAACGGCGTCCATTTCCTTGATCGCCTGATGATGCTGGCCGGCAGCCGCATCGTGGCGGTCAAAGCTCTTGTCGGCAGCTTCTTCAATGCCTATCCATCGGACGACGGCACGCTGGCCTATTTTCAGTTTGCGAACGGCGCCGCCGGTACGCTCGCCCTGACCGGCCACTTCAGCGGCGCCTCAACCTCTTTGGCGCAGGCGGTTTGCACGAAAGGCATGCTGCGCTATGGCAAAGAACTGGAAGCCACCGATCCCGACCAGCCGGATGTCGAAGCCTATCGCGTCGTTGCCGTGCCGCCGGCCAGCGGGTTTGCCCGGCAGTTGCAGAATGTCGCCGCGGCAATTCGAGGCGAGGGCGCCCTGGAGGCGCCGGGCGAGTGGGGACGCGACGTCATGCGCGCCCTCTTCGCCTGTGAAGAATCCAGCCGGAGCGGTCGTGAAGTGCTCCTGCCCTGATCTGCCAGGCACGGCGCCTTCGTCAGGCTAACCCCATGCTCGCTTCGATTTCATCCCAACGCTGCAAGCACAAGGCACTCGCTTCTTCACCGAAGGCGGAAAATTGCTCGCCGCCGGGGAGCCGCAGAAGGGACTCCGAGAGTTGCTGCGGCCGCCAATGGGTCTCCAGGGAGATGCAGCCGGCGTAACCATCGGCGAGGAGCGCCAGTAACTGACCCCGAATATCCAGATTTCCCTCGCCAAGGGGCACGCTCGTTGCCCGCCCATCGGCCTGCACCTTCAGGTCTTTGATGTGGACGTGCGGACAGAAGCCTCGAACATGCGTGTAGCCATCGGGAAAAGCCGGCTCGGCCACGGTGTTCCCAGGATCCCAGATGCCGCGTACTTCCGGCACATTGAGGTCCCGCAGGAACCGTCCCAACTCGGCGCCGGTGCCGATGTAGCAGGAAGGCTCGTTCTCGATGCAGAGGACGACCCCACTTTGCCGGGCAAGCGCGATCGGTTCTTGATACGCCGCCAGAATCGGCTCCCAGTTCGGCAGTGGCGCCTTCCGCCAGAAGGTAAACACCCGCAGTAGCGGTGCGCCCAGCGCGTGGGCGGCGTCAATACTCCGACGCAGGATCGCCAAATGCTCGCGATATTGGCCCGGATCGCCGAGGTCGCACTTGAAGAAAGGCGTGGCGACCGCAGGGACGAACATCCCTTCCGCATCCAGGCGTTGCTTCAATTGCTGCACCTGAGCGGCGCTTAGTTTGTCCACCGGGGTATTCCAGATCGTGCGGATCTCGGCACCTGTCACCTTGAAACGCTGCATGAGTTTGATCACTACGTCAAGATCCTGGGACACTTCGTCGGTGATAATACCGCGGGAATACATCGTCTGGCTCCTAATCTCATTCCTGCGCACCACCGGCAATCGCGCGTTGCAGTAGTATAGGCGACGGCTGATGGCGCACACTCAGCAGATACGGGCGAAAGGCGGCATAGGTGGTGAACACGACTGAGGTAGGCGCAACGGGGAAGCCGTTGCGCATTCTGGCCATCGGCGCCCATCCCGACGACAACGAACTCAAGGTGGGTGGCGCCGCGGCGCTCTGGGCCCAGGCCGGCCATACTGTGCACTTCGTGTCACTCACCAACGGCGCGACGGGCCATCACGAAATCGGCGGCATCGAACTGGCCCGGCGGCGGGCGGACGAGGCGCAGGCCGCCGCCGCGATGATTGGGATTACCTCACAGGTCCTGGACACCACGAGCGGGCAGCTCGACGCCTCCTTAGATCGGCGGCGCGAAGTCATCCGCCTGATTCGGAACTTCCGGCCCGACCTGGTGCTGGGGCCCCGCCCCTGGGATTACCATCCCGATCATCGCTACGCTGCCGTGCTGATCCAGGATGCGGCATACGTGGTGACGGTGCCAAACAACGAGCCGCTCACTCCGCACCTGCAACATAACCCCCACATGATGTATGTCTCCGACTCCTTCCACAAGCCGTGCCCGTTTACGCCGGACATTGTGATCGATATCGACTCCACCGCGGAATTAAAGATGGAGATGGCGCATCAGCACACGTCGCAGATGTACGAGTGGCTCCCCTTCAACACCGATGTGTTGGCCGAAGTTCCCCCGGCGAGCGACGCACCAGGTCGACGGCGCTGGTTGGCGGAGCGGCGGCTGCCGGGCTTCGCCGCGGTGGCCGACCGCTACCGTGACGACCTGGTGCGTTGGTATGGACCAGAGCGCGGTCCGCGAGTCCGCTACGCCGAAGCATTCGAAGCCTGCGAGTATGGCGCGCCGTTGTCCGAGCAGACGCTGCGGCGTCTCTTCCCCTTCGTTGGCGCGTAGCCGAAGACTGCCGGATGCCTCGCTCGGGCT
>JBPCLN010000143.1:0-2508 GCA_051003235.1 Chloroflexota bacterium | reverse complement strand
CCATAGTCATACTGTTCCGCATCGGCATGGGAAGTCCAGAGCCAGGCGGTATTGCCGCCCTTGTAGCATTTACCCCCTAACGCTCCCCCTAATCACAACGCAACAGCGGCAGACACAGGCGCACGCTACTGCACTATTCACGCACGGTTCCAGAGGGAAGTAGACACTGCCGGACAGTATGCTACACTTGGACGGGAACTGAAAATCCGTGTGTCCGCAGTTCAATTCTGCGCCTCGGCACTTTGCGCTTTTCCACCATCGGATTTCGCGCCGACAATGCGGTTCGCACGGACGCACGGCGAGTCGTCCTTCGGCTGGATCAGGCGCGGCCGTATACGGGGATGATGGCGCCACTCACGTCTGACGCCGCATCGGAGGCCAGGAAAAGGATGACGCGCGCAATTGACTCCGGCAGCACCCAACGCTCCTGTTGCTCGTTCGTGGCGTGGCCAGCATGGCCGTGGTGGCAATGCTACTGGGGGCGACGGCGTTGGCCGTGATGCGCTGCTCGCGATACTCTTCCGCCACCGCCAGCGTCAGCGTCTCGACGCCGGCCTTCGCCACCGTGTAGGCGGCCACGTCTCGCCCGACGTGGCGGGCGGCCCGCGAGGAAACATTGACGATGCGCCCTCCTCCCTGGGCAACCATCGTTGGAAGGACGGCGCGTGTGGCGTGCATGGCCGTCAGCAGATTGGCGTCGAGCATCGCGCGCCAGTCGTCGTCGGCGCTCGTACCGACCGGCGCGCCTCCGGCGTAGGCCCCGGCGGCGTTCACGAGGATGTCGAGCCGGCCGCTCCACTCCCGCACCGCCTGGACGGCCCGGTCGACCGCTGACACGTCTAGCAGGTCAGCCGTCAAGGTCAGCAGGGAGGCGTCTGCGCCGGGAAGCGTGCGCAAGTCCGCCAGGGAGTTGTCGTGCCGCGCTATTGCGGCGACATGCGTGCCTTCAGCCAAAAGCGCCGCGACGATCGCCTGCCCCAACCCCCCGCTACCACCAGTGACCATGGCCACCAGTCCCACAAAACGCTGCGTGTCCACCGTCTCTCCCTTCCCTTTGGCGTCCGCTGAACCGGTCGAGGTCCTTGAACGTGAGCGCTCGCTGGTAGTGCGGCGTCAGGCTCTCCAGCGCCTCCAGGTCACTCAACAGCGGCATGGGTTGTTGTTGGGTCACGGGAAACGGCTCCGCCTTCACGGTCCTTAGCTGCCGACCATGTTCTTGTCCAGCACCTGCTGGATCGCCGTCTGGGCGGCGGTGAGCGCATCATGGGGCGACTTGGCGCCGGTCAGGGCATCGGTCATCAACTGCCCGTGGAGTTTGAGGATATCGGCGCCGCCGGGGACGACCGGCACCCACTTACCGCCAAGGGCAAGCTGGGCGTAGATCTTCCTCACTGGATCTTTGCTGAGGTAGGCGTCGCTCGCCAGCACCGACTTCGACTCCGGCACGGCGCCGATACCGTCGGCCCAGCGCACCTGGTTGGCGGCAGTGGAGATGTACTCCAGGAAGTGGAAGGCATCGGTCGCGTTCTTCGCGCCGGTGGGAATGACGTAGGCCGGGCCGCCCTGGTAGGTGGTGTCCTTGCCGTTCGGTGGCTTGGGAATCAGACCGGCGCCAAACAGGTCGGGGGAGAAGTTGGGCATCGCCGGCTTCCAGATGTTGGTCACTTCGCCCTGGTAGTCGAGGTGGGCGGAGATTTTGCCCTCCGGCAGCGCCGCCTGCCCCTGCTCTTTGGAGAAGCCCTTGGTGAAATCCAGGTAGCGTTGCCACCCACCTTGCATCGTGACGAAGTCGACCACCAGTTGTAAGGCGTTGAGACCAAGGTCGGTATTAAAGATCGCCTTGGTGCGGTCCGGGCTGAGTTCATCCTGGCCTTGCTGCCACATAAAGATGAGCCATGCTGCCTGCGGTCCACCATTGCCGAACTGCGGGGCGAAGCCGTAGCGCTGGATGGCGCCGCTGGAGTCGGCCTTGTAGAGCACCTGCGCATCGTGCTTCAGCTCGTCCCAGGTTGCCGGAGGATTCGCCGCGTCCAGATTCACTTCCCGGAAGTTCTGCGTGTTCCAGTAGTAGAGCCAGACATCCGAACCCTGCGGGATGGCGAAGACCTTGCCCTTCCAGGTCACATCGCTGCGCAGCCCGTCGCGCCAGTCGGACGAAATGAGGACCTTGGACTGGCCCAGCATGGCGTCGAGCGGCTCGATGACGCCCTTGTTGCCCCATTCCGCAGCCAGGTAACGGTCCATGTGTGCAAAATCTGGGACGGTGCCCGCCGCCACCATTTGCGGCAGCTTTGTGGCGCTGTAGACTTGCGGCTCGCTCGTCACCTTGATCTCCGGGTGCTGCTGGGCGTACTCCTTGATGAAGGTGTCGCCCAGCGTCCCCGGCTTGTAATAGACGTCTTGCCCCCACAGTAAGAGCGTACGCTGACCGGCGGAGGCCTGGGCGGCGGCGGATGTCGGTGTGGTGGATGCGCTGGATGTCACCGCGGCTGACGCCGCGGTGGAGGA
>JBPCLN010000142.1:0-4529 GCA_051003235.1 Chloroflexota bacterium | reverse complement strand
GCGGCACGTTTGCTTCCCCGACACACCAGGCCAACACCGGATCCGCCGAGGCCATGTACAGCATAAACTGCATCGACTCCTGGGGATGCTTGACGCCGACGGGCAGCACGAAGGTATCGGAGCCGATAACGGTGTTCGTACCGGGCGCGACGCCCGGGTCCGTGGGAATGACGCCAACACCATACTCGAGGGACGGGGAATCGACATTATAGTTATAGAGCGGCACCCAGTCGCCGACAATCTGCTGCCCAAGCTTGCCTGAGCCCAGCCCTGTCACTTTGCCGGTGAATTGCTTCGTCAACTGGGTGACGGCATTGTAATCGCCCAGGCGTTTGATGTACTGCTGGTACCAGGCCAGCGCATCGCGGGCCTGGGGAGTATCGAAGGTCCATTTCCCATTCGTCGCGTCGTAGATATCGCCACCGCGGGCGGCGATCCACAAGGAGATGTTGGCGCTCAGCCAGGGAATAAAGCCGGCCTGGGTGATCGTGCCGTCCGCCTGCTTGTGATCAAGCCGTGCCGCTGCGTCGTCGAGCGCCGCGAGCTGCGTCGGCGGAGCGTCGGCGTTCAGGCCGGCGGTTTTGTACAGCGCTTTATTCCACACGAAGACGTTCGTGTCGTATTCCTGGAGCAAACACCAAAGCTTGCCATGAAAGTGCTGCATATTCCAGACCCAGGAGAAGTAGTCCTGTTGCTTGACGCCGAGTTGACCCGCCCACTGATCCATCGGTTGGATTTGACTGTTGGCTGCCCACTCGGCCGCGATGGGGAAGCTGGACGTCAGGATGCCGTCCGGTGGGGTGCCGGCCACCATGGCGCTGGTGTACTTCTCGAAATTGTTGTCGCCGCCCGTGTAGTGCATGTTCACAGCGATATCGGGATGCTGCTGCGTGAACTTCTGGGCCCAGGGATTGAGCAGACCCTGATCGATGGTGCCGGTCACGGCGGACCAGAACTCGAGGGTGACGGCGCCTTTCGCCAACGCGGCGGTGGCCGACGTGCTGGAGGTGACAGGCGCGGTGGAAGAGGCCACCGCGGACGCACTACGGGTGCTCGCCACCGCCGCTGAGGTGACGGCGCTGCTGGGAGACACGGTCGAAGTGGCAGCGGCGCTGACCGATGCCGCCAGGGCAGTGGCGGAGGTAGTAACCGGCGCCGCGGCGCTCGTGGAGGAGGACTGACTGGTTGCGCTTCCAGCGCCGCAGGCCGTCAGCAAATTGCTACCGGCTACGGCGCCGACCGCCAGCGCGCCGGTGCGAAGTAGGACACGACGGGTGATGACGGTGGACATGTCCGGTGCTCCTCTTACATTTGGGTGAACCATCACTAGCGAACGGATTGCAAGAGCCGGATGGTCGTCTCCTGCAGTAACTCACCCGCTTCGGGGGCGACGCGGCAGGCGCGGTCCACCTCGTACCCACCTTCTGGGTAAGAGGCGCGCGTCGGGAAGTATCCCGCCGAGCCGTCGGTGTAGCCGGCGATGGCCGTCCAGGGAAACGGCGAGGCCGCCTTAATGGCCATACCAAACTCGCAGAACAGCTCTGTCGGGTTAAAGGCGAGGGCGGCGTCGCCGAGCCGTAAGACGGAGAGCTCGCCTTCCACTACCACTCGCTCGCCACTCTCCAAGGCTTCCAGCGCCTGGCGTGCCCGTTCCAGCCCGCGTGCATTCCACCACTTCGCGCCGTCATTTCCCTGCTGCGCCGCCAACCGCTCGCGGTCCGCCTCCAGCCGCACGATCTGCTCTCGACCGGCTTCCTTGGAGGCTGGCAGCATGCCGGGAAAGGCGACCGCCTCTCGCACTACCCGCAAAGGGGTACCGGCGATCGGTTGCGCCAGCAAGGCGACGCGGGTTGCCTCGGCGCCCAGCGCGCGCCCCAGACGAACCGGTTGCCCCCAATCGGGTCCGATAAGACCCGGGTTGATATTGCCGCACGCTCCTTGCACATAGAGGGCAGTACCGCCGACCAGGTGTTCCACCACGCCACGGGTCACGCTCGGAAATTCCGCCGAGATGAGCCGCATCTGGCTGGCAAGGGAGACGGGGTGACAGGCGTAGTTAATCAGCACCGCAACTGGCTCGGGAGCCCGCTGCAGCCAGCCCAACGGCGCCCCCGGATCCACGGCGGCGCCGTCCGCCGCGTCCAGGCGCCAGACCTGCATCTCGGTGTCGATCGTCCCAGCCGGGTTCTGGCCCAGAATGATGCGACCATCCGGCAGGCGCTCCCGACGGTTGATCCCGATGCGGACATCGCCGCGTCCCGCTGCCAGCGTGATGGGCCGCCGGGCGGCGTCGGCCATCACCACCGCTCCCGCGACGTGGTGCGGCAGCGCAGCCTGGTAGGCAAGGGCTTGCGCCGCCCCATCGCTTTCACCATCGTGCGGCGGGGAGACCACCGGCCCATAGTGCGTGTGGCTGCAGGCGAGAAACACGCGGGCCGCCGGAATCCCGGTGACCTGTTCGACCTGCGACTTTATGGCGGTGGTGATCGCCTCGCCTTGCATGCCGAGGACATCGAGGGTGACGAGCGCGACACGGCCGGCCGCAGCGGCGTTCCCCCCAATCTGCTCCGCCAACACCAGCACCGTCGCCTGCAAGTCGTCATGGATGCCAACGGACGGCCCCCGTCCCGCATAGCCGACCATGCCAATGCCCACCGGTGGTGTGATCACGACCCGCGCCACGCCCGCTGTAAGACTGTCCACGGGGCCATCGGAACCAACTACGCTGTCCATCTTTCTCTTTCTCCTCGGGAACCTAATCCCCTCGCCCCACTTCCCTAAAAAGGAAGGGGGGCGAGGGTTAGGTCACGGATCGGTACGCTTGAGAATGTCATTCAACTGCGGATTGAGCGCCGACAGTCCGCTCTGGACCGATGTCTTGTTGGCCAGGATGTCATTGATCGCTTTGGTATAGGCTTTGCTCAGCTCATCGATACCCAGCACCTTTTCCTCCGGTAAGGGCTGGGCAATCTTGGGCGCATCGACGGCGTAGGCCTGGATCAAGCCCGGCGTCCAGTTCGGAATCGGCAGCGGGTAGTTCAGGGGAGCGGGCGGCGAGCCAATTGTCTCTACGATGAAGTGGGACCAGGGCATCGCCGGCTGGTGCATGAAGGCTTCCATCGCCATCTGCGCCTGGTCCGGATGCTTGGTGCCGTTAGCTGGGACTAGGCCATAGCCGTAAAAGCTCCAGGTCGGCTTCACGCCGGCGTTCGGCGGGACGGTGGAAGCGCCCAGGTCATTGAAGACGTCCAGCTTATTGGCATTACGGATGCCGAGGGCGAACCAGACCTCGATCTCGGCGGTCGCAGCCTGGGAATTCCTCCAGGCGGTGGTGTAGCTCGTCGTGCCCTCGGTCACACCGGCGTCGACCAGCTTCTTCAAATAACTCACCGCGTCGATCGCCTGCGGGGAGGCAACGTCGACCTTGGTAGGGTGATCGCCGTCGAAGGTGTACATTTGCCCGCCAAAGCGAGAGATCCAGTCGGAAAAGTTCTGCCCGATACGGCTCTGCATGATTGTGAAGCCGAAGCGGGTGGCCGTATTGCCCTGCTTCTGTGTCAACTTCTGAGCATAGTCGAACTCGTCTCCCAGCGTCGCGGGTGGCGTGGTTATCCCCATTTGCTGGTAAAAGGACTGGCGGTAAATGTAACCAATCGGCTGAAACTCGGTGGGATAGCCATACACTTTACCCTGGTAGGTCAGGCGATCGCCGGCACCGGGGTAGTAGTTCTTTTTGACGTAGGTCTGCTCGTTGGCCGGCAAGGGATTGATCAGTTGCTGCCCGGCAAGCACTTTCACGCTGTCGGACGTATGGTAGATATCCGGCGGGTCGCCGCCGAGTTTGGACGCCACGATCTTCTCGAATAACAGGTTGTCGGCGACGTGTTCGACGACCACCTGGACCTTGTCCTGCGTCCCCTGGCCGTTGTTGTAGGGATCGATCACTTGCTTTTGCAATGCCGCCAGGGAGACTCCATCCCAGTGGACGAGGAGCCGCACCGGTGTCATGCCGGGCTTGATCACGACCGGCGCTGCCGTGGGGGTCGCCGCGTTGGCGGATGCGGCGACCGCCGTGCTGGCCGTGCTGCTGGACGTAGCGGCAGTAGCAGCGGCGGATGTGGCAGTGGCAGACTTAGTGGCGGCGGACGTAGTGACGGCGCTCGCCGTCGCCGTTGAACCGGCGCTAGACGCGGTTGCCGGCGGGGCGCTCGCGGTCGCGGCCGTCGTTGTGCCGGTGGTTACGGCGACCGACCCGCCACAGGCGGCCAGGAGGCCGAGGACGGAACTGGAAGCGAAGAGAGATAGACAGGTGCGTCGAGTCAACCGGACTGCGTGCATGTACTCCTCCTTGACGGTCAATAATCCTGCATCTGCTCCCCCCGCCGGGGAGCGCCTCAGCGGCGTCATGTTTGCCTGCTCGCTCGTACGGCGGTATCATATGGTCGCTCGTGGCGTTTGTCAATGGACGTCATACAACACGGGAAAGGCTGGAATCCATCGTTGGCGGTGATGCAGTCGTTGCCTATCGA
>JBPCLN010000141.1:0-6530 GCA_051003235.1 Chloroflexota bacterium | reverse complement strand
TTCCAGATCGTCCAACACCGAATCCCTGCTCCCCCAGCTCCGTTCCCTCACCGTACAGAGTATATGCCTCCACGGCATACCGCGCTACTCCACCGCCTGCTTCACCCACGGATTATTGGGCAGGTACCGTGACCCACTAGGATAGCGCGCCGGATGAGCGTGAAGGCGTCGATCAGTGGGCGACGACGGCGGTTGTGGCGGCTTTGCGTGGGCAAGATAGGGAAGAGATCGCGATGTTCCCGCCAGTGGCTCAAGAGCTCCGTTTCCCTAGCCCAGCCTCGGCACTCGCCCACCAGCGCCAGCGTCAGCAGCTCGATGTCCGAGCAGTCCGGTGCCGGTCCGGGTCGCCGGAACAGCGGCGCAATCCGCTGCCAAATCTCGTCCACCACGACAGACGTCCACAAGCAAAAATCGTCAAAGTCGTCTAGCATGCGGAGCAACCTCCGGTGTGCCTGGCTGGCGTAGTAAGAACCACCAGCGTACCCCGCAGGCCCGCCCCCGTCACGCGTCAACTAGCATAAGGCCCGACTACGCTCCAATGCCTGGTAAGTTCTTTGCAGTGATGAATGTGCCTAATGCCTTGCACCTGGCAGCGGCAGCCGTGGGCGGCGCCCGGTATGCTGTATCTTGTGACAATGATTGGTTGCAGCGAACTGCGCAAGTTGCCGAGCTGTTGGGACCGACGCCGATGATCGTGACGCCAGCCGAATTGGTCGAACGGCAGGCCTTGTGATGAGAGCACCAACACAGATGCTGATAGTAGCACCAAGCCCACTGGCCGGCTTGGCCCACGCCGAACGTGAACAGGTCATCGCCGTGCTCACGCGTGAATACCCACCTGCCGAGTCCGTGCCGCTCCTGACGGCGCTGGCTGGAACGCCCGAGGAGGTAGCAGCATTACCGATGGTGCTCCAAGAACGAGCTCAGCAGACGTTGCTGGCAACATTGCCGCCTGGGCAGGGCGCCATCGTCGTGAGCAAGCTCGGCATCCAGAGTAAGAGCGATCAGGATGCACTGGAAGAGGTGCTCACTGCCCAAGAGAAGGCGGACTCTGCCTTCCGGCAGCGCATAGAAGAAGCAGCGCATCGGCGACATATCCCTCGCTAGCTGGCGGCCAGCCGTCTCCGCTGGGACGGAATGGATCAAGACCGACTCGTAGCACTTTTGCAACGCCAGCCTTATGACTCCACGGCTGAACCACGGGATGCTCCTGGATCTGACACGCCATGAATGGGCAAGCTTTGAGGTGCGCGGCAGACGCCAATGTCCCTGCCGGTCATCGGCAACGTCCCGCCTGCATCTCGTACAGCGCGGCGTAGCGGCCGCCGAGAGCAATCAGCTCGTCATGGCTGCCCACTTCGATGATCCGACCATCTTCCAGCACCAGGATGCGGTCGGCCATGCGCACCGTCGAGAAGCGGTGGCTGATCAGCAGCGCCGTCTTACCGGCGATCAGGGCGCGGAACTGCTGAAAGAGGTGGTGCTCGGCGTCGGCATCCGGGGCCGCGGTCGGCTCGTCAAGGAACACGAACGCCGCATCGCGGATGCAGGCACGGGCGAGCGCCACCTTCTGCCGTTCACCGCCGGAAAGCTCCCGCGAGCAGGTACCCGGTCCGCCGAACTCGCGACCCAGTTGCGTCTCAAGGCCGGCGGGGAGTCCCGTCACGAGATCGAAGGCGCCCGCCTGCCGGGCCGCTGCGAGCAACCGCTCACGATTGCCCAGCGCGTCAGGCTGCCCCATGGCGATGTTCCCCCCGGCAGTCAGCTCGTAGCGGGCGAAATCCTGGAAGATCACCGCCATCTCCCGGCGTAAATCGGTCGGGTCAAACTCCCGCAAGTCCACCCCGTCTAGCAAGATACGCCCGGCGGTCGGGTCGTAGAGTCGCAGCAACAGCTTGACGATCGTCGTCTTGCCGGCGCCGTTGTGGCCGACGAGCGCCAGCGATTGCGCCGGTGCGAGCGCAAAGGACACGTCTTGCAACACCGGTCGGGCGCTGCCGGGATAGGTAAAGGAAACGCCTTCGAAGTTCAGACCGGCGCGGACCGGGCGGGGGCCAGGCATGGGCTGGCGGGCTACGGGTAAGTCAGGCGGCGCCTCCAGGATGCGAAAGAGGCTGGGCAGGAAGCCAAATACCCCAGGCAAGAACGCGAGATCGAACCCTACCATGAGCAGTCGCGCCTGGAGCAGCGTCGCTGCGCCGCCGTAGAGAGCGACGTCGCCCACGGTTGTCTGGCCGAACTGCACCTGCCGGTCGACATAGAGATAGACCGCGCCCGTAACGAGCGCTGAGATCCCGCTGGCTAGTGAGACCTCCAACATGAGTTGGCGCCGGATGCGGTCAAGGCCCGCCATGCTGCGGACGAACAGGGTGGCGTAGCGCCCCTGGAAGAACGGTGCGAGGCCATAGAGGCGCACGTCCTTGGCCAGCTCGGGCAGGAGCACGGCATCGCGTTGGTAAGCGAGCTGGCGAGAGTCGGGCGTCTGCCCGTAGAGCGCGTCACGCATGCGGTGGGCGAACTCCAGGTGCCGGACCATCTGCGGCAACGTCGCCAGGATGAGCAGGGCGGGAATGACGGGCTGCAAGTGCACCAGTACCCGCAGCAACGCCACGATGGTAAAGAGCGAGAGCATGCTCCGCGTTCCGTAGGTGATCAGTTCCAACCCCCCTGGGCGCCACGCTTCCGTGCCCGCTCCAAGTCATCGGCCAACCCGGGATCTTCAAAACGGGCCAGCCCCTGCCAGCCACTGACGGCCAGCATGAGCCGCTCGGTGACGGCGCCGGCCAGGCAATCACCGGCGGCGCTCTGGAAGTTCCCGGAAAGCGGTTGGAGGAGTTGCCCAACGGCCAGCACCACGGCCGTAGCGAGGACCCAGGCGAACAACGGTAGGCGCGTGGCCAGGGCATCGGCGCCGGCAACATGCCCGAGGTCCAGGGCGGCACGGTCGAGTACCAGTCGCGACAGCACCAGTTGCAGGGGGACAGCAACTCCTGGGCGATCAGCATACCCGCTGTCGCCACGACGAGCTTCGGGCTGACCAACCAGGCCAGTCGGACGGCCAGCCTGCCCAGGCGGAGCGTTTCCGCGGCGCGCCCCCGGAAAGATTCGCGCGGTAGGGGGGCAGCCAGGGCACACCTCCTTCAGGTTCGGCGGCATCGCGCCGGTCGGCACTAACCTAACATCCCTCACCCCCTTGACTCTCCCGTAAAGGGAGGGCCTATCCTTAGGACGAACGATCTCGATAGGGAGGGATGGAAGCAATGTTCCGGATCGGCGACTTCTCTCGCTTGACGCAGGTCACGGTTAAGGCCCTGCGCCACTATGACCATCTCGGCCTCCTGACGCCGGCGCTGGTCGATCAGGAGACGGGCTATCGCTACTACTCCGCCGCCCAGGCCTCCCGCCTCAACCGTATCCTGGCGCTCAAGGATCTCGGTCTGGCACTCGACCAGATTGGTCAGTTCCTTGACGCCGATCTGTCGCTGGAGCAACTCCGTGCGCTGCTCTTAATCAAACAGGGGGAAACGCGCCGCCACCTGGAGGAAGAGAACGCACGGCTGGCCCGTATCGACGCGCGGCTGCGCCAGATCGATGGGCAGGCAGGACCGACCTATGACGTCGTCCTGAAACGGAGCGAGGCGGTGCGCGTCGCCTCTTTACGCACGATCCTTCCCAACCACGGCGCTATAAGGACACTGTTCGCGCCATTGGGCGCTTTCCAGGCGCGGCACGGCCTGCGCGCCACAGACTGGACGGTGATCTGGCACGACCCGGACTTTCGCGACTCCAGCGTCGATGCAGAGGCGACGTTCGCCACCGAGGATGCGCTACCGCCGCACAGTGACATCCGCGCCCGCGCGCTCCCGGCGGTCGACACCATGGCCTGCATCGTCTACCAGGGGCCGCCTGACAGGACCGGGCGCGCCTGTATGGCGTTGCTTACCTGGATCGAGGCCAATGACAACCGGATCGCCGGGCCGGAGCGAGTGCGCGCCCTAGAGCGCGGGGGACGGGACGGCCAGGAAAGTGTCACGGAACTGCAATGGCCAGTGGAGCGCGACAAGGCCGTCAGCGGATCAGACAATGACGCGTAGGCGGGGTGCAGGAAGGAGTGGAGGTACGGAAATCATGGTGTCAACAAGGACGCTTCTCGACGCAGGTCTACGGGAGGTCGGATAATGGGAAGCGTGCTTCTGGATATCACCACGTAACTGGATGGTTTCGTCGCGGGCCGAACGACGGTGTTGGGCGCGGGCTGGAAACGATCAGAGTGACTGAGGCGCCGGGCATCACCCACCTCAGGTACCGCGTGGTAGCGAGCCGATGAACACTGGAGGATTCTCTCAGGCGCGGCTTGGCCGAATGCACAACGTCATGGCCGGCTATGTCGAGCGCGGCGAAGTACCTGGTCTGGTGACCCTTGAGACGCCGCTTCCTTTTCCTGAATGAACCTTTGGCCGGGCTTGACTCTCCCCTTAGGGGAGGCTGTAACCTGGGTCACGGTGGAGGCAGCGCGCTGACGAGGCGAGCGATATTAGCGATATTAAGGAGTGGTGACCTTTTTCGCTGGACAGACTTGAAAGAAAGGAGTGTCACGATGGATCAGGAACGTAGTGAGCAAGAGATGGCGCGTCTCGCAGACGTTTGGATTGCCGCCGAATTGCAGGGGGACATCGCCTTCCTAGAGCGAACGCTGGCAGATGACTTCGTCGCGGTCGGACCGCTCGGATTCTGCTAACCAAGCGAGAGTGGATCGGGCGGCACCAGTCCGGCAATATGACGTATGACGCACTCTCAATGGATGAAGTAACGGTGCGCATGTACGGCGAGGCCGCCGTGTTGATCGGTCGTCAGGTGCAGGATGCCGCGTTTCGCGGTAACCGTATCAAGGCGCAGCTTCGTACCACGGTGGTGCTGGTCCGCCAGGGAGGAGACTGGCACCTGGTGGGCGTCCACATGAGCCCCATCAGCTAACCGCCAAGCTTCGCGCAGACCCAGTCGGGTCCCGCACAGTAGATGGAGAGACCATGAATTCCGAAGCAACACGTAAGCCGGTCGGCTCCAGCCCGACCCGCCTGTTGGAAGGCAAGGTCGCCATCGTCACCGGCGCGAGCCGCGGCATCGGCGCTGTCGCCGCTCGAGCCTTCGCCGCGGCCGGAGCGACCGTCGTGCTGGCGGCGCGCGACGAAGGCGCCCTGTCTGACGTGGCTCAGCAGATCACCGCCAGGGGCGGCCGGGCGCTCGCCGTACCCACCGACGTGGGAAATCCGGCCGCCGTCGAGCACCTCGTGCAAGTAACGACCGATACGTTCGGTCGCCTGGACGCGGCGTTCAACAATGCCGCTGGGGGCCGCCATCCGCCTACGCCACTGGCCGCTGTCGCCGTCGACGACTTCGACAGCGTCTTGCGCGTCTCCCTGCGCGGTGTCTTCTCTGTATTAAGTACGAGATCCCCGCCATGCTGGCGAGCGGTGGGGGTGCTATCGTCAATATGTCCTCGACAGCCGGCCTGAGAGGAGTGCGGAACATCGGCGCGTACGTTGCCAGCAAGCACGGCGTGATTGGCCTAACGAAGTCCGCGGCGCTCGATTACGCGGAGCAGGGCATCCGGGTCAACGTTGTCGCTCCCGGCCCGATCGGCACGAAGCGGCTCACGGCGCTGACCGATGAGCAGCGCTCGCCGATCGCTCGCGCTGTCCCCATGCAGCGGGTTGGTCGCCCGGAGGAAGTCGCCGCCGTCGTCGTCTGGCTGTGCTCCGATCAGGCGTCCTTCATCACCGGCGCGACCATTCCAATCGACGGCGGAAAGCTGTCGGCCGGCGCATAGTAGGGACTCGGAAAGGACTCTGAATCCATTAGGATACGATCCTTCGTCCTACCCTCGTGGGCGTCGAGCGCGTCTTCCTATTGACCCGGCCGCATTTAGGTGGACCGTCCGCCGATGGGACAGTCCGCACTTCAGCACGCGCTCTACACCCGGTCCAGCATGTGATCGCCACCGAAAATATTGCGCATCTTGAATGGCGCCGGCGTACTTGCCAGTTGCCACGGCCGGAGGGCGAGACCCGGATAGAGAAACCACGGCTCGTCCAGGCGGAACTCGGCGCCTGCGGTCCAGGGCGGAAACGCCAGGTGATCCTGCCGGCATAACCATTCGACAATGGCCGAACAAAACGCCGCCCAGCGCCGGAGACTTGGCTCGGACTCCACCGCAGTGATGCCATCTTCCACCAGCGGAAGTCGGTCCTCCGGCGCCGAGCGCCGCCAGTCGACCGGAACACGAGACGGATACGGCCGGCCCTTCGTGGTCATCGGCGCAACAATAGCCGTCCCGACGTGACGATTCATCTCGTCAGGGGAAACGATCAAGCAAGGGCGCGTTTTCTGGATCTCCCTCCCTTCGGTCGGATCAAGACGGCACAGGTACACGTCGAAGCGTTGTACCGCTACCACTCCCACTCCGTTTGGTCCCAATCGGTCGGTGGCGCGTCCGGGTCGAGGAGCGCGTCGTCGCCCGCTTCGGTCATGTG
>JBPCLN010000140.1:0-5557 GCA_051003235.1 Chloroflexota bacterium | reverse complement strand
TGCAAGAAGTGCCCGGCCATATTGTCCGTGATAAGGGTCATCGGAATACCCTCCTGGTCCAGTTCCCAGGCCGTGAGTCGGGCGCCTTGCAAAAAGGGGCGAGTCTCGTCGACGTAGACGTGAATGCTCTTATCGCGTTCCCAGGCCGCGCGCACGACGCCTAGCGCCGAGCCATAGCTGACGCAGGCCAGTGCGCCGGCGTTGCAGTGGGTGAGGATTCCGGCGCTTGCCGGCACCAGAGCCGCGCCGAAGCGCCCCATTGCCCGGCACGCCGCCTCGTCCTCGGCGGCAATCGCCTGCGCCTCCGCCAGCATCGCCCCCCGCAGCCCTTCGGGTGACGACGCCGCCAGTTCCTGCGCTCGCTTCCCCATGCGCTGCAGCGCCCAGAAAAGATTGACCGCGGTAGGCCGTGTCATCGCCAACGCGGCGCTGCTCTGCTCCAGGCTCGCCAGAATCGCCGCCGTGTCTCCCACTGCTTGCTGCGCCGCCAGAGCCATGCCAAAGGCAGCCGTGGCGCCAATCGCCGGGGCGCCGCGTACCTGCATTTCGCGTATGGCGCAGGCAACCGCAGCGACGCTGCAACAGGTGACGATGCACTCTTCCAGCGGAAGCCGTGTCTGATCAATCAGGCACACCGCGCCGTCCTGCCACCAGACGGTTTTCATTAAAACTGGATCACCGCTTCAATCGGATAGCCTTCGAGCTGAGCGCGGCCGTTCAAGAAGGTCAGCTCGACCAGGAAGGCAATGCCGGCGATGCGTCCGTTGAGGCGTTCGACCAGCTTAATCGTCGCTCGGCACGTACCGCCGGTAGCCAGTAAGTCGTCGACGATCACGACCCGCTGATCGGGCTGAACCGCGTCGCGATGAATTTCGACAGTGTTCGTGCCATACTCCAAGGCATAGGCCTCGCTGATCGTCGCGGCTGGCAGCTTGCCCAGCTTGCGTACCGGAACAAAGCCGATGCCCAATTCGTAAGCCACTGGCGCCCCGAAGATAAAGCCGCGCGACTCCATGCCGACGATCACGTCCGGCTGCAGCCGCCGGCAACGCTCGGCCAGGGCAGCGATCGACTCCCGGAAGGCCGGACCATCCTGCAGCAGGGTGGTGATGTCCTTAAAGCGGATGCCGGGCTTGGGGAAGTCGGGTACATCGCGGATCTTGTCGGCCAGCAAGTCCCGTACCTACTCCCATAGTGTCAATCGTAGCGTCATCCGGCCACATACCGCCAAGATAGTATTGCACCGAAACGCCAGTCAGGTCAACGGGATCAGAGAAAGCAGGGCAGGTTGTACGCATTCGGACGCTGTGCTACTATGGCGGCGTGATTACTTACTGAGAAAATCAGGGGGAATGCGGGGATGAGCGGGCCGCCGAAGTCAACGGTTCGCGTTGCCGTGGTCGGCGCCGGCAGCATGGCGAACAGCGTCCATTACCCCTCCCTTGCTTCGTTCGACGACGTGGAGATCGCCGGGATTTGCGATCTGGACACCGACCGGCTTAACGCCACGGCCGACAAATACGGCGTTCAGAAGCGGTACATCAATTACCGCCAGATGGTGGATGAAGTCGCTCCTGACGGCGTTTATGTCATCGGGCAGCCACACTACATGTACGACATCTGGGTGTGGTGCTTGCAGCAGGGACTGAACCTGTACATCGAAAAGCCGATGGGCCTCACCTGGCACCAGGCGCAAATGTTGCACTACCTGGCGGAGCAAAAGCAGTGCATCACCCAGGTCAGCCACCAGCGGCGCACCAGTCCACTATTGGTGATGCTCCGTGAGGAGTGCCTGAAGCGCGGGCCGATCACCCACGCCGTCTGCGAGTTCTTCAAATATGCGCCGCGCCCCACCGTCGCGCCGCGCGACCACATGATGGACGACTGCACGCACGCTATCGACACCTTGCGCTGGATGTGCGGCGGGGACGTTGTCTCCATCGATAGTCATTGCAAGCGCATCGGCACACCGGACATCAATTGGATCGGCGCGACCGTACAGTTCGATAACGGCGCGACCGGCTATGTCGTCAACAGTTGGAGTAGCGGCCGCCGCGTCTTCCGCGTACAGATCCACGCCCCCGGTATTGCGACGGACGCCGAGGTGGAGGGCAAAGCGCATCTCTACGTGGAAGGTGATTATCACGGCCTGGAGTACGATACCAAGACGGTCGCGGGCAGCGATAAGAATTTTGTCTACGGCGGCTTCCAGGCGAAGAACCGCGAGTTCATCGAGTCGCTGAAGACGGGCATCGAGGTGACGAGTTCGCCTTTCCGCGATTGCGTGAAGACGATGGAAGTGGCGGAGAAGATCCTGGCGCAGGCGTTACTGCGCGGCGAGTAGGGCACGGCGTCGCAGCGCCAGGTAAGAGTAAGGCGATCGCCTGGACGGTAGACGGAGGAGGTGCAGTATGTACGGTGTTTCGGCAGCCCATGACACCGCTCCGGGCTGCGCCCAGGCGCCGATGCCGCCTGCCGGGGAAGCCTCTCACCCGGCGCATTTCCTACTGGACCGCCGCCGCTTCCTCAAGCTTGCCGGCGCTCTTGTTGGCGTGGCCGGCGTCGGGATGCTGGTCGCCTGCGGCGCAGCGGTGACGACCAGCGCCACCACTGGTGCAACAACAGTCTCCGCCGCACTCAGCGCTGCCTCGACGGCGTCGAGCAGCCCGTTAGCCACATCAGCAACCAGCAGCGCCTCCGCCCTGACCGCAACCACCAGCCTGAGCAGCAGCGCAGCGACGTCGCCGCCGGCGGCAGCCGCCCAACCGGGCGCTGCCACAGTTGCCCTGAGTTTCTGGGCCAACGGCGGCAGCGGCGACGCCAGTTACGCCGCCTGGGTCCAACGGCTGTCCGACTTTAACCAGGCCAATCCGCAAGCCAGGGCGACCATGGACGCGCCGGCCGGTCTGGACGCGAAGCTGGCGACGGCGGTCGCCAGTGGCACGCCGCCCAGCACGGCGGTGCAGGACCGTTACACCATTGCCGCCGGCTCGGCGAAGGGGCTGATGCAGGACATTTCCGCTATGGCCAATCAGGCCGGCATCAATGGCGACGCTCAGCAGCCGTGGTGCTGGCAGGAAGTGGCGATTAAAGGCAAGCTGTACGGTCTGCCGTACTCCACCGACGCCCGTATGATCTATATGAATGTTGCCCACCTGCAGCAGGCCGGTGTTGACACTGCCGCACCGAAGACGCTCGACGAGTTCAGCCAAATTGGCCAGAAGCTCACCCTAAAGCAGGGCGGCGCGCTACAGCGTCTTGGCTTCATCCCCTGGAACGACAACTGGGCGCCGTGGGGTTGGGGCTGGCTCTATGGCGGCAACTTTTACGACGCTGCCAATAACAAAGCGACGTTAGACGACCCCAAAGTCGTCGCGTCGTACGAATGGGCCGGCGCCGTTGCCGGCCAGGTGGGCTACCAGGCGGCGCAGGATTTCATCGCCGCACACAAGGGCAACCTCTTTACCGCCCAGGAGCAAAGCACCTACATCACCTCCACGAGCTTTTTGATTACCGTCAACGGCGTCGGCTCGAGCCTCGCCTGGACCAACTGGGCGCCGCCACCGCCGCCGGGTGTCGCCAAAACCAGCACCTGGTCCGGCGGCTTCTGCGACGTGTTGCCATCCGGCGCGAAGAACCCCGATCAGGCGTTCTTGCTCATGACCTACCTCACCGACACCACCATGCAGACCTTGCAGAACAAGTCGGGCCGCCTGCCGACGATCAAGGCGGTCGCCGCCGATCCCTATTGGAACACCGTCGATCCGCGCGTCAAGGCCTTTATCGAAATGCTGCCTTTTTCGCACAGCCGGCCGGTGACGCCCCAGGTCAACATCATCAATGACCAGTTGAATCAGGCGCTCACCGCCGTCCTCAGCGGCAAACAAACGGCGACGCAGGCGCTCAAGACGGCCAACGATTTCGTGAACACAGCCATCCAGCAGAACCGGGTATAAGGCACGCCGGATACGAGACCAGAGGTAGCGATTCCGTTTGGCATTGGGGTCTGCTATGATCCAACCATAGTGAGGCTCCCGCCACAGCCGGTGTTGACCCTGGTTCCGAGTCTTGGAGGTACTGCCCAATGGTTACAATGCTGGGTACGCGGCCGGTGCAGGCCCCGGGTTGGACCGGCAAGCCACGCACCGACCTCGCCTTGATCGACTGCGATGTCCACCAGACCATCAAAAAGCCGGAGGACCTCTTTCCCTACCTAACGGCGGTGTACAAACAGCAGATCATCGAGCAGGGGCTGCGCTTCCCCGGCTCCGGCTACTTCAACGTCGCCAAGGACGCGGCGCGCACCGATCTGGCCGAGGGGTGCGACGCCAACCAGGGACACGACGGGCGCTCGCGCGGCGACGAGTATGCCCTGGTGCGCGAGCAGCACCTGGATATGTGGCACATTGACCACGCCCTCCTGACGGGTTCCAGCGTCTACGGCGCTTCGATCATTCCCGATCCGGACTTTGCCGCCGCCGTCTGCCGCGCCTTCAACGATTGGACGCTGGAGCATTGGGTCGCCCAGGACGAGCGCTTCCTGATGGCGATGGCCGTGTCCACCACCGACCCGCACCTGGCGGTGCAAGAGATCGACCGGTTGGGGGACCACCCCAAAGTGAAGGCGATTATGCTGCCGACCGGCGCCCGCATGCCCTACGGCAACCGCCACTATCACCCGATCTGGGAAGCCTGCGAACGGCACGGGCTGGTCGTCGGCATCCACCCCGGCAGCGAAGGCGCCGGCATGGCCGGCTCGCCTACGGGCGTCGGCTACCCCACCTACTACATCGAGACGCGCATGGCCCGCCCGCAGATGGCGATGGCCCACGCCGTCTCCTTCATCGCCGAGGGCGTCTTCGAGAAGTACCCCCGGCTCAAGGTGCTCTTTGACGAGTGCGACCAGTTCTGGGCGGTCGGCCTGATGTGGCACATGGACGCCGACTGGAAGTCGCTGCGCGATCAGACACCCTGGGTACAGCGGCTGCCCAGCGAGTACTTCCGACAGCACATCCGCGTCGGCTCTCAGCCAATGTTGGAAGCGGCGAACAACGACCAGTTTTTCTGTCTGCTGGACGCCATGCACGCCGAAGAGACGCTGGTCTACGCCTCCGATTGGCCGCATTGGGACTGGGACGACCCGGCGACCACCTTCCCGAAGCTACCGGAGCGCCTGCCCCGTCGCATCTTCAGCGAGAACGCCCGGGAGATGTTCGGCCTCTGATGCCTGCCGACGCCACTCGCCGCGTTGTTGCCGGCAAGGTTGAGGAAATCACGCCCGGCAGCCGGAAGATCATCGTGCCTTTTCGCGGGCGGGCAGGTATTGGCGTCTTCAACGTCAACGGCGCCTACTACGCGCTGCGCAACCTCTGTCCCCATAAGCAAGGGCCGCTCTGCGTCGGCCGGATCAGTGGCCGCGTAGTCGCTGCCGCGCCACCCTCCACGTACACGCCGCAATTGGAGCTGGTACGTGACGGTGAGATCATCCGCTGCCCCTGGCACCTGTATGAATATGAGATCGCCACCGGCCACTGCCTGGTGGATCCCCAACTGCGCG
>JBPCLN010000139.1:0-6441 GCA_051003235.1 Chloroflexota bacterium | reverse complement strand
CCACCACGACTCGCCGCGCGCGCTCGTCCAGCTTCCCCGCCACCCGGCGGTACCGCTCCGCCATCGCTGTATCATCGTTCATGCTTCCCAGCATAGCCGACTACCCCAGCAATCACCACCGTTATTCTTTGACGATCCCTTAGTCGAGCCCGGAATTCGTGATCGCGTCCACGCACAAGGCGTAAATCTCCTTGCTTTTCCAGTAATTGTCAGCGTTGTAGAAGGAGTACCAGAGCCTGTACAGCCGGATGGCCTGCTCGATGTCCGCCCCATACATCCGCGCTGCCCGGGCCCGCAGGAAGCCCAGGTCGCTGGTTCGCACGGACGGGCTCACTTCGGGGAAGATGACGGCGCAGGCAACATCCAGCCGGTGGTCCCCGACGACGGTATAGAGGCTGAAGTCGAGCACGGCCGATACCTCGAGGCGATCGTCGAGCAGCACGTTGTACTGGCTGTAGTCGCCGTGGACGAGGGTCTTACGTGGCTCCGCGGGTAGGTCCGCGATGAGGCGCTCCAGGCCGCGCAGCTTCTCCCCGAGGCGCTGCACGTCGCGCGCCAGCCAGGGCCAGGAGACTCGCGCCCGCTGCTCCAGCTTGGCGAGCAGGAAGTCGGGCCAGATCGCCGCCCGGAGGCGATCCGCCCTCGGCAGGAGCTGGCCGTACGGCTCGGCCAGCAGCGCCACGGCGTGCAGCGCCGGCAACGCATCGAAGTAGGCGGCCAGCGCCCGCTGGGCCTCGCGCTCGCCCAGCGTGGCCAGGCGCTCATCGAGCGGCCGCCCGTTCAGCTTCTTCTCGACGGTGTAGCACACCCGACCGGCCTGATGGATCTCCGCGATCGCGGGCGTCGCGAAGGGCAGGGCGGCGTCCGCCAGCGTGGCTTGGAGCGCTTGCAGGCGGCGCAGGTAGGCGACGGTGGTTCGCTTATAGACCTTGATAACCCGCTCCACGTCATAGGCGAAAACGAGGCCCTCCCCTCCTTCCCCAAGCAAGTGCGGGGTCTCGACGCCCATGTCACGGACGATGCGGGCGATCACCCGATCATCAGCCAGCGATGGCTGCTTCTCACCGGCTGTGGGCGCCGTATCCCGCCTCAGCGATTCTCCAACCGGAGCATCATCCGGCGTCATCGCGACATCCTCGTTCATTCACTCCCAGGGGCCGGTTGCCGAAGTTTCTGGGCGAGAGCATACGCCATCAAACCCTATTGCGGCGCCGGATCAAGCGTCAACTGCGTCGCCCAGGTCCGGCCGCCATCGGTGGTGGCGAGAATCTGGGGCGGCGGGGCGGCGTTACCTTCGGCGACCAGCCATCCCTGGTTGGCAGTCGCGAAGGCGATCGCGGTAGCGGTAAGTGGGAGGCCAGGGACCGGGAAGTCCTCCCAGGTGTAGCCGGCGTCGGTGGTGCCGCCGAGGGCGACGGCCGGCGGCGTCGTTGGCGACGACGGGTAGCAGGCGCCACAGGAGCCGGTGAGGTAGGCGGCGTCGGCGCTCACCACGGAAAGGGCACCGGGGTAGGGTCCCGGTTCGGGGCCGACACCTCCGCTGAGCTCGTGGCCGGCCACGAGTTGCCAGGCGGCGCCGGCATCCGTCGTAGCGTAGAGCGTGGTGGGCGCCGGCTGCGGCGGCGGGCCGTTGCCCAGGAAGAGACTGGTGTTCACGATCCAGCCGGTATCCTGGCTCACGAAGCAGAGGTTACCGGCGGCAATCGGCGTCGGCAGCGGCGTCACCGCTTGCCCTACCGGGTGATCGGGGACCACCGGCAGACCTTTGGAGTTTGCTTCCCAAGGAAACCGCTGGCTATTGAGCCGCTCCTCCAACCCGTGCGGTCCGTTGATCCAGGTGGCGAAGCCGTTAAGTCTTTCTGGACGAGGCATCGCGGACCACGGGGTGCGCTAGAATGGTCCTAACGGTTCAGGGTAAAGGAGGAGCGGATGGCATTCGCCAATCTTACCGAGACGAATCTCGGAGAGACAGCCGACCTGACCACGCCGCTGGTGCAGTGGGCGGTGGATGATACGAATGAGGCGCCCTGGATGACCATGCCCGAGTTCCAATATTTCGTGGCCCGCTTGTTGGTCGGCATTTTGCGCCTCCATGCCGAACGGCGCAGCCTGCCCTGGCACGTGACGGGCGAACTGACGGTCAGCACCCCCAAGCCGGAAGGTGGGACGCTGACCCTTGGTCCCGACGTGCTCCTGGTGGAAGCGGACGGGCGCTTGCGCACCTCCTGGGACGTGGGCAGCGAGGGGCGTCCGCCACGCCTGGTGCTGGAGATTGTGACCAAGGACAGCACCTACCGTGACACGGTGCTGAAGCCGGCGTATTACCACTATCTTGGCGCAGAGGAGTACATCCTCTACTGGCCCTACCGCAAGGACGGTGGACCGCTGCTCTTCGGCTATCGCCGCGATCGTGACGACACCTGGGGGGAGTGGCACGTCGAAAGCGATGGGGTATTGCGTAGCGCGGTGCTGGATGGCCTGGGGCTGGTGGTTGGCGAGTTACCCTGGCTGCGGGTCGTCGATGAGCAGGGGAAACTCCTGCCCTCACCGGAAGAGGAAGCGGCGCGAGCGGAGCGGGCAACGGTGCGAGCGGAGCGGGAGGCCCAACGGGCCGATGTGGCCGAGGCGGAGCTCGCGCGCTTACGCGCACTCCTCGAAGGGCGGAACGAATAGACAGGCGGTTGAGCGTGCTGCGTAACGAGTGCAGGGCCCCCTAGGCGTCGTGGTTGTGGCTGGCGGGGTCATTGCGCGCCATATCCATGGGCGCTGTGGCGAGCATGTCGCCGTCCGCCATGTTCGCCATCATCGCGGCGCCATCGCCCGGCGCCGCCAGGCCGCACAGGCTGGGCGTGTTGGCGGCGCAGGCCGTGCCGAAGCGCGGCTGGCCGTAGGGCAGGTGCGTCCAGCCCCGCGCCAGGATCTGGCGGTCATTCGTCGGTGACGCGTCGCCCGCCCGGTTGCCCCAGAGGGTGTAGCTGCGGGCGTTGGCGTAGTGGCCGACGAAGCTGCGCCGGAAGCGGTCGCCGGAGCGATTCTGGTGGGAGCGGTGCAGCACGTGCCCACCGAAGAAGGCAACGTCGCCCGGCGCCATCACCGCCGGCACTTCTTGCCCGGCGTACTTCGCTGCCACTCGGCTGAGCGTGTTCACCGCCTCGTCGGTGTGGCTGACGTTGTCCACCAGTGGCAAGTCACCCAGGCTCGCGCCGTGGTTCTGGTGTTCCCGACCGGCGGTCGGGTAGATCGGCTCCTGCTGGCTGCCGGGCGTGAACCACATGCAGCCGTTCTCCGCGTCGGCGCGGTCCACCGCCAGCCAGGCGCCGCAGAGCGTATCGGGGACCGTGGGGATGTAATAGCTGTCCTGATGGTAGCCCTGGCCCTCACCACCGGGGAACTTGAGGAAGAGCATGCTCTGCATCGCCATGACGTCCGGCCCGATCAGGGCCTCCAGCACGTCGAGGACGCGCGGGTGCAGCAAGAAGCGCTCGTGGACCTCCAGGACGCGGTGGAGCATGTGGATGCGCAGGTAGCGTCGCTCCAACTCCTGCGGCGTGGCGTCCGGCGGTGGCGGCTCCAGGCCGGGCACGTCCAGGCGGCCCTGCAGCAACTCGTCCGTATGGCCGACCAGCTCCTGCACATCCTCCGGCGGCACGAGGCCGGGCACGATCAGGAAGCCCTGCCGGTGGAAGCTGACATACTCCGCCACGCTGACGCGGTAGCGCGGATAGGGGCGCAGCGGCTGCACCGATGCCGCCCCGGGAATGACTGCGACCTGCTCGGGGATGGCGCGCGCCCCGACCGCGCCGTTGGCGGCGCGCGCCGGCACGGCCGTCGCCGCTCCACCCATCGCCGTGCCGCCGCGCAGGAGCTCTCGTGCTGCCATCTTGCTCTCCTCTCCATTGTTGCCTGTGTCATCATGGCGCAAAAGTCGAGAAAGGGCAAGATCAACGGCAGCGCACCACGTCCCGCATCGTGTTTATGTCCAGAGCGCCTTCCGCGCTAGGCTGTCGTCAGACAGGCGCATGCGCTGCCTAGGGACGCCCCTTGTTTGCTGGATACCTGCTCAGTTTGAGTGACCTGCGCCGCCACCTCGCGCATGGTGCTCGTCACATCGGCCTGGTTGAGCTGCACGGTTTTCAGGTAGGCGTCGTTGAGCGCTTTCGTCGCCGGCGGGTCGTCGTGGAAGAGATCGACGGCGCGACCGTAGTTCTCGGTGTTGGCGACGGTGAAGGCCTTCAGGTTCTTGTCCGCCAGGACCGGATTGCCCTTCACGATCTGGGCGATCCACTTATCCTGCAGGGAGGCGCGGGCCGGCTGCTGTCCGGTCACCGCCATATTGATCGTCCACCAGTCGTCCGCTTGCAGGAACTTCATCAACGTCCACGACTCCGCCGGATGGGGGCTGCCCTTGAAGATGACCCAGCCGTCGGTCGTCGCCAAGGTCGAGCGCATCACCTTGCCCTTCGGTAGAGGGAAAGCGTCCCACTGCATGTCCGGCCCCACCGCCTTGATGAGGCGCGTGATGTACCAGGAGCCAAGGCCATACATGGCCGTCGTGCCGTTCTTGAAGCGCTGATCGTCGGTTGTCCCGGCGGTCTTCTTGTCGTTTGGGATGATCGACTTGTCGATCCAGTAGCGGTCGTGCAGCCATTGCGTCGCTTCCAGCGCCGCCGGGCTATCCACGGTGCATTTCGTGTCGTCATTGGGGTCGACCGGGCTGCCGCCGTTCTGGTGGATGAACTGGTACCAGGTTGAGCCAGCGCCGAGGGTGTTCATACCCCACTTCTGTTGCGAGGGATCGGTCAATTTGAGCATGGCATCCTGGAAGTTCTGCCAGTCCCAGTCATTCGTCGGCGTGGCGACGCCGGTGGCCTGGAATCGGTCCTTGTTGTAGGCGAGTGCGAAGATCCCCATGTACATAGGGAAGGCGAACTGCCCCTGTTTGGGATCGTGGAAGAACGACCACTGCAGTTGCTCGAAGTCCTTGATCTGCTCCGTCTTGAAGTCGCGATTGATGTAGGAATCGAGCGGCAACACCAGCCCCTTGCGCGTCCAGTTGGGCAAGGTCGTGCAGCACTGGCCGATCACGTCCGGGGCGTCGCCGCTGACCATCTCCGTGGTCATCTTATCCACGAAGCCGGCGGCGCCCTGATCTTCCGGCGTGACGGTGATCTCCGGGTGCTGCTGCTGGAAAATCTGCAATCCCTGCGTGGCAGCCTGGGCGAAAGGATTCTGCGCATCTCCCCAGGTGCTCCAGCGCAGGGTCACCTTCCCCTTGCCGGGTGCGACGGCAGCCGCGCTGGTGGCTGACGCCGCCACGCTGCTGCTGACAACGGCGCTGGAAGCACTGGCCAAGCTCGCTTGCGACGCGCCCGCAATTGGCGTTTGCGCCTGTGGCGAACCTGCCACTCCGCCGCAGGCGGCCAGCAACGACCCGCCGGCGGCTGCCCCTACCGCTCCCAGGGCGGCCCGTCCGAGACCGGTCAATACGCTGCGACGATTCCAGAGATCCGACATCTTCCGCGCTCCTCCCCGCGTAGCACGTCACGACCCACAGCCCAACCGGGGGTTGCGCCCGAACGTGGCGGGGTGATCCTCGGTTTGGTAGGTCAGGCAACCAGCGGTCGTGACGTTGGGGGATAGTATAGGGAGACGCTGGCGAGATGCAAGTCCGCCTACGATGTGATTTGTCCGGCCGCGGTTGCGCTGTTTGGTGGTAGCGCAACGGTATCGAGCGCGGCGCCACCGCCACGCCAAGCTGGTTCAAAACTGCTCGGCGGCCGCAGTCTTGATCACTTCCAGGATCTTGGCGGCCACCGCTTCCGGCACGTCCGGCAGCGGTGCGCCGGCGGGGATGCGCATCGGTCCTTGACCGGCGCCGCCGCGGGGTTCGGACGAGGCGGCGAGCGCATGCGCGCCAAACTCGGTCGCCATCATGCCGGGATAGATCAGTCCGACCCGAATGTTGTCCGCTGCCAGCTCGGCGCGCGCCGTCAAGGTGATGACGTTGAGCGCGTGCTTGGTCGCTTCATAGGCGCCCAGTCCGGGCAGGTACATCTTGAGCGTCGTCAGAAGCGAGCTGACGTTGAGGATCATGCCGCCGGCCTGCTCCCGCATGATCGGGATCACCGCCTGCATCGCCAGCAGCGGCGCATAGAGGTTGAGGTCCAGCAACCGGCGGTACTGCGCGAGATCCACCCGCTCAATCGGACCGTGCATGGCCTGGCCGGCATTGTTGATCAGGACGTCGATGCGCCCAAAATGGGCGTGGACTGCGGCCACCATCCGAATAATGGCGGCGGCATCGCGGAGGTCCGTGGGGAGGGCCAGGGAATCCGGCAACTCGGCGGTCAAACGGGCGAGTGTGTCGGCCGATCGGGCGACGAGGGCGACCCTGGCGCCTTCGCCGGCTAGTAAGCGCGCCGTCGCCTCGCCCAGCCCCAT
>JBPCLN010000138.1:0-5492 GCA_051003235.1 Chloroflexota bacterium | reverse complement strand
AGTCGAACCCACCCGGGACGCGGCGCGCGCGCCCCGCAGACGGTTTTGAAGACCGAGAGCATCACCGGATACCGAATGCCTCCACGGATGATGGTACCGCAGAATCCTCAGCGATTTGCCTTTGACCCGCCACGCGTCGGAATGCTATCCTGAGGCAAGCACAATGGGCTGCTCAGCGGCCAGGCGGCGGATAGCGGTGCGAGCCGAGCGGGCGAGGGACCAACAATATGCAAACAGCAATGCTGACAGGGTATTTTCCGGCGCTGGTCATGCTGGTCGTGGCTTTAGCGCTGGGCGGCATCCTGTCCGCCGGCACGGCGCTGCTGGGGCCGAAGCGACCGACGGCGGCGAAGCTGGCGCCCTACGAGTGCGGCATGTCGCCGGTGGGCACGGCGCGGACGCGCTTCCCGATTAAGTTTTACCTCTACGCCATGCTGTTCCTGGTCTTCGATATTGAGGCCGTTTTCTTCTATCCGTGGGCGGTGGTGTACCATTCGCTGCGCTGGTTCGGCTTCCTGGAGATGCTCATCTTCATCGTCGTCTTGCTGATCGGCTACTTTTATATCTGGAAGAAAGGGGCGTTTGAATGGGAATAGAACTGGATACGGTTCCCGTCAAGCCTCGGCTGGCGATTCATCCCAGTGGCAACCCGACCGCCCTCGCCTCCAAGACCGGCTCGCCCGGCTTTGTCTTGACCAATCTCAACCGGCTGGTGAACTGGAGTCGCAGTTCCGCGCTCTGGCCGGTCACGTTCGGGTTGGCCTGCTGCGCCATGGAAATGATGGCAACCAGCGCGGCGCGCTATGACCTTGGTCGCTTCGGTGCTGAACTCTTCCGACCGTCGCCGCGCCAGGCGGACCTGATTATCGTTGCCGGTCGGCTCTCCCAGAAGATGGCGCCGGCCCTGCGCCAGATTTACGACCAGATGGCCGACCCGAAGTGGGTCATCGCCATGGGCGACTGTGCCTCCTGCGGCGGCATCTTCAACAACTACGCCATCGTCCAGGGCTGCGATAAGGTGATCCCGGTGGATGTCTACGTGCCGGGCTGCCCGCCGCGCCCGGAGCAGTTAATCGATGGCGTGATGAAACTCCAACAAAAGATCATGGCGGAAGGCATCTATGTGCCCGCGCGCGGGTAGCAGTGAGGCGGAGGACAGGCGTGAGTGTCGAAGCACAGCCGGAGCAGCCGGCGCTGGCGGATACCCGGCACCCGGCGGCCCAGGCGCTGGAGGCGGAGCTGCCAGGCGTCTTGCAGCGGACTTTGGACCAGCGCGGCCAGGCGGTGCTCATAGTGGAACGGGAGCGCATTCGCGAGGTGTTGTCCCTGCTGCGCCGCCGACCGGAACTGCAATTCGCGATGCTCGTGGACCTGACGGCCGTTGACTACCTGGGCATGGATCGCGAACCGCGCTTCAACGTCGTGTATAACTTGCTGTCGTTTGCCAATAACAATCGCATCACGGTCAAAGTGGAGGTGCCGGAGGGCGACGAAGTCGTGCCGAGCGTCACGCCGGACTGGCCAACGGCCGACTGGCTGGAGCGCGAGGTATACGACATGATGGGCATCCGCTTCACTGGTCATCCGGACCTGCGCCGCATCCTCATGCCGCACGACTGGCAGACGTATCCGCAACGGAAGGACGTGCCGCTGGGCGAAGAGCCAGTGGCGTTCTCCGATAACGTGCCACCCAACGAGCCGGCCTAACCCGCGTTGCGTACGAGAAAGAAGAGACTGCCATGGCTGTAAGCGACGTTCAGGACCAGCTCGAAGGCAATGTCGGCATCGGAGATCTGGCGCCGCGGGTGCGCGAAGACACCATGCTGATAAACATGGGGCCGCAGCACCCCAGCACGCACGGCGTCCTGCGCCTGCAACTGGAACTGGACGGCGAGACGGTGGTGAAGTGTACGCCGCACGTCGGCTACGTTCACACCGGCATCGAGAAGACGATCGAGAACCGCACCTGGCAGCAGGCAGTGACATGTACCGACCGCATGGACTATCTCTGCCCTCTGATTAATAACCTGGGCTACGCGCTGGCGGCGGAGAAGTTGCTCGGCTGCGAAATCCCGCCCCGTGCCCAGGTGGCGCGCGTCATCCTGACGGAGTTGCAGCGCCTGGCGAGCCACCTTGTGTGGCTGGGCACGCACGCCATTGACCTCGGCGCGATGAGCGTTTTCCTGTACTGCTTCCGCGAACGCGAAGCGATCATGGACCTCTTCGATCTCACCACCGGCCAGCGCATGATGACCAGCTATATCCGCGTCGGCGGCATCGCCCTGGATCTGCACCCCGACTTTCCGGAGCGCACCGCCCAGTTCTGTCGCGCTTTCCCGACCCACATTGACGAGTACGAAGCATTGCTCACGGAAAACGCCATTTGGCAGGAACGCACCCAAGGCGTCGGCGTACTGTCGCGTGACCAGGCGATTGCTCTGGGCATCACCGGTCCTGCCCTGCGGGCAACGGGCTTCGAGTGGGATCTGCGCAAGCAGCAACCGTATTGCGGCTTTGAACAGTATGATTTCGTCGTGCCGACGCAAACGGCCGGCGATTGCTACGCCCGCTACCAGGTACGCATGCAGGAGATGCGAGAGTCGGTGAAAATCATTGAGCAAGCGCTGAGCAAGCTGCCGGGCGGGCCGTTCCGCACCAGCGATCGTAAGGTCGCCTTGCCGTCGCGCATGGAGATCAACACCAGTATGGAGTCGCTGATCCACCACTTCAAGCTGGTGACGGAGGGCGTGCGCGTGCCGGCGGGCGAGGTCTACGTCGCGGTCGAATCACCGCGCGGGGAACTGGGCTATTACGTCGTGAGCGACGGTACCAACCATCCCTACCGTTGCCATGTGCGCGAACCTAGCTTCGTCAACCTGCAGGCCCTGCCGCCGATGATGCACGGGCGGCTGATCGCCGACGCCGTCGCCTGCATCGGCAGCCTGGACCCGGTGATCGGCGGGACGGATCGGTAGAGAGAGTAGATGATTTCGGAACAGACACGGTCGCGCATTGCTACGGCGCGCGATAGCTTCCCCCACCGCCGCTCGGCCATCCTGCCATCGCTCTATGCGATCCAGGAGGAGGTCGGCCACCTCAGCGAAGAGGGCATCGACGTCATTGCCGAGGTGTTGGACCTGCATGCCAACGATGTCTTCCAGGTTGCCAGCTTTTACAGCCTGGTCCATACGGAGCCCTGGGGCAAGTACCTGGTGGAAGTCTGTATCAACCTCCCCTGCGCCTTGCGCGGTGCGGACACGCTGGCGAAGTACATGCAGACGACGCTCGGCCTGGATCAGGAAGGGCAGGGCGACGATGCGCAGGAAGGCACGACGGCCGACGGCATGTTCACCTTCCGTCCGACTATTGAGTGCCTCGCCGCTTGCTCCTGGGCGCCGATGATGCAGGTCAACCAGCGCTACTTCGAGAATCTGACGCAGGCGAAGGTGGACCAGATCTTCGAACAGTTGCGTGAACTCGCCACACGCTATCCTACGGGGCCGGTGCCGGGACCGGAAATCGGTAAGCTCGCCTACGCCACGGAAAGGGTGCAGCAGTAACAATGGTAACGATGGAGGCTGCACCGAGTTTTCAGCCGATGCTCACCGCCAACCTGGGCAAGGCAGGAGCCTGGACGCTTGACGCGTACCTGAAGAGTGGCGGTTATGAGCATTGGAAGCGGGCGATGGGCGGCGATCTTTCCCGCGAAGCGATCACCGATGAAGTGAAGAAGTCGGGGATTCGCGGGCGCGGCGGCGCCGGCTTCCCGATGGGGACGAAGTGGAGCACGCTCCCAAACGATCCGAAGTATCCCCGCTATGTGGTGGTGAACGGGGACGAGTCTGAACCGGGCACCTGTCACGACCGTTTCCTCGTCGAAGAAGACCCGCACCTGATCCTGGAAGGGGCGATGCTCTGCGCGTTTGCCATCAACTCGCATCGCATCTTCGTCTACCTGCGCGGCGAGTTTGGACTGGGGGCGGAGCGGATGGACGCCGCCATCAAGGCCGCCTATGAGCGCGGTCTGTTGGGCAATAATGTGCTTGGCAGTGGCTATGACCTGGACGCCATGATCTATCGGGGCGCGGGCGCCTACATCTGCGGGGAAGAAACGGCGCTGATCCAGAGCCTGAACGGCTACCGCGGCATCACCCGCCTCAAGCCGCCCTACTTCCCGGCCACTGTCGGCGGCGGCGCCTGGGGCATGCCGACGATCATGCAGAACGTGCAGACGGTGGCCAACTTGCCGTTCATCCTGACGATGGGCGGCGAGGAGTACGCCAAAATCGGCAACGCGACTCCGTTGGGGGCGGGGTTTACCGCCGCGCCGGCGGGCACCGGCCCGATGATCTTTTCCATCTCCGGGCACGTCAACCGCCCCGGTAATTATGAGTTGCCGCTGGGCGTGACGGTGCGGGAGCTGATCGCCGCCGCTGGTGGCGTGCTGGGTGACAAGAAAGTCAAGGCGGTAATTCCGGGTGGCGGGACGTCGGCCTGGCTGACGGCCGACCAATTGGACACGAAAATGGACTTCGCCGGCGTGCCGGCGGTGGGCTTCGGCTACATTCTCGGCACGGCGTCAATGACCGTCATGAGCGAAGATATCTGTGTGCCGCACTGCCTCTCCAAGATTAGCTACTTCTACCACCACGAGAGTTGTGGCGAATGTACGCCCTGCCGCGAAGGCGGTGCCTGGATGTACAAGACGCTCCGCCGCATCATCAACGGCGCCGGGCGACCCGAAGACCTCACGCTGCTCCAGAATCTCTGCGACAACATCGAAGGGAAGACGTTGTGCGCCTTCGGCTACTCCGTCACCTGGCCCGTGCGCTGGGCGCTCAAGCTCTGGCCGGAAGAGTTCGAGTACCACATCCGCGAAGGCAAGTGCTCCGCCGGTGACCATCCCTTCGGCATCACCGGCCTGACGCCGGCGGTATAGCGATTCGTACGCCACTCCTTACACAACACACGGCACAACCCGCGACCATTCTGAGGAGATAACGATTCCATGGTGAAGCTCACGATTGACGGCCAGGACGTTGAAGTGCCGAAGGGCACGGTGATCGTCGACGCGGCGAAGGCGATCGGCATTGAGATTCCCATCTTTTGCTACCACGATAAGATGAAGCCGGTTGCCGCCTGCCGCATGTGTCTGGTTGAGATCGACAAGATGCGCGGCCTCAACCCGGCCTGCGCCATCACGGTGGCCGAAGGGATGATCGTGCACACGGACACGCCGCCGGTGTTGCAGCAGCAACGAGCGTTGCTGGAGATGCTGCTCATCAACCACCCGCTGGATTGTCCTGTCTGCGACAAGGGCGGCGAGTGCCCGCTGCAGGACACCACCTTCAAGTTCGGCCCCGGCGTCAGCCGCTACATTGAGCCGAAGCGGCACTTCGTTAAGCCGCTCCAACTGTCGGACCGCATCTACCTGGACCGCGAACGCTGCATCATGTGTTACCGCTGCGTCCGCTTCCACTCCGACATTGCCC
>JBPCLN010000137.1:0-3703 GCA_051003235.1 Chloroflexota bacterium | reverse complement strand
TCGAAATTCAGCCCTACCGGAACGTGCTGGTCGATACCTCCGGTTCCCAGCCCGTTGCCGGCCTGGTCGAGTATGCCGTCGCCCAACTGGGCGCGGAACGGGTGGTCTTCGGTTCCGACTGGCCGCTACGCAATTATGTCGTGCAGAAGGCGCGGGTAAGCGGCGCGCACATTGCCGAGCGCGAAAAAGTCGGCATCCTGGGCGAGAATGCCGCTCATCTGCTGCGCCTGGACCGGGTTCCCGTCATCGCAGCGAAGGACAAGCAGTATGCGTGACGCCAGCGCCTTCCTGGGTTCCTGGCCCTTTACCGGCGTCCCAACTGCCGGTATCGGTGCGTTGATCGCGGAATATCAGACGGTCGGCATCGATGGGGCGGCGTTCTCGCCGGCGGAGGCGATCTTGCAACCGGAGCCGATGGCGGCCAACCGCCAACTCTTCGCGCAGGTGGCGGCAAGCGCTTCCAACGCCTTCAATGCCATCGCGGCGCCGATCATCAACCCTACCCTGCCCGGTTGGGAGGAGCATTTCGCGGCGTGCCGGCGCGAAGGTGGGACGCTGGTTCGGGCCGTCAAGATCGTCCCCGCCTACCACGACTACGCGCTCGATCACCCGGCGGTGGACCTTCTGGCGCGCGCGTGCATCGAGCACGGCCTCGGTTTGTGCGTGCAAGTACGGATGGAAGACGAACGGATGCACCATGCGCGCATGCCTGTGCCGCGCGTGAATCCGGCGGCGGTGGCCAGCTTCGCTCAGGGCTGCCCCCAACTCCGGCTGCTGGTGTGCGGCAGTTACATGGCGGAACTGGCCGCCTATCGCGACTGCCCCACCGTTTGCGCCGAACTGTCCTTCGTGGAAAGCGGCTTCCTGCTGCGCGATGCCCTCGGCCACCTTGGCCCCGATCGCTTACTGGTGGGGACGCACACGCCCATTCATATGATCGTGCCCAACGCTGCCAAACCAGCCGACGATCAGTGTGACGCCGCGATCGTCGCCCGGTTAGGCTACGGGAATTTTGATCGTTTCTTCGCCCAGCCGTCGTCAGGAACGGGATGACGTTAGGGCAGGCGTCCGTGGCGGGTCGAACACCGGCTGCAACGCCAGCAAGCTTTCGCGGCAGGCGCTGACCGTGCGGTCGATGTCCGCCTGCGTATGCGAAAAGGTGATGAAGTTCAACCCGCCGCGCCGCAGCAGGATGCCGCGCCCGGCCATCTCCGCCAGGAAGCGCTGCCAGACGTCGGCTGCCTGCTCCGCTCCCAACCCGAGAAAGGCCATCGTCGCCATCGGCGGGTGCCCCTCCACACGGAACGGCACACCGGTATCGCGCGCCGCAGCGTTCATACCGTCCATCAACGCCTGGCCGATGCGCCAGAGGTGGCCGATCACGTCGCGGGAGCGGTATTCCTGCAGCGTCGCCCGGGCGGCGGCCAGCGAGAGCGCTTCCCCGCCATAGGTCACGCTGATCGTCAGGCGCTCGGCGGCCTGCATCACCTCCCGCCGCCCACAGACCGCCGCCAGCGGCATGCCGTTGGCGATCGCCTTGGCGAAGCAAGCCAGATCAGGGACGACGCCGTAACGCTCCTGCGCCCCACCCAGCGCCAGCCGGAAGCCGCTCACGATCTCATCGAAGATCACCAGCGCTCCGTGCTGGTGGGCAAGTTCGATCACCCCCGCCAGGAAGCCCGGCGCCGGCGCCGTCTCCTGGGTCGGGCAGAGGATTACCGCCGCCACCTGGTCGCGGTGGGCGTGGAGCGCGCTTTCCAGCGAGGGCAGGTCGTTGTAGCGGAAGGGGACGACCAGCGCCTCCAGGGCATGGGGCACGCCGCCATCGTTGTGCCCCGCCGTCCAGGTATCGTGCCAGCCGTGGTAGCCCTGACTGACGAGCACTTCCCGCCCGGTGACGGCGCGGGCGATGCGCACCGCCGCGCTGGTGACTTCCGTGCCGGACTTCAAGAAGCGCACCATTTCGGCGCAGGGGATCACCTCCGTCAGCGCCTGGGCGACCTCGACCTCAAGCGGCGAGAGTAAGCCGTAGACGATGCCCCGCTCCAGTTGCTCGCGAATGGCGGCGTCCACCGCCGGGTAGGCGTAGCCCAGGGAAATCGGGCCGAGGCCCAGGACGTAGTCGATGTACTCGTTGCCATCCACGTCCCAGATGTGACACCCCTGGGCGCGGGCGGCGTAGATCGGGTAGGCGCCGAAGGCGAAGTTCGCCGGTCGCTTGGAGTTGGTCTGGGAGCCGCCGGGAATAAGTCGTTGCCCCTGGTCCCACAGATCCAGGCTCCGCGTCAGATCCATGGCCGCTCCTTTTGGCGCTCCGGCTTCCCTCAAAGAGTCTACGGACCAGCGATGATCCGGCCCGGTCAGACCTTGTTGCCGCTGTTGTAGCTATCCAGCACCACCTGCATTTGATCGTTCGCTTGCTTGAGCGCCTCCCCGGCGCTGGCCTTCTGGGGAGTGGCCAGGAACAGCCCTACCGCGTCGCCGAGGGCCTTGTCCAGCTTGGGCGCGGCCGGGTGGACGTCGACTGGGACGGCCACGTCCGCCGCCTTGAAGAAGGCGCTGATGTTGGCGGGCTTGGGGAAAGCCTTCAGGAAGTTCGGGGAGTTGGCGATGTCCGTCCGGCCCGGCACAATGTGGCCGTTCTGGGCCGCCCAGGTCACCAGTTCGGGGCCCGTCACCCACTGCAAGAACTGCCAGGCCTCCGTCTGATGCTTGGTATCCTTCTCAATGAAGAACTCTTCGGTCCACATACCCGTCGCCTGGTGATCCTGACCGGAGACGCTCCGTACCGGCAGCAGCGTGATGTCCCAGTCGAAATTGGCCTTCCGGGACGGCGCGAGGTTCCAGGCGCCGCCGGCAAAGAAGGCGAGGTGCCCCTTCAAGAAGACGCCTTGCGTATTGCCGCCGTCCGCCTTGATCAGATCGGCCGGGGGCACGAGCTTGTACTTTGTATCGAGGTCCTTATAGAGTTGGAGCAGGTCTGTGCTGACTGGGTTGTCAATGGTCGCCTTCTTCCCGTCGGCGCTCCAGAATGGGCCGCCATACAGGAGCTCGGCGTAGTCGCTGCCCATGTCGAGGGCAACACCGTAGATGTTGTCCGCCGGCTTCAGGATCTTTGTTGCCGCACTGATGATGTCGTCCCAGGTCGACTTGTCGGTCGGCTCGGTGACGCCGCTGTTCTTGAAGAGATCCTTGTTGTAGTACATCAAGGTCACGGTGAAGCCGTTCGGCATGACGTACTGCTTGTCGAGCCAGTGGGCGGATTGCCAGAGCTTCGTGAAGTAGTTGTTCGGATCGATCTTATTCTGCTGGACGAAGCTATCGAGGGGCAAAAAAGACTGCAACAATGCCGCCCAACCAGCGCCGAACCAGCCGACATCGGGCGGAGTGCCGCCGGCAATGGTGACCGTCAGCTTTTGCGTCGGGTTGGTATTGAACATCGGCTCGACGGTGATATTCGGATGCAGCTTCTGGTAGGTGTCGATGATGTAGTTGCCGTAGTCCGTCTTCTCCTGGGTATATTGCGGCCACTCAAAGACCAGCGTGGTCTTGCCCGCTGCCGGCGCGCTCGACGCTGCCGGTGCGGCACTAGTGGGTCACGCTACAAATAGCTAGGGAATGGGGTAGGCTGTGGGTCTAGCGGCCGCGGTGGTGCGCGTGGAGACAGGGATAGTTGATGGGGCGACGGCCGCAGGAAGCATTG
>JBPCLN010000136.1:0-12658 GCA_051003235.1 Chloroflexota bacterium | reverse complement strand
GGCGCAACACCAAGCGCACGCAACCGCTTCGTCAGGAGGTCGATACCCTCGATACTATGCGCAATCCGGAAAGCGCCAAGCTGTTCCGACCGCTCGTTCGTGACGAAGACATCATGATGCTCGCCTGCCCAATCCACTCCTACATATACTGCCACGTCGGTATCGCTCCCTGGTCGCTGCGCCTGCCCCATGCACACGCCTCACCGTTGCGACGGCCACGCCACGCTGGCTGCCCTGTCTTCAGTGCTCACGGCACGTCTCTCTCAAAGCCATCCGGGCGCTGCCTGACTGAGGAGGGACCGTCCTCTGGAAGCGGTCGCACCGCTGGCACCCGAAGTCCTCTCCTCAGCCCGCAACACCCCCAGTATCACAGACAGGGCACCCCGCCGGCAGGCGGTTGGCCGAGCGTGGTGGAAGCCAACGCGGCGGCGACTGCATGGTGTGCCGAAGTCAACGCCCGCTTGCACAGCGAGATCGCCGCCGTGCCGACCGCGCGGCTCGCCACCGAAGGCAGCGTCCTGCGGCCCTTGCCCACGCTGCGCGTGTCCCCGCCGTCTGGTGTGCTCCGCAAGCACCCACAAGTGGGTACCCGTCGGCTGAGCACGGTGCGTTTCGGCTCCGCCCGCTATTCCGTGCCGGCGGCACTCGTCGGCCAAAGCGTGGAACTGGTCGTCCAGGCCGGGATGGTGATCGTCGTGCGAGCAAATACGGAGGTTGCCAGGCATCCCGTCGTTGCGCCGGGAGAAGTCGCCCTGATTGATGCGCATTACGGCGGACCACGCGCCGCTCCCACGCGGCCCATCCGGCCGCGAGCGGCGCAGGAAGTCGCCTTCCTCGCCCTGGGTCCCGTCGCCGAGCAGTTCTTGCGCACGGCGGCCGCGGCCGGGACGAGCCGCCTGCATAGCGAGCTGACGGAAATTGTGGCGTTGGCAGCGGCCTGGGGCCGCACCGCTCTCTTGGCTGCCTTGGAGCGGTCCCTGCAGTTCCATCGCTTTCGCGCCGACGATGTGCGCTCCATCCTCATGGCAGGCGCGGGCGTGGCGACGACGGTCGCGGCGGGCGAATCCTTGCCGACGACCTTGGGCTTGCCGGCGGTACCGACCCGTTCCCTGGACGCCTACCGCCTGGCGGAGGTAGTGCGATGACCGCAATCACTGCGCCGCCACTCGCCCCCGATCTCCAGGTCGGCCTGAAGCGCCTCAAGCTTGCCCGCATGCGCGCGCTCGCCCCGGAACTGCTCCAAACGGCCAAAACGCAACGCTGGGCGCCGGAGGAATTCCTACGGACCCTCATCGACGCCGAGATCACCGCGCGGGACCACGCCAACCAGTCGGCGCGCCTCAAAGCCGCTGGTTTCCCGGTAGCCAAATCCTTGGAAGAGGTGCGCCGTGTCACTCGGCGCTAGATACTTCCTGCAAGGAAGGGAGGTACGGGAGAAGAGACCTCCGGGTCACCCACCCTACCTGGACGCGAAAGCGCGAGGGGAAAGTAGCATGGTGGGAAAGCATGGGACGCAGCGGAGGCGTTCAAGGCGTCGCCGTGCAAGACCCGCGTGACAAGGCGAACAGCCACACTGCTTGAAGCCCAGTCTCCAGCGATGCAACTGTCACATCCTCCGACACAACGCCTACAGCGGAGCCAGCAGCATCAGGCGATTCCGACTTTCGTCGCCCCAACCTTCCGGCTGCTGGGCGGTGGGCAACCAGCCCACTCAAGGAGACAGAAAGGCCGCCTACATCACGCTCGATACGTCTAGCGCAAGAGGAACGCGGGATCGCCTACGGGGCGCGAGCCCTAAGGTGACGGAGTGTCCATAGTAGTCGTGGGAGCGACGCCTCACCAGGGAGCGCGGGAAAGCCGCGCACAGGGCGAAGGGACACAGGTGTCTCGGATCAACAGGATTGATGAGGTATGCGCAATGCAGAGAGCCGACACCCTCCTGAAGGTCATCCATGCCAGCGGCAAGAAGGGACTGCCGCTCGAACGACTCTATCGATGCTTGTTCAACCCGGACCTGTATCTCCGCGCCTACGGCCGCCTCTACCGGAACAAAGGAGCACTCACTCCTGGAACGACGGCAGAGACGGTCGACGGGATGACCCTGGCCAAAATCCAGGGGATCATCGAGGCGCTGCGGTACGAACGGTATCGCTGGACACCGGTGCGGCGCGTCTCCATCGAGAAACAACACTCGGCGAAGAAGCGCCCATTGGGCCTGCCATCCTGGTCGGACAAACTGCTGCAAGAGGTGATTCGCTCCCTGCTGGAAGCGTATTACGAGCCGCAGTTCAGCGACCAGTCCCACGGTTTTCGACCGGGCCGGGGGTGTCACACCGCCCTCGACACGATCTACCGCGGATGGCGCGGCACCGCCTGGTTCATCGAGGGCGATATCCATGCCGCATACGACCATGTCGATCATGCGCTCCTGGTGTCGCTCCTGGCCGAGAAGATCCATGACCACCGCTTCTTGCGGTTGATCACGGGACTCCTCCAAGCCGGGTACATGGAAGCGTGGCGCTACCACCGCACCCTCAGTGGCGTGCCGCAAGGCGGGGTGGTGAGTCCCATACTCTTCAATCTGTACTTGGATCGGCTGGACAAGTTCATCGAGACCGAGATCGTCCCTGCGTACAACCGTGGGAAACGACGCACGCCGTATCGTCCGTACATGCGACTGCACCGGCAGATGACCCGCCTGGAACAGCAAGGCCACCGCGAGGAGGCAACGGTGCTGCGCAAGCAACTCCAGCACCTCCCGGCGCGTGAGCCGGATGATCCAGACTACCGGCGCCTGCGGTACCTTCGCTACGCGGATGATTGGCTGCTCGGATTCTGTGGACCACGGCATGAAGCCGAGGAAATCAAGCAACGCATCGGTACGTTCCTGGGCGATCGCCTCAAACTGGAACTGTCCGAGGGCAAAACCTTGATCACCCACGCGCGGACACAAGCCGCCCGCTTCCTCGGTTACGAGATCGTGGTGTTGGACAATGACCAGAAGCATGATCAGCACGGTCACCGGAGTATCAACGGACCGATCGGACTGCAAGTGCCCCTGGACGTTGTCCGCGCGAAATGCCGGCCCTACCTCCACCACGGTAAACCGATCCGCCGCACGGAGCGCATCGTCCACACCGATTTCAGTGTGATCGCCCAGTTCCAAGCGGAGTATCGCGGCATCGTGGAGTACTACCAACTGGCGTTCAATCGCCATCGACTCGGACGGCTCAAAGGCGTCATGCAGCGGGCGCTCACCAAGACGTTGGCGCGGAAGTTCCGCATCAGCGTCCCGGCGGTCTATCGCCGCTACCGCGCCACGCTCCAAACGGAGCGTGGCCCCCGTCAGGGGCTGCGCGTCACCACCCAACGGGGAGATGGCCGACCGCCGCTGGTCGCCCACTGGGGCGGCATCTCGCTCGCTCGCAAGACCACGGCAGTCTCCCTCAACGACGATCCCCCATGCATCTGGAACAGTCAACGGGCCGAAGTGGTGCAACGACTCCTGGCCGACACCTGCGAGCTGTGTGGCTCACGGGAGCAGGTCGAAGTGCATCACATCCGGCATCTCAAAACCTCCGACGCAAGGGGCGGGCCGTTCGACCCGCGTGGGTCGAGCAGATGGCGGCACGTCGCCGCAAGACCCTGGTCGTCTGCCGCACTTGCCATGAGGACATCCACGCCGGGCGTCCGACCAGGCAGCAACGCGTGGTGTGAGACACTGGAGAGCGTACTGCATTGAAAGATGCACGATGCGTTCGGAGGGGGGCCGACGGAAAAGTACCCGGCAATGGGCAACTCGCCAGCAGCCTACCCTACATGACCTGGCTCGGGTTACATTTTCCGTGAGGCAATTCGCGTTCCGGGCGGACGGATTGGTCATTGACGCGGTGCGCCGGGACATCATCGAAGCGATCAGCGAGCTCGCCAACGAAGGCCTGCCCTACCGGCGTGCCCGAAGGTAGGTATCCAGCGGATAGTGCGGAGCCGGATGCTGGCCGGGCAGCCGCGCCGGAAGGGGGGCGCCGAGGAAGGCCTCCAGCCGCTCCCGCTGCAGCGCCACCACCGCCGGGTTAGCGCCGGCAACGTCATCGTAGTTATTCCGATCGGTATCTATGCGGTAGAGCTTCCAGCGCGGCTCGGACTGCTGCACGTCCACTACCGCGTTCCAGGTGTGGTCACGTACGCTGACCTGCCCTTGCCAGGCGGTGACCACGTGGTCGCGCAGCGCCTGCCGCTTGCCGGTCACCAGGTCCCAGGCGTTCTCCCCGTCGAGCCGCTCATGCCGGATATCCAACCAGCCGAGCACTGTCGGTGCGATATCAATGTGCTGCACCAGGCCGGTCACCGTCTGGTTGCGCGGTCCAGCCGGATGGCGCACCAACCAGTTCACTTGCGTGTTGTAGGCGTTCATAAAGTGCTGGCTCTTGCCGAACTCGCCGTGCTCGTTCATCTGGGCGCCATGGTCGGAGAGCACAACGACGATCGTCTCATCGAGGAGTCGGCGATCGGCCAGATGATTCAGCAACACGCCGATCCATTTGTCCACGAAGGTGCAGGAACCGTAGTACAGGGCGCGGACGCGGTCTTGCTCAGCCGGAGTCAGGTCCTCGCCCTGGGGAATAATCGGTTCCAGTCCGCTCCAGGGTTCCGACAGGTAGGCGTCGGCGTAGGAGAGGGGGGGGTACCAGGGCTCGTGGGATTCGAAGGTATCGAGCCAGAGAAAGAAGGGCCGCAGCTCGCTTGTGTCGTCTACGAATTGGATGGCGTTTTGGACGCACTGCGCCACCGTGAAGTCTTCCTCGCGCTGGCGGTCCTTGATGTTCCAAAGAAACTGGCGGAGGACGAGACTGGGCGGGCCGGGCTTCCGCGTGTAGCGTTCCAGGTGGAGTTCGGCCAGGCTGCCGAGACGGTAGGGGTCGGCCTCCTGGCCGCGAGCGAAGCGCCAGGACATGAAGCCGCGGGTGAAGTTCATCGTGGGCTTGAACATGTGGTAGATGTCGGCCATGAGGCCGGTGGCGTGGCCGGCGCGGCAGAGCCGCTCCGCCAGGGTGAGTTGGTGCGGCGGGATGGCGTGCCAGCCGGCGGTCGCCGGCGCTCCCGGCGCTGATCCGGTAGTATCGATATCCCAGCGCCAGGGGAAGCCGCGCATGCCGGTGAAAAGGGAGCGCCGGGCGGGAATGGTCGGCAAGGCTTCGGCAAAGGCGTGGTCGAACCAGACGCCTTCCCGGGCCAGTGCATCCAGGTTCGGCGTCTGCATCGCCGTGGCGCCGAGATGGTGGATGAGATCGGCGCGAAAGGTGTCCAGGCAGATGACGACGACATTCATCGCTGTTGGCCTCTCGTTGACGTGCGGGATGACCATACTGTCATGCTCGGCGCCTCCATTCCTTCCGGTTGCGGCACTGAGGAGCGCCGACATAGGATGACCGTATGATGCGCCTATGAGCGTCTCAATACTTGGGCGGTAATATATCAAGAAGCGGTCCCACAATCAAGGGACGATGCGCTGATAGCGGGGCTTGCGGACGAATAAAGATCGTGATGTTCGGCGCCCGGCCAGGCGGATAACGGTGCGCCGGTGGCCGGGCGTGCCGGCATTAACTGAGGAAGGACTGCCGAGGTGTCAAGAGATGCAGTGACGCGGCGCTTGGTCCTCAAGCGGAGCGTGGCAACCACCGTGGGTCTGGCCCAGGCGACGCTGCTGGCAGCGTGCGGCGGTACCCAGACAGCGGTGACGACAAGGACGATCGTCTCGTCACCTTCGTCCAGCGCGTCGATTACCACGGCCGCCCCAGCAGTAGTGGCGGCGAGCGCCACCACGGCACTCGCCACGAGCGCCACGGCGACGGTGGCGACAACGGCCACGTCAAGCGTGGCGCCAAAGGCGATTGCCCCGGCGGGCGCAACCCACCTCCAGATGTTGATCGAAGCCAACCCGGCCGGCATCACCCTCTTCCAGACCAAGCTCTTGCCGGAGTTCAGCGCGAGCCACCCGGGAGTGACCATCGACTTCGGTCCGGGAATCGACCTCACCAAGCTCCGCACCCTCTTTGCCGGCGGCACCGGCCCAGACCTCTATACGAATGGCTCCGCCTTTGTTCCCGCCGTTGCCGGTGGCCTAGCAGTGGACCTGGGCAGTCGCATTAACCAGTGGGGCCAGTTGGACGATTTCTTTCCTGCTAGCCTCGTCTCCTCCCAATGGAACGGCAAGCAGTGGGGCCTGCCCGTGATGGTTGCCGCCCGCACCTACATGTGGCGCAAGGACGTGCTCGCCCAGGTCGGCATTACGGCGATCCCAACGACCTGGGATGAGGTGGTCGACGCCGCACGCCGGACCACCACCGTTACCGGCCAGCAGATTGTCCGCGTGGGCTTCAACCCGCCGGACCCCTGGCTCTCCTTCATCCAGGCGCTCCTGTCGACCGGAAAAACGCTGGTCCGCGACGGCAAGGTCGAGTTCGGGGGCGATGAAGGAATGGCAGTGTTGCAGTACATGCTGGACCTCAACACCGCCATCCGCCCGGCGGGCGCGACGCCACCGGGCGGGGCGGAGGCCGCTCAGTATGCCAGTGGCATTGTAGTGAATCGCTGGGGTAACACGGCCGCCATCCACGACGTGAGCCAGTATCCGTCCAACGACCTTGCTGGAATTGTCGTCGCCGACCCCACCGTTCCATCGGCGAACGGGAAGTACCGCATGCCCGTGGGAGACACGATCACGCCGACCTGCCTCAACTTTAGCGACTGGGTTGCCCTGGGTACGCAATCCAAAGCTCTAGATGTCGCCTGGGCCGTCCTGCAATATCTCGTGTCCCCCCAACCGTTGCTCGCCTATGATGAGACCCTCTACTACCAGCCGCCGCGCAAGTCCGTCGCCAACCAGGGCTTTATGCAGGAGCCCCACCTGCAGCAGATGGTGCAGGTGTTCGCGAAGTACGGCCAGGCCCAGATTCGGGTGCCGGACCAGGCGTTCTTCATAAAGACGTTCACCGATATGGGGACAAGCGTCCTCTCCGGCAAGACCGACGCGAAGACCGCCCTGGCAGAGGCGGCGCGATTGATCCAGGGGAACGTCACCCAGCAAGGCTATACGGGCACGACCTTGTAGGCGGCGCTTCGTCACGCGCAAGACGCCAATGTCCTGTTGTTGCAACAGCGGGCCTTGACGCAAAAATGTCATGAGGTTAGGCTGCCGGCAGCAACCATGCCAGGACTGGAGACAGAACGGTGCCGGTGCGGTGATCCTGCTTCAGTTGATCGTCGCTGTGGCCGCCCTCGCGGCCATGGCGACCGGCTACGGCTTCGTGGTGCTGAGTGCGCCCCTGCTGGCCCTGATGCTACCGCCGCACAAGGTTGTGCCGCTGACTGTGGCGCTGGGCTGGGTTCTCGTCACGGTGCTGCTGGCGCGGCCTTCGGTATGGAATGCTGTCGATCGTCCTTTGACGGCGCGCATCACCGTCACCGGCGCCCTGGGGATCCCCGTGGGCGTCTTGCTCCTCCATGTCATGGATCCCGCGACGCTGCGGATCGTCCTCGGCGTGGTCTGCGCGGCGCTCGCACTGGCCGGTCTGGCCAGGCTGACCCTACCGGTCCAGCGTCCGCTGACGGTCTACGTCACCGGCTTCGTCTGCGGCATGCTGTCGGGCAGCGTCGGCCTGGCCGGTCCGCCTGTGGTGCTCTATCTCACGTCGAGCCGGGCGTCCAAGGCCACCTTTCGCGGCACGGCGGCTGCCGTGAACTGGCTGCTCGCCAGCATCACCCTGATCCAACTGGCACTCTTTCGGCAATTGCCGCCCGACCTTGGCGGTCATGTCCTCTCGTTTTTGCCGGCGCTGGCAATCGGCGGGGTGCTCGGCGTTGCCGTCTTCCCTATCTTCTCCTCCCAGCGTTTCCGGCAGATGGCGCTGGGCCTGGCCGCCGTCTCCGGCGTGGTCGCCGCCGCCACAGCCACGCTGAGGAGCCTGCCGTGACGATTCATGATGCATGAGGAGTGACCTGGTGATGGAACGCGCCTACGAATTCAGACGTCGCCTGGATGTCGTGCATCAGGCGAACCGCCGCGACCCGACGGCGCAGCCGGCATTCGACGAGGTTGCCATTGGTGAGGACTGGCGCATCGTCGTTGGCATCGACGCGCCGCCACTCGTCCTCGCCATCGCCAAGGACTTGCAGGACTACTTCCTGACGAGTATGGGCGAGTCGCTTCTCCTTCGTCGCGTCGCGGACGTGGCGGCGACATCGCGCGACGCCGGCCGGACCATCGTGCTCGGGACCAGGGAGCAGTTGCCCGACCTGGGTGCGGATCTGGCCGGGCTCCGCAGCTACCGGCTGGTAGTCACGCCGAACGCGGAGCGCGTCATCGTCTGCGGCTTCGACGACCGCGGCGTGGGCCAAGGCAGTTACTTCCTGGAAGATCTAATGAACCTGCGGGCCGGACCGTTCCTGCGCCACCAGGACGTCATACGCACGCCGCTCTTCTCGCCGCGGATGACCCACTCCGGCTGGGGCCTTGACGAGTTCCCGAACACGCAGCTCAACGCTATCACCCACGCCGGAATGGACGCCATCCTCGTCTTCGTCACCGGCGTGGACCGCACACCGGACGAACACACGCACCATGAGGAGCATACGCCCCAATCGCCGGGCGGCCGCTATCAAGATTTCAACAACCTCGTCGATCGCGCGGCACAGTACGGCTTGGATGTCTACTTCTACGCCTACTTCCGGAACATGCAGCCGCCGCACCCGGGCGCGCCGGGAGCGGAACAGTACTACGACGGCACCTACGGCGCCATCTTTCGCGCCTGCCCGCGGGCGAAGGGCATCGTGCTGGTCGGAGAATCGGTGGAGTTTCCCAGCAAGGATCCCCACACCACCGGCGTGCTGCGCGGGACGCCGACCGCGGACGGGCGGCCGCCCACCAAGCCCATCCCAGGCTGGTGGCCGCGCGTCGACTACCCGGAGCGGCTGGAACTCCTCAAAACGGTCATTCGCCGCCAGAACGCGGACGCGGATATCGTCTTCTGGACCTACAACTGGGGCTACGCCCCGGAGGCGGATCGCCTGGCCCTGATCCGCTCGCTCCCCACCGACGTGTCGCTCCTGGTCACCTTCGAGATGTTCGAGCCGATCGTCCGCGAGGGGGTGACGAACATCTGCCCCGACTATACTGCATCGTTTGTCGGTCCCGGCCGCTACTTCTGCAGCGAAGCATCGGCGGCCCACGAACGCGGTCTGCGCCTCTATGCCATGGCCAATACCGGTGGTCTCACCTGGGATCTCGGCGTCGTGCCCTACGAGCCGATCCCCTACCAGTGGGCGCAGCGACACACCGCTTTGCAGCAGGCCCGGCGCGACTGGGGCCTCTCCGGACTGATGGAAAATCATCACTATGGCTGGTGGCCCTCGGTCGTCAGCGACCAGGCCAAATGGGCCTATTGGACGCCCAGCCCGCCGGGTGAGGAGATTTGTACGGCCCTGGCCCAGCGCGACTGCGGCGCGGCGGCACCGCTGGCTCTCGCGGCCTGGCGGGACTGGAGCGAGGCGATCCAGGACTACGTTCCCACCGGTTACGACCAGTACGGTCCGTTCCGCACCGGTCCGTCGTATCCGCTGGGAATCAAGAACATCCCGAACCTGCCGATCGCCACTCACGCCATGCACGGCCACCGCATCATCAAAGTGAACTATACGCCCGGACGGGGGGGCCGCTCCGGCGCCTTACCGGGGACGACGCGGATCGATTTTGAGATCCGCAGCCTGCAGCGGATGGCGGAGCGCTGGCAGCGAGGCGTCGACAGCATGGCGGCGGCGGCCGACCAGATCGATGACCGCCGCCGGGCGGAGGCGGTCCGGCAACTCGGCCTAGCGCGCTTCTTCCTGTACTCCATCCGCACCACCATCCACGTCAAGCAATGGTGGAAGCTCAAGGAGTCGCAATTGGCCGAGCAAGACTCGCCACGAGCGAGTGCGTTGCTGGATCAGTTGGTGGCGGTGGGTGAGACGGAGATCGCCAACGCCGAGGCCACGATCCCGCTGGTGGAAGCCGATTCCCGCCTGGGCTGGGAACCGACGATCGATTACGTTTGCGACGCCGACCACCTCCGCTGGAAGATTGCCCAAGTGCGGCGGGTGCTGGAGAGCGAGCTCCCCGCCTACCGGGCGGCGTTGGAAAAGTGAGCCGGGTCGCGACTGCGGTCTTGCGGAATCTTCACCAATCGTTCTCACCTGTCCCAGGCACGGCAGTGCGGTCTTTGGGGCCGCCGACTGCGGTCGGCGGCCCGGCCCTGCTCTCAGCACAGCCATTGGAATTGCGATATTGAAAGGAGCAGTCTGTGCGGCGTGAACAGCCCGAGGCGGTGACGGTGGCCTTGATCGGGTGTGGGTTGGTGTCGCGCAGCCACCTGCCGGCGTTTCGTACTGCCGAGCGAGTTCGCCTGGCCGCCGTCGTCGACCTGGACGCCCAACGCGCCGAGGCGACCACCGTTGCCGCCGGCCAGGTTGCCTGGACGACCCGCTTAGACGACGTCCTAGAGGACCCGGCGATTGATGCCGTTGCCGTCTGCCTGCCGCATCATCTCCACACGGCAATGGTGGAGCAGGCCATCCAACATGGCAAGCACGTTTTCGTCGAAAAGCCGATGGCCCTGCAATTGACGGACTGCGCTCGTATGATCACGATCGCCGAGGCCGCCGGACGGGTGCTCACCGTTGGGCAGGTGTTGCGCTGCCGGCACGCCGTCCGCCAGGCCAGAGCAACCATTGCCCTTGGCGAAATCGGCCGTCCGGTGCAGACCGTCCGCCGCCGCTACAGCCGCCGAGATCAGACGACCGGCCAGCTGGAATGGTCGCGCGACGCCGCCGCCTCCGGCGGGCTGCTGTACGGCAATGGTTCGCACGAGGTAGACACGGCCCTCTGGATCCTGGACGACCGGCCAGCAGAGGTCTATGCACGGGCGGGCGCACTGGATGCGGATGACCAGCGCGGGCCGACCGAACTATCTCTGCTCATCACCCTGGCCGGCGGCAGCTTCGCTACCATCAGCTTGAGCCGGGGAACGTCGCAGGCGATCTGGGACCAGTGGACCACCGGCACGGCCGGCTCGCTCGCCATGAGCGGTCCCGCGCTCACCGTGAATGGGGAGCAGCGACCCTTGCCGGAGCAGCCGGAGGGGGGCTTCCGGGAGGAATGGGAGGCCTTCGGCGCAGCGGTGCAGGCGGCGCGGGCCGGCGACCCAGCGCCGGCGTGCGTTATCAGCGCCCGCTCTGTCTGGCCAACGATGGTGGCGTTGGAGTGCGCCCGGGAGTCGATTCGTAGCGGCCGCCCTGTCCGCGCCGATGCCGTGGACCGCTGGGTGCTCTATGAGCGCCCATAGCGGCAGGAAAGGAAAATACCGAAGCCAATGTCAGGGCGCCGTCGCGGACGGCCGTGTCAAGTCCAGCGACTGGCGGTAGGTCGGGAACTCACTGTCCAGCACCCGACGCACCTGGGCGATCTTCCAGCGCAGGTGTGCGGCGTCGGTCATGTACTCCATACTCGGCTCCCAACCGAGCCGGGAGTCGGCTTCGACCAACGGAATCGTCGCCTCGGTGTTGGCGATCTCCGCCTCGGCCAGCACCGTCAGTTCGTCGAGGAAGGCGGCGGCTCTGGTCGAGTCGGCCTCGCTGAACAGGCGCTGCTTGAGCAGCCACCACTCCTTGCAGTGGATCGTTGTGCGAATAGCATGGAGCATGAAGCGGCCCAGGCCAAGCATGATTTCACCAGCGGGTCGCTGGCGTTCCGGCGCCTGGGAGATTGCCTGCTCCAGGCAGTCCAGGCCCTGCTGCCAGCGTTCGGCCATCCGCTGCAGGCTGCGGATCTCCACAGGGAATCGCGCCACACCTAAGGATTGGCGACCGCTGTCGTGCGGCTGATAGGAGGTATTGACGATGCGGTTGCCGAACATAGCGTAGTCGGCGGCCGGCAAGTTTGCCCCACTCCGGAACACCAGCGGGTAGGAAGGGCCGACCCGGAAGGGGCCATACTGATCCTCATTGGTGGGAATGTAGTCCTGGATGGCGTCGCTCCAGTGCTGCCAGGCGTCGAGGGCGTGGGGCGCACCGGCGGCGCCAAAGTCCCGCCGGGCGATGGCGACCAGCGTCTCCTCCGGCGACGGGCTGGGCGTCCAGTAGGCCCACTTGGTGAGGTCGCTCACGAAGGACGGCCACCAACCGTAATGGTGCGACTCCATGAGGCCGCTGAGTCCCCAATCGTCACGAGCCCGGCGCAGGGCGGCGTGGCGGCGGGCCCACTGGTAGGGGATCGGTTCGTAAGGGATGACTCCGAAATCCCAGGTCAGGCCGCCGGTGTTGCACATCGTATAGAGCTTCAAGCGGCGTTCGTGCGCCACCTGTGCTTCGCTGCTGAAGTACCGCCCCGGTCCCACAAAGGAAGCGGTGTAATCGACGCACACGTTGGTGATGCCCTCGTGCTGGCGCTGCTCAAACATCTCAAAGGTCACCTGTAAGGTGATGTCGGTGGGCAGGTTACGGATCAGCGCCAGCCGGTCCTCTTCCGGGGCGTAGCCCCAGTTATAGGTCCAGAAAATGATGTCGGCTTCCGGGCTGTGCTGGCGGATTACTCGCTTGAGGAGGTTCAGCCACTGCGGATAGTCAG
>JBPCLN010000135.1:0-7235 GCA_051003235.1 Chloroflexota bacterium | reverse complement strand
CGACGCGAGATGGAGGTCCGATTTGAAATCTATCTGGATCCGCGGGAGCGCCGTGTTTACGATGGTGCTGTCCAGTATGCTCGCGAAGGCGCCGAAGACGACTGTCACCAGCACCTTCCACTTGTAGCGCCCATCTTCGGGCGGCGGTTGGCCGGGCCGATCACCGCCCGCCCGCCCGCTGCGCTCACCCGGCCTGTGTTCTCCAATCGTGTCGATGGAGGTCATATGGCGATTTCCCTGTCCCTTGTCGCTGTCGTTGAGTCCGGGGCTACCCCGCATTGCCCGTGCCGCGATCACCCCGAGAGATCCAGAAGCGGCGGGCTGGTGGTCGACACCGTGATCGCGCTCCGACCGGATTCCGTGCCGGTCTGCGGCCAATCCACCGCCTTGAGCCCCGCCGGTTCGGCGCTCTAGCGAGGTTCGGTGGCGGCGCCGGCGCTCTTGCTCCGGATATAGACAGTGAGTTGGCGCAACTCCTTGCGGTAGATGCGGCGCAGCACCGGCGGGTTGAGCAGTTTCTCGACGAGGCCGCTGCCGTCGGCAAAGCCTGCCGGCGCGGGCAGTTCAGTGGAGATCGCCGCGGGCCAAAGGTCTTCAATGTTGCTGTGACCAGGGAATGATGGATAATGACGTGATCGGTGAAGGGTGGGAGGTGCGAGATGGTCGGCACAACCGAGGCGCTCCTGCGCGCGCTGCTCCCCGCCCCGGCGTGGCCGCCGGATGACACCGAGGAGACCGTGGTGGGCACCGACCTGCACCAGATGACCATTACGAACCTCCGGGTGGGCATCAACGAGGTTGCCCACACACGAGTGGCAAGCAGTCTGACAGCGGACCATCAGGAGGCGCCCTGGCAGGCGCTCAGCCAGATCATGGTCATGGGCTTCCCGCGCCGCGATGGCCCACGTTTGACGGCATTTCCCGACGTCTTCGTCTATCGGCACCCGATCGACCAGACCCGAGGCTCGCTGGCGTTGGCAGTGGATGGGCCACCTGCCCTGATCATCGAGGTCCTCAGCGATATAACCTACGCCAGCGACCTGGACATGGAGGATGGGAAGGGCTACAGCTACGCCCACGCCGGCGTGCGCGAGTACCTGACGTTGGATCCAACTGGAAGTTACCTGCCGGAGCAGGGGCGCGGCTGGCGCTTGGTGGAGGGAGTGTACCGCCCCTGGCTACCGACTGAGCAGGGACGCTGGCACAGCGAGGAACTGGCACTGGCGATCGGCCTGGAAGGGATGTTGGCCGCCGTTTATACGCCGGAGGGACGCCAAATGCTGCGCGAGGGCGAGATCGAGGACGAACTGGCGCGTCGGGATGGGGAGGTCGCCCGTCTGCAGGCGGAGCTGGAACGGCTGCGGCAACGCCTCGATGAACGCGGGGCGCAGCCGTAGACAGGGCGATAGACCTGGTCATTCTAGTCGGCCTCCAAGCTTCCGGTAAGAGCACGTTCGCCCAGCAGCACCTCGCCGCGACCCACGACTACGTGAGTAAGGATCTCCTCCGCAACAACCGGCAACCGGGCCGGCGTCAGGCCCAACTGGTCGCAGAGGCGCTGCAAGCCGGTCGCTCCGTCGTTGTCGACAACACGAACCCGACCATCGCCGAGCGCGCCGCCCTCATCCGCCTCGGCGAATCGTGCGGCGCCCGCAGCGTCGGCTATTACTTTCCCACTACAGCGAGCGAGGCGCTGGTGCGCAACCGCGCCCGAATCGGCCAGGCACGGGTACCGGATATCGCCATCTACGCCACGCGCAAGAAGCTCGTCCCACCCGGCCTTGCCGAGGGGTTCACTGTACTCTATGTGGTGCATCTCGGAACAGGCGGGACGTTCGAGGTGTGCCGATGGCAGGAGGGACAGGCCGCCGTGGATTGCCCACGATGACGCCGCTGGATTTGGCGGACTGGCGACGCCAGGTCGCGGATCTCTATGCCGAAGTGCGGCGGCTGCTGCCCATCGATCCGGTCGCCGCTCATTCGTACTGGTGCAATACCAGGGAGCGATTGTATCGCGAGCACCCGGTGTCGCCCATACCGCTGGGGGCAAGAGCGAGCTTCCGTGCTCGGCACTTCCCGTACGCGCCGGCCTGGCGTTTCGAGGCGCGGGTTGTCGCAGTGGCGCCGCACGACGTGCCTGATGGGGCGGGAAGGACGGGCGCTACGGCCGGCGACAACCCTACTGAAACTCCCTCTGTCTCCGTCACGGTGAGTACCGGAGGCGCCATGGACGTGCGGCAGATCGGCTGGCTCGATATTCCCTTTCCCGGTGGGGAGCGACGCCTCGCGCTCTACTGGCTCCCAGGCTATGCCGGTGGTCTCTTCTTGCCCTTCCGCGATGCAACGAACGGCGCGGAAACCTACGGTGGCGGGCGGTACTTGCTTGACGCTGCCAAAAGCGCCGACCTGGGTGGCGACCTCCGGCGCAAGACGCTCCTGCTCGACTTCAACTTTGCCTACCAACCCTCCTGCGCTTTTGACGCCTATTGGACCTGCCCGCTCTCTCCGCCGGCAAATCGCCTTGATCTCGCCGTCCGGGCGGGCGAACAGATCGGCGTGCCTTGCTGATGACGCGACGCTGTGAGGAATTGATGTCACAAATTTATGGAAAAGATCATTCAGCGCAGGCTACCTCAGGCGGCGCACCGTTTCGGCTGCCTCGAAATGGCGGCGCATGTCCACATCGGGCAAGGCGTCGGCAATCCGATCTGCCTCCGCCCGGGCGAACGTCGCCAGTGTATCGTCGCCCTCGAGCGCGAGCAGCGGGCTGGCAGCGCGCAGGAGCAGGCTGGGGTCGCCGACCGGTCGTGCCAGCGCAACGGCGCTCTGCAGGTCGGCGAGGGCCTCCTTGGTTCGGCCCAGCCCACTGAGCGCCTGCGCCCGTGTCACCAATCCGAGCACTTGATACTTCACCCGTCCGCTTGCCCGGCTCTGCTCAATGACGGCACTCGCCCAGCGCCGTGCCTCGTCCCAGGCGGCGCAGACGAGGGCCATCTCCGCCCGCGCCTCGGCAAGGCGGTGGCGCCAGAGCCAGCCGTGCCAGTCCGCCGTCGCCGCCGCCAGCTCCGCGACCTGGTCGACGAATCCGTCGTAGCGGCCTGCTTCCCGGCAGCGGGCGAAGACGAACAACAGATCAATCCCCGCGCTCACGGCCGACGGGGGCCAGTTGGCGGAGCGGGCGAGATCGTAGGCTTCCGTCGCTCGCGCCTCGGCCCCGGCGAAGTCGAACACGTCCAGGTGGAGGCCGGTGGAAAAGGCGATGGCACGCGCGACCAGCGTGGGGAGCTCGACTTCGCGGCCGAAGCGGCGCGCCTCCGCGAACGTGCTCATCGCTTCCGCGTAGCGCCCACAGCCCGCGAGGGCGAGACCGAGGTGCGGCAGCGTAATCATCGTGGTGGCAGCGTCGTTCAGCCGGTGTGTCGTCTGGAGCATCTGACGGCTGATCGCCACCGCTTCGTCGATCTGCCCGGTCCAGTAGTACACCAGCGGAGCGCCATCGAACACCGGCAGAGTCGCTCCCCCTGCCCGAGCGAGCGCCTGCTCGTAGAGGCCCCGGCTGGAATGGATGTGCCCTTCGCATTTTTGGGCTTGGGCGAGCCAATTGAGCGCGGTTGCAGCCAGGTCGTCCCGACCAGCCTCCTCGGCGAGCGCGAGTGCGGCGCTCGCATGGCGACGCATGTTGGGATTGTCGAGCAGCCAGAAGCAGACTCTGGCAAGGTCCAGCAGCAGGTGGGCGCGTGACTCTGAGCGCTCTGCCGCCAGCCCGTCCAACGCGGCTTCCAGCGCGGCTCTCGCTTCCCCCCCACATCCCGGCGCCGTCCAACGCTCTCCCGCGTTGCGTCTGCAGCTCAACACAGAGCTCTCGGCGCCCAAGAGCCTCGGCGACGATCATCGCTCGCGCGAGCAGCGCCGCCTCGTCGCGATACGCCACGGCGCGACGGGCACGCTCCGCCGCCTGAATGAGATACGCGAGCGCACGGTCGTGGTCGCCGCTCCGCTCGTAGTGATAGGCCAACCGCTCGACCGGGACGTCAGCGAGCGCCTCGCCGGTGTCGCGCTCCAGCGCCTCCGCCACGCGCCGGTGGAGGCCCGCGCACCGTGCCGCCCCCATGTCCGCTTCCACCACCTCACGGATCAGATCGTGGGTGAACCGGTAGGCAACCGCTCCGTCCTCTTCCAGCAGGCAAGCACGACATACCTCCCTCAGCGCAGCAAATACCTTCTCCTCGGGGAGCGCGGTGAGAGCGAGCAGCAACGAACGCGGCGCCACGCGCCCCAGCACGGACGCGACGCCGAGCACCACCTGCGCCGCCTCGGGCAGCGCCGCGACTCGCTGTCGCACCCCTTGCTCGACGTCCCATGGGACGCCAGTTTTCTGCCCGGCGATCCCACCGTCCAGAGTCAGCGCCTGTGCGTAGCTCACGACGTAGAACGGAACGCCTTCGGCGCTCCGTACGACCTGCTCCCGGAGCAGCCCGCTGTGCTCCAGCAGGGCCCCACGCGCAAGCTGGCCGTCGAGCAGGCCGTCGAGTAATCGCCCGGCTTCCTGGGCCGCGAGAGGAGGTAGGCGGCGTCGCGTCACCAGTCCGGCCTGTGCCAAATCGGCGAGTGCTACAGTGAGAGCATCCGGCGGTTGCACTTCGGTGTCGCGGTACGCGCCAGCGATACGCAGTCCGGTCTCTCCCGCTGATCGGATCAGGGTGACGAGGAGATCGAGCGCGTCAGCGCCGGCCCACTGCAGATCATCGAGCACGAGCAGGGTGCCGCAGGGACCAGCGACGTTGGCGAGGAGCCGTGCCACCGCCTTGAACGTCAGGCGTCGCTCCTGCTCTGGCGTCAGGGACCACAGGGGCAACGGCGGGAGCCCGGCGGCCGTCAGCTCCGGCAGCAGCCGAACGAGCCAGGCGCAGCCTTCCAGCTCGGCCCGGCGTTGCGCGGGTGTCTGTGCCTGGATATGCCGCTCCAAGGCGTCGACCAGGGGCGCGAAGGGTGTCTGTCCGCCGCGGCGTTGGCAGCCGCCACTCAACACACGCCGGCCAGCCCCTTGGCCACGTGCCGCAGCCTCCTGCAGCAGGCGCGTCTTGCCGATGCCTGGTTCCCCGGCCAGGAGCAACAACGGCGGCCCGTCCCCGGCGAGATGGCGCGCGAGCAGCGCCAGCTCCTGGCTCCGCCCCACCAACGGAGGGACCGCGCCGTCCGGTGCGGCAGGAAGAGGAAAAGACCAGGCGCAGGCGCCATGGGCGGCCGCGAGGAGGGCAGCGCGATCACGCGAGGCAAGAGTAAGTGCGGTCGCCAACTGTTGGATGGTAGCAGGGTGTGGCCGACGCCGGCCACGCTCCAGCATGCTGATGTAGACGGTGCTGTACCCGGCGTGCTCCGCCAGTGTCTCCTGCGTCAGGCCGGCCGCTTGCCGGTGTTGCTTGAGCAAGACACCAAACGGGGATTCCTGGCCCACAGGCACGCTCCTCGCCGACGAGGCGTCAAGTCTCTCTGCCAGATATTCGGACAGCTCGGCCGCTCACGACCGCTCACAATTGGTTCCACCATAGGCCCTGTATCAGTAACAGTATCAGCGGAGTTGCTGGTCGTCAACCGAGCGTCAGGTCAGACTGGGACCAGGCCGAACCCGTGCCATCGCGCGGGATGAGTGCTTCACATGATGTCAAAGGGAACGCTATGCCTTACCAGCAACAGTCTTGCGACCTGCCAGCCGTTTCCTCGCCGCAGTCGCGTCGGGCCATTTTGCGCGGTGCCGGCCAGGGCGTCGCCGCGCTGGCAATCGGAGCGGCCACGAGTCTCGGCGCGTCGCTGCCTCCAGTCGTCCAGGCCGCCGGCAGCGTGACGGTGGGCTACCTCAAGGATGGCCTCACCTGCGAGGGCTCGCTGTTCGCCGCCCAGGCCCAGGACTACTTCCGCGACGAGGGGCTCGACCTCAAGACCGTCGCCGGCGCCAGTCCTGCCGCCCTGGCCACGGGGATGATGCAGGGTACCGTCGACGCTATGCAGGATCCCGCCTGGGCCCTGGCGCCTCCTTTGCTGCCCAAGGGTATGAACGTCGGCGACATGGTGGCGACGGCCGGCATCCAGCGCGGCTCCATGACCATCGTCGTGGCCGCCGACTCTCCGATCCACAGCCTGGTCGACTTGCGCGGGCAGACCGTCGCGGCGGCCGACCGGTGGCGCTTCATGTTCAGCATGCCGATCAGTGCAGCGGGGCTCAACGCGACGAAGGACATTACCTGGCAGCCGGGGCTGCCGGCCGGTCAGGTTGGTCAGGCCATCAAGGATGGAAAGGTGGCCGCGGCCACCGTGCACCAACCCTACGCTTCGGCCATCGAGTCCTCGGGCATCGGACGTATCCTGGTGATGCAGACTACGCCGCCCCAGCAGGACGACTACTGCTGTTCGGTCATCCTGCCCGGCAAGCTGGTGAACGCGGACTGCCAGAAGGCGGCGGCGATCACCCGAGCGCTCATGCGGGGCAGCGCCTGGATGCGGGCCCACCCCAGCGAGGGCGCCCAGCTTGAGGTCGACGTCAAGCAAGTGACGTTGGCGCTCGCGGACAACCAGCGCGCCATCACCCACATCGACTTCTTCCCTTCAATCCAGGCCGCCAGCAACAACACGCTCGACCTGATCAAGGCGTTCAAGCGGCTGGGTTTCCTCGATCCAGCCACGTCGGAAACGACGCTGCTCAATCAGATTTTTGTACCGGTGACCGATGAGCCGGCCATGCCTTCGACCGGTGGGGGCGGAGCAATCCCCGCCGATCATTTTAGGATCAGTGAGCACCCCTGGCTGGTTGGCGGTGGGGCGGCTCTGCTGTTGCTGGGCGCGGCGTTACGCCGCCGTGCGTGCGCGTCGTCACCGGACGGGCAGGCACGATAGCAGGCGGAAGTGGCGGGATGCCTCCAGCGTGTCGAACGAGGAAACGGATCATGTCGCCGCCGGCTCAGTCCGCTGCGGGAGCACGTGAACGGTGGAGGCGGCTTGAAGCGTGGTAGACTGGGGAAGCGCGAACACCGCATCAACACGGTCGGCGCCCTTCGCGCCCTGGGCTGAGATCGTGCCCGAGGCGCCGCCGAATATGACGCTGGACGATCTGCATGACTGGCCGGACGATGATGGCTATCGCTACGAGCTCGTCGAAGGGATGTTAGTCCGCATGGCCGGCACCCGGCCCCAGGCCGGCCGCGTCACGCGCCGCCTCCTGTTTCCACTCACCCTCTAGGCCC
>JBPCLN010000134.1:0-4888 GCA_051003235.1 Chloroflexota bacterium | reverse complement strand
GAGCTCCTTTCCACACCAAGTTTTTTCAACACCACTCAGTGTGGCGGGAATCGTCCCCCTTTTGCTCCCTGCTCGCCTTCATCCGAAAGTCAAACCCCGTCGCTTTCGGGCCAAATCTTGGCAGCTGACGCACGGCCTGCCGGTTGCCTCGCTCCGCCCGCTGGACCAACTGCGTCAGCTCGATAGCCGGCGCTGTCCCATGCGATTGCATCATGTGCTCCTCTCCGGCGGGCGTCTCCCGCGTCCAATTTTCCCAGCGACCCATCCGCCGGGCCTATACCTGTCCCTCCGGCGTGAGCACCGGCGGCGGCGCCGTTTGGGCGGCGGACAAGCCGGCCAGCACGGCATCGACTGCCGCTTCGCTACCGGTCGTCACCAACAGCAAGAGATGATCGCCCGGCAGGAGCTGGATGTCGCCGCGGGGAATGATCGTCCGTCCTTCCCGGTCGATAGAGACCAGCACAGCACTCGGCGGCAAACCAAGATCGCGCACCGTCCGGTGTTGGGCCGGTTCGGCCAGCCCGATCGCTCGCTCGATGAAGTGAGCGCCGGCCGGATCGCGCGCTTGGAGGTGGGCTACCCGTGTCTGCGTGGTGCGGTGCGCCGCGACCGCCCGCCCGTAGGCGCCGACAATGTCGGAGCGACGTAGCAGCCCGACTAGCCGCTGCGGGTCTGCGCGGTCCACCACCGGGATCCTCCCGACGTCGCGCGCGCCGAAACGGGCCAGCGCTTGATGCACCGACTCCTCCGGATAGGTCGTCACGACCTGGCGAGTCATCACTTCGGCGACAGTGAGCGCTGGAGTCTCGTTGGTCATCGCCTGTTCCACGTCGCTTAAGGTGACGATGCCGGCCAGCTTGCCGCCGCCATCGACGACGGGGAAGCCGTGGTGGCCGGAGCGCTCGAACTCCTGGGCCAGCTCCTCGATCGGCATGATCGCCGGCACGGTCTCCACCGGCGTGGTCATAATCTCGGCCACTGGAATAGTTTCCAGAATGTCCTGCGTGCGCGGGCGCCTGGCCTGGACGCCGCGTCGCACCAGCTTGAGTAGGTAGATACTGTTCGGGCTGAGGCGTTGCGCCAGCAGTGTTGAGACCACGACCGCCAGCATCAAGGGCAGGATGACGGTGTAGTTATTCGTCATTTCAAAGAGGATGAGCACCGATGTGATCGGGGCGTGGGCGGCGCCTGCAAACAACGCGCCCATGCCGACCAGGTCGGGAAGAGTACGTGGACGCCGCTGCCAAAGGCGCCACCCAGCATGGCCCCTAAAAAGAGCGCCGGGGAGAAGACCCCGCCTGAGCCGCCGCTGGCGATGGTGATGGATACGGCCGCCAGTTTGAGCACCAGGAAGAACAGCATCACCTGCCAGGCGAGCCGGCCGAAAAGGGCGGGCTCGATGCCGTTGTAGCCAACACCGAATAGATATGAGTCGGAGGCCCCGGCCGGCGACGGCGTCTGAAAATGATAGGCCAGCAGACCGACAATGCCCATGACCAAGCCGCCCGGAATCGGCTTCAGGTACTCGGGGACGGTCCAGCGGTCCCAGAGATCTTCCATTCCATACAACACCCGGATGAACACGACGGCCAGCAAGCCGGCCAGCACGCCCAGGACGGCATAGGGGAGCAACTCGAAGGGGCTCACGAACTGGTAGCTCGGCACCTGGAAGGCAGGATGATTCCCGAAGAAGACGCGCCCGGTCACCGCCGCCAGCACCGAACTGATGACGATCATGCTGAAGGCGCGAGTCTCGAACTCGGCCAGGATCACCTCCAACGCAAAGAAGACGCCGGCCAGCGGCGCATTGAAGGTGGCGGCGATGCCGCCGGCCGCGCCGCAGGCGAGCAGGAGGCGGATGCGCGCCTCCGACATGTGGAAGACTTGGCCCAGGGTCGAGCCGAGCGCCGAGCCGATCTGGACGATCGGCCCTTCACGCCCGACCGAACCACCGCTGCCGATGGTGATTGCCGAAGCGAGCGCTTTGACGATAACGACGCGCGGGCGGATGCGGCCACCGTTGAGGGCGATAGCGGCGATGACTTCCGGTACGCCATGTCCCTTGGCTTCTCGGGCGAAGAAGTAGACGATGGGACCGACAAAGAGGCCGCCGAAAGCCGGCACGATGATCACGGCGAGCATACCCAGCGATCCGACGAGGAGATGGCCGGCGCCAAAGAAGCCGGCGTGGAAGAGGTCGATCAGCTTGCGGAAGCCTACAGCGCCAAGGCCGGAGCCGAGGCCAATGAGCAGCGCCAGCACGAGAAGGCCGGTCGTCTCCGTCTGTCCGAGCGATTGGACGCCGCCCCACAGCCCGGTACGCAAGGCGACTGGATGGCCGAACGCCCGCCGCCGCCGCCCGCCCGCCATCCCGCGCCGCATGCAGCCCCTCCTCGCAACGAAACACCTCAGTGTACCGTAGAATAGTACGGGTATCGTACTGCCACAGTGGTGAAGGTGGAGACGGTGATGGAACGCAGCCTTGATGTCGCCGGCCTAGCGATGCTGGTTGATGTCAGGGCAACTATCCGGCGACTCGTCCAGGCGCTGGAGCAGGCGAGCCAGGAGGCCGGGCTCACGGAGCCGCAACAGCACACTCTCCTCTGCGTCGCTTATGGCGAAGCGCAGGGCGAAGCGGTCACGGCCACCACCCTGCAGGACCACCTGGCAACGGATAAGAACACCGTCGCTGACGTCGTGCGTCGCCTGGAGGGACACGGCCTGCTGATTCGCGAACGTCAAGGCCGCCGAGTCATCCTCAGCCTGACCCCCGCCGGACGAGAACGCTTTGCCACCTCGCTCGGCACTATCGGCCGCGGTCTCTCCGAACCGCCCGCTGCCCGCGCCGCCACGCGCTTGCACCGGCAGCTTGATAGGTATCTGGCGCTGTACCAGCAACTGCTCGCTATAACCCCAGACGAAGTGTGTGAAGGTCGATCGGGATGCGACTGACTACCATGCGCTTTCAGGGTCGGTACGCTTCGGAAGAGCCGATGCGCAGTGTGATCGCTGGTGCCTTGCCGCAAAAAAGGCGATAAGGAGTAACGATACGACGTCAACACTGCCCGTAGCTCTGCCAAATTCTCTTGCACCGTGAGCTGCGCGTCTGTCAAAGAGAACGAAGCTCCATCCGGATAGTTCGCCGGCGCGAGATGTGTCCAGCGCCGTACTATCCCGATCTCGTCGCCCAGCTCGATATGTGGCATACGGATGCCATTCGCCGCCCAACGCCGAGTATCCTGCACTTCATCCCTTGCTTCATGTTGTCGCTGGTGCGATACTTGGCCTGCTCGGAAGGAGACTGCCCTGGCGCTGGCGCGTGTGTTGAACTGTGCGTTGCTGGGGCTGGACGGCAGCTTGGTCGAAGTCGAGGTCGACATCGCTCAGGGCCTCTTCAAGATGGAACTGGTGGGCCTGCCCGACGCCGCCGTGCAGGAGGCGCGGGAACGAGTGCGCGCCGCCATCCGCAATAGCGGCGCTACCTTCCCCCTGCATCGCATCACCGTCAACCTGGCTCCGGCCGAAGTGCGCAAGGAAGGCGCCAGCTACGACCTCCCCATTGCCGTCGGCATCCTGGCCGCTTCGGGGCAGGTCCCGCCGGAGACCGGTCCGGCCGTGTTCCTGGGTGAGCTCTCCCTGGAGGGCACCCTGCGCCACACCGCCGGCATGCTGCCGATGGTGGCGGTGGCGCGCAGCCACGGGCTGAAGGTCGTCTACGTGCCGGCGGTGGACGCCCTGGAAGCCTCGCTGGTGGAGGGTATGGAGGTCGTGCCGGTGCGCTCCCTGGCCGCCTTGATTCGGCATCTGCGCGGTGAGCAGGCGATCACCCCCTATCTTCCCGACCCAGAGCGCTTTGCGACGTTGCAGGATACCGTTGCCGGCCCCGACTTCCAGGAGGTGAAGGGACAGGAGCACGTCAAACGAGCGCTGGAGATTGCCGCCTCGGGCGGACATAACGTGCTGATGAGCGGCCCGCCCGGCACCGGCAAGACGCTGCTGGCGCGCTGCCTGCCCGGCATCCTGCCGCCACTGTCGCCCCAGGAGGCGTTGGAGGTGACGACGATCTACAGCGTGGCGGGCCTCTTGCCGCCGGAACTGCCCCTGATGCAGCAGCGTCCCTTTCGCGCCCCTCATCACACCGTCAGCCACGCCGGCCTGGTCGGCGGCGGACGCTTCCCACGACCGGGCGAACTCAGCCTGGCCCATCGCGGCGTGCTCTTCCTGGACGAACTGCCGGAGTTCGGCGCGGCGGGACTAGATGTGCTCCGCCAGCCTTTGGAGGATGGCAGTGTCACGATCAGCCGCGCTCAGGGCGCCGTCACCTACCCGGCGCGGGTGCTGCTGGTCGGCGCGATGAACCCCTGCCCCTGCGGGCACGCCGGCGACCCGGCCCGCGAATGTACCTGCACGACGACGATGATCGCCCGCTACCAGGCTCGCCTCTCCGGTCCCTTGCTTGACCGGATCGACCTGCACGTCGAAGTGCCGCGCGTCGATCTGGACAAGCTGGCAGACGTGCGCCCGGCGGAGGCGTCGGCGGCGGTGCGAGCGCGGGTGACGTCAGGCAGACAACGCGGCGGAAGGCGCTTCGAAGGCAGCAACCTTACTTGCAATGCCGAGATGGGCGCCGGGGACATCCGCCGGTTTTGCCGGCCCGGTCCAGCAGCCCAGAGCCTGCTGCGTACCGCCGCCGCGCGGCTGAGCCACTCCGCGCGCGCCTACCATCGCGTCCTCAAACTGGCGCGCACCATCGCTGACCTTGCCGGGAGCGACGACATCGACACCCCCCACGTGGCGGAGGCCCTCACCTATCGCCCCCGCCAACGCTGAGCAATTCTGGTTTGCCCGATTCAACGCTGCCGGGGTTCCAGCTCGCGTCCGCTACAAT
>JBPCLN010000133.1:0-42713 GCA_051003235.1 Chloroflexota bacterium | reverse complement strand
CCGACGTGGAACCGCAGTTGCGGCGGGAGGTGGCGTTACGACGGGAGGCGCAAGAGCAAGCGCGTCTGGCGGAAGAGCGGGCGGGTCAAGCGGAAGAACGGGAACGCCAGACTGTCGAGCGGGAACGCCTCGCCCGAACGGAAGCGCAGCGGGCGGTTGACCGCGAGCGGTTGTTACAGGCGGAACTCGAGACGATGGTGGCCCGTCATGCCGCGGAACGAGCGCGCATAGAACGGGAACACGCTGAGGATCTGGCGCAGTTGCACCGTCGCCTGGAAGAGTTGGCGCGTTCGTAGCCAAGGGTGTGGTGCGCCTGCCAGCGCCTCAATGCCCCAGCGCGTCATGCGCCATGACCGCTGGCGACGCCGTCGATCACCAGGGCCGGGTGCGTTGCGAGTTGTGGCAAGGTGGCCGTCAGCAGGCCGTCGTGCCAGTCCCAGGTGATGGGCATGTCCGCCTGTTCCGGCACCGGACGCACCGCGTGAGGCCGTTCCGCCAGGCGCACCGTGACCGTCACCGGTCCGACCGGCGGGACGTGCTCGATCATGACGTTGCGCGGTGAAGGGGCGGGGCCGGCGCTCCGGTTCAGCAAGTGGACGACCAGGTGCCCCGACTTGCGGCGCAGCGTCTCGACCACGTGCCGAGGAGCGTCAATCCGGCTCAGCGGCTCCGGCCAGACGCGCTGGCAGAGGTCGCAGAATACCTGGCGGAGGTGCGGTTAGTGCGTCCGGTAGTAGGCCGCGAAGATTGGACCGTGGATGGCGACCACGCACCCCTTTCCAAGGTCGCGTCCGCTGACGGCGGCGCTGCCTACCGTCCCCTTCTCCCGATCCGGTTCGGCCAGCAGCGGCAGACACTGCGCCGCCCCGCTGAGCTGGACCAGCTGCCAGGGACCAGCGACGGTGGCCGTCCCGAGCGCGCTCGGCAGGTAATGGAAGCCCGCCCGTGCCGCGCCGACCGCCTCCACACCGGCCAGATCAGCCAGGATTGGGTGAGACGCCACATGCACACCGCTGAGCAAGAGTCGCCCCCCCCCGCCTCCACGTAGGCGCGCACCGCGCTGGTAACGTGCTCGGGGAGGGGTCCTCCTCCGGTACCACCACAAGCGGGTACTCCGCGAGCCGGGCCAGGAGGCCCTCCTCGTTCTGCAGGTCCACGTGGTAGCCGACGTCTAGCACGGCATGCAACGCCCCCTCCACCGCCTGCGTGGCCTGGCCAAGGGGGTAGAGCGACCCGTTGCGGGCGTCGTGGGCGTTGTAGTGCGTCAGGCTGTGCAGCACCACCGCCTGCGGCACGGAACTGCTGCCCTGGGCCACCGCCTGCCGCGCCCGGCAGAACTGTGCGGCCTTGGCCAGAAGGTCGTACTGCCAGCCCACCAGATGGCCGCTGCGCAGCGGCAAGGCATAGCTACAGACGGCGCCACCATTAGCGATGACCTCGGCAACTTCCTGGCAGAGATGGTCGGCCATCTTGAATTGCCAGCCGTCATTCACGTTCTCGCCCGTCAGGAACGCCCAGGCTATGAGATCCCAGGGCAGACCGCGGCTGGCCAGAAAACGCCTCTCGACCACTGCTCGCTGCAGGCCCCAGGCATGGCTAAAGTCACCGCCCAACTTGCCAGGAGCAGGTCGGCGGCGGTCACGATATTGGGACGGATAGTACTAAGGTGGGGTCGAGCCGTGGCGAAGTGCCACCTGTGACTATCAGCCACGCCAGGCGACATGATTACCCAGAACACGCCCAAGATACTGCCTGCTCATCGCGGCGGCTTCGCGCGGCGAGCGGGGGGCTCGCCGGGTGCCGTCGAGCTCGACGTTGACCCAGCCGGCGAAACCGTCCTCGATGAGTAGATCAAGGATCGCCGCCATGGGTAAGATGCCGTTGCCGACTGGCTCGTAGTTGACATAGCCGCTCTTATCGATCTCCTTGCCTTCGAGATCATGCTCATACATGCCGTTCCAGTCTTTGAGATGGACGTGGGTGATGCGCTGGCGGTAAGTACGCATGACCTCCAGGATGTCGCTGCCGCCTTTGGCAATCTGCCCGGTGTCCGGCGCGAAGCCAACGTAGACCGGATCTAGCAAACCCAGGATCGTGTCAATCTCCGGGCGGGTCTCAATCGCCGTGCCGGTGTGGGGATGCAGTCCAGTAGCAAGGCCACGGTCACGGCAATAACGACCGATCTCGTTGAGGGCCGCGGCAAGGGTTCGAAACTGGTCGGCGGAATAGCCGCCCGGCAACCGTCGTCCTGCCTGGAGGACGAGGGTCTGGCCGCCAACAGCTTGCAACGCATCGGCCTCTCGTCGTGCCGCCGCCAGCTCTTCGGTCACGGTCTGGGGATCGATCCACGTCTTATGACAATAGGCGGCACCGGTTGGAATGCCGTAGCGGTCCACGAGCGCCCGATATCCGTCGGGCATGTCATTCCAGGTAAGGATCGTCTGGGCAAAGGTCTCGAAGCCCAGGTAGCCAAGTTCCGCCGTGTCGCGGTACGCCTGCTCCACATCGCCCGGGATGCCCCAGGTGATGCCGGTATGGCCAACTTTCATAGGTGCTCCTACTGCAGATACGTCGCCAGGTGCTGGCGGACCCAGGCGACGCTCTGCTGGGCCATCGGCCAGAGATCCGTGCCCCGCGGCGGCTCAATCTCCAGGCAGAGAACCAGATTGGTAGGGTCCGGGGCGTGCTTGGCCAGTTGCCGGACGCAGGCTACGATCGCCACATCCCCTTCGCCGATGGCGCAACCGATCAGCGCCAACAGCCCTTGTTGCTTGGGGCGGACATAGAGGTCTTTCAGGTGCGTGGCCACGGCGTATGGCGCCAGCGCTTCGGCCGCCTCTTTCGGTTCTTCGATCACGGCATAGGCGTTACCCGTATCAAGCCGGGCGCGCAAGCACGGACTGTTCACGCGCTGGATGATCGAGGCAACTTCGTGGCCGCGGTAGTCGGCATGATTCTCCAGGGCTAACACGATGCCTTCGCTCGCGGCCGCCTGCGCCAGGGGCGTCAACGCCGCCACCATCCGATCCAGTTGCTCCGCCAGGGGCGGCTCACGTTGCCAGCGGTCGGAACCGGAGGCGGTACCGATGACGGTAATGCCCAACGGCTTGCAGCAAGTCCGGATGAAGGAGACGAAGCCATCGACCGTCTGCGTGCCGCTGTTGGCGATAAACTTGTCGCCCCAACTCGTCTCCAACATGAGGCCGGTTTTCTGGGCCGCCTCACCGATCCGGCCGAGCAGGGCCGGATCGTCGCGAGCGGGTCCAAGGCCGAGGGCAAGGCTGTCTACTCCGAGTTCACCGGCGCGCGCAATGGCAGCCAGCGGATCGTGACCGGTGCCGAGCGAGTGCTGCACAATTCCCAGACGCATGTATTTTCCTCTATGACTTCACTGCTTCTTCGCGTCTGCCAGCGGGAGACGCCGACGATTCCGGCCCTACGCCGGTCACACCTTCCAGCACTTCCCGTAACGCAAAGAGCGGATTGTCGCTGATCGAAAGGGGCAAGGTGACGACTGCCCGGCGGCGGGCCGATTCGTAGATAGCCAGAAGCACCTCCAGGGTGGCCCGGGCGCTGGACGCGGCCAGCGGGTGCGTCGCGCCGGTCTCCAGGCAGCGCAGCAACACCCGAATTTCTTCGGAGAATGGTGGCTGGTGCGCCTCGTCGCCGGCCAGAGGCCAGGGCAGAGGAACGTCCTCCCGCCCAGGGCCGCGCTGGACCATGACCATCGGCATGCCGGCGTCAACATTGTCGCCGCCGATGAAGATTTGCCCCGCGCTGCCGTAGACGGTGATGTGATGGTAGTTGGGGCCGCTGACGGTGCCACCAAGGCCTTCCAGGCGGCCGTGCAGGCGGGCGCCGCCAGCGGTGAGCAGGCAGTGGACGCCGTTGGCGAAGCCGATCCAACCGAGCGCCGCAGTCTCCGCCGGATGGCTCCAGGCGACACGCCGTTCACTGTCGTCAACCTGCCCTATGACCCAGGCCACCGGCGCATCGTCGAGAAAAAAACGCACAAGGTCGATCGTGTGCGTGCCGTCCACCAGCAGACTGGAGCCGGGGTGGCCGTGGGCGGCGACGGTCATGACTTCACCGATGGCACCGGAATCGAGGACGCGCTTGGCCGCGACGTACTGCGGACTGAAACGGCGTTGGTGCCCAATGATCAGCAACGTCCCGGCATCGTTACAGGTGGCGATCATGGCGTCCGCATCGGGCAGGGTGAGGGCGATTGGCTTCTCGCACAGGATGCCTCGCGGTTTGCGTTTGGCCGCCGCCAAGACCACCGCCGCGTGCAACGGCTCGTGCGTGCAGACCGACACGACATCCGGTCGCTCCTGATCCAGCATCTCGTCAAGGGAGAGATAACGCGCGGCAATATCAAACTCATCGCCCAAGCGTTGCAACGCCTCCGGCGCAATATCGGCACAGGCGACGAGGTCAACATCCGGCTGGGCGTGGTAGCCACGGGCGTGCCCGTGGGCTATCCGACCGCAGCCGATAATGGCGGCCCGATAGCGTCCCACGTGACTAAGAACTCTTGGCCTTGTCCAGAGCGGCCTGCGCCACCTGCTGGAACTGTTGCAGCGCAGTGTTGATATCGGTCTTGCCCTGCACGGTATCGAGGAGTAGCGTGTCGTAGGCCTTCGCCGGAATATCTTGCCAGCCGAGCGGTGATGGCGCCACCACGTAGGAATTCTGCAATACCTTGATGTACACACTTACCACCGGATCAGCGGCATTCTTCGCGAAGTAGGGCGACTGCTTGAAGCCGGGTAGGAAGCCGTTGACCTCCGCCCAGGCGTCCGTGCCTTCCGCCGATCCGCCCAGCCAGGAGAGCGCCGTCCAGGAGTCGTCCGATCGTTTGGCACCACTAGGGATGCCCATGGCCCAACCGCCCAGCCAGCCCGGATCGGGCTTCACTCCATCTGCCACCGGCATGACCGCCGCGGCAAAGGAGGTGGCGTACGGGCTTCCCTGGGCCGCCTTCACCGCCGATGTATAGTTGGCCGACACCATGGGCCCCATCGCCAGAAAAGCATGCCCGACGCCGTCGACGTAGCCGTCCTTGCCCCAGCCCTTGGAGAACGCCAGGATGGCGTCGTAGCCACCGAACTGGTCGGCATACTTCTTCATCCAGCTCAACGCCGAGACATTGCCCGGCTGCGTCATGTCGAGCTTGGTTTGATCAGTAGCACCGGGCGGGAAATAGCCTCCGCCGAAGACGCCAAAATAGGTGAGCAGGGCGTTACCCGACCCGTAGGTCATCCATGGCGGGAAGATGCCGAGGCGACTCACATTATTGCCGGTCTTCTTGTAGAGCTTTTGATTGGCGTCATCCAGCTCCGTCACCGTGGACGGCGGCTGGGCGATGCCGACCTCTTGCAACAACGCCTTGTTGTAGACCAGCGGGAAGTTCGGATCGACCTCAATGGGCATGACGTATTGATGCCCCTGGAAGAGGCTCCCTTGCCAGGCGGGGGCGAAGAAGTCGTTCACGGACAGCTTATCGCGTTGAAAATAGCTGTCGAGGTTCTTGACGATCTGCTTGTTGGCCCAGTTTTGCGGCCAGCCACCTTCCGGTGGGATGAAGACGAGGTCAGGAGGGGTGCCGGCGGCGGATGCCGTCAAAAACTTATCCGGGAATGGCGTGCCGAGGGCGACCTGCGACGCTATCTTTGAATTCTTGGCGGTCAGCATGTCGAGCGACTGCTGGTACCCCTTGACAATGTCGCTCGTGGCGCTCCAACCCGGCTGCCAAACCTGCAAGGAGTTCGGGTTCGGCGTAGGGACCGCGGCGGAGGCGGAGGCAGTCGTACTCGCCGTTGTGGTGCTGGTCGTCGTCGCGCTGGCGGTCGTCGCTGTCGCCGTGCTGGCGGCCGCCGACGCCGCGCTGGTGGTGGATGTGGTTGCGGCAGTCGTGGTGACCGCGCTTGCCGCCGAAGTCGTCGCGGCTGATGTTGTGGCCGCCGACGTCGTCGGCGCTGCCGTTGCTGCCGATGCTGTCGTTGGTACCGCCGACGACTGGCTCGACGTGGACACCGTCGCCGAGGCGCCGCAGGCGGCGAGACCGACCGCCGCGAGGAATGGCACACTCGCCGTCAGTGCTGCGCGCCGTGACACGTACCGCTGGGACCATCGCGAAGAAAGCATCCTGACACTCCAATCCTCTGGCTACGACGACATAACGGGCGATGTGCGCCATCGCCACGGCAAGGGCGACACTATATCGGCCGCACTGTACCCTGTATGCTGCGATCTGTCAACAGATTCTCGGGCTTTGATAGGCTCCTTGTTTCCCTATCACCGTCATGGGCACCAGGCTGCTAGAACGCACCTGGCACCTGGTAGTTGATCTTGCTATAGGCGGCGCTGACGACCTCCTGATACTGCGTGAGCGCCGTGTTCACGTCCGATTTGCCTTGGACAACCGCGTTGAGCAAGACGCCCGCCGGGTCGCCTGGGGCACTGCCCAGCGCCGGCGGCACCAGATGAGCGCCGGCCAGCACGTCTTGATAGCCGGTCACCAATGGGTTACCGGCATTCTTACTATAGAAAGTGGACTTCTTGTAGCCGGGCAGGAAGTTGTTGAGGCTGGCCCAAAGATCCGTACCCTCCGGTGAGGTATTCATCCAGGCCAGGACTTGCCATGCCTGATCAAGCTTCTTGCTGCCGTTGGGGATGCCGAGTCCCCAGCCACCAAGCCAGGAGGGATCGGGCTTGACGTTGGGTCCGGCCGGCATCAAGGCGAGGGCGAACTGGCCATCGTAGGTGCCGCCCTTCGCCGCATCGAGCAAGCTCTTATAGTTGGCCGAGACCATCGGCCCCATGGCGATCTGGCCGTTCACGAAGGCGCTCACGTAGCCCTTGTAAATCAACGACGGCCCCCACGACTGAATGAACTTGGTGATGCTGTCGTAGCCACCAAAGTGGTCCGCGTACTGCTTCATCCAGGTCATCGTGGTCACGTCGGCCGGTTGCAGGACGTTCAGTTTCTTGGGATCGCTTGGATCGAGCGAGCCGCCGCCAAAGACGGCGAACCAGGTGAGTAACGAGTTGCCCGTGCCGTAGGTCAGCCAAGGCGGCAGGATGCCCAAGCGTTTGATCACGCCGCCCTGCGACTGATAGAACTTGGCGTTGGCATCGTCTAGTTCCTGCGTCGTCGCCGGCGGCCTGTCGATGCCCAGTTGCTGGAAGAGCGCCTTGTTATAGACGAGGGCGAAGTTGGGATCGACCTCGTTGGTGATGGCGTAGACCTTTCCCCCGAAAAGGTTCTCATTCCAGGCCGGGGTGTAGAAGTCGGCGGACGAAATCTTCGCGGTTTGCACATACTGGTCGAGGGGCAGGAGCAATTGCTGACTGGCGTAGCTGAGGACACTGCCGCCTGACGGGACGAAGAGCACGTCGGGCGGCGTGCCCGCCGCGGCGAGGGTCAAGAACTTGGCCGGAAACGGCCCTGTCGTGAGCTGCGTCTGGATTGAGGTGTTCTGCTTCGAGAACTGCGCCAGCGCGTCGACATAGCCGATGGTGAACCCATAGCTCTGCACGTTGACGGCGTTCGGGTTGACGGTAGGCGTGGGGACGGCGCTACTGACTGCACCGGCGAGTGAACTGGTCGCCGTGCTGGTCGCTGTGGCCGTGGCCGAATTATTCGCGACCGTCGTGGACACATTGGCGGCGGAAGATGCCGCACTAGTAGAAGCCGCCGCGCTGGTAGTGACGCTGGCGGTCGCCGTGCTTGCCGCCGGTGCGGTCGCCGGCACAGCGGCTGCCGTCGTTGGCGCCGCCGACGATTGGGTCAACGTGGACACGGTTGCCGACGCGCCACAAGCGGAGAGACCGACCGCCGCCAGGATTTGGGCGCTTGCCCTCAATGCGCTGCGCCGTGATACGTACCGCTGGGACCACCGCGTAGAATGCATGCCGTCACACCTCCCTACGGACTGTGCAGCAGTGACAAGCGACCGCAGTCGTCCCGATGACCACTTCGAGGCCCGTGCTTGACAGGAACCACTGTACCCTGTATGCTGCGATCTGTCAACAGATCACGTGAAGAACGCGGACCGAGCAGTACCAGTGCGGACACTGCCGCCGCCCGATACGACGCTACCAATTATGTACATGCGAGCTGGTGGCGAACGGATGGCCGGAGAGAGCGGCGGTGGACAGTGGCAATGAAGGAACACGCCATGGCGACTCGCCCGCTCTTTAAGCAAGCGCCGGAGTTCCGTCCGCTACGCCACGACGCCTATGACGCGCTGTATGAGGCGATTTTGCTTGGCAAACTGCCACCAGGCGAACGGCTGGTCGAAGCGGAAATCGCCCGCCAGATGGGCATCAGCCGCGGCCCGCTGCGCGAGGCGATCCGCCAGCTCGAACAGGATGGGCTGGTGGAATACCGCCCACGGCGGGGGGCAGTTGTGAAGGAACTGACGCGGGAGCGCGTCCTGGATGCCTATTCGACACGCGTCGAACTCGAAGGCTTTGCCGCCCGGCTCGCTGCCCAGCGGATGAGTGCCCCGGATGCGGCTCGATTGGAAGGGCTGTGCGCCACGATGCAACAGTATGCCCAAAGTGGTGACGCTGCCGGGCTGCTGAAAACCGATGTGCAGTTCCATCGGGCGATCTGCGAGATCTCCGGCAATCGGGTCCTTCTCCGTCTCTGGACGAGTCTCGGTCCGCAGGGCTGGACGCTGTTCAGTGGCGCGCAGCAGCGGGGCTACAGCCTGGCCACCCTCGCCGAGCGTCATCGAGCCGCGCTGGCGGCGCTGTTGTCCGGCGATGCGGCCTGCGCTGAGCAGGCTGCCAGGGAGCACACGCTGGAGATCATGCGGAACGTCGTCGATCACTTGTACCCGGGAACCATTGGGCCTGCAAGCGACAGCGCATTCATTTCCCCAACCAGGCGCACGGGCTGATTATGGTGCCGTCCGGCGTTAGCACCGTCCGATTCGCAGCGAAGGGCAGCCTCGACGACAAGCACTTCTTTTCACTCGGGAAAGCAAACCACCGGAGAGGAGGAGGGTAACGTCATGTACCGCGTCGCTATCATCGGGTGTGGTGGGATCGCCCGCGCCCATGCCGGCGGCTATGCTGACGTGCCAAACTGCCGAATCGTCGCCGCCGCCGACATCAACGCGGAGGCGCTCACCGGATTCTGCGAGCAGTTCGCCATTCCCGGCCGCTACGCCGACTACGAGACGATGCTGGCGGAGGAGCGGCCCGATCTGGTTAGTGTTTGCACCTGGCCGCCGCTGCATCCTGCCCCGGTGATCGCCGCCGCCAAGGCGGGGGCCAGGGGCATCCTCTGCGAGAAGCCGATCGCCCTCACGCTCCCTGAGGCCGACGCCATGCTGAGCGCCGCCACCGCCACCGGCGCCGTATTGATCATCGGGCATCAGCGACGTTTCGAGCCCCGCTATGCCCTGGCCCGGGAGCGCATCGCCGCCGGAGACATCGGTGCGCTGGAAGAGGTGCAGGCGAACTGCGCCGGCGATCTGGTGAGCGACGGTACTCACGCTATCGACCTCATCCGCTTCCTGGCCGGCGACCTGGCGGTCGAATCAGTCTTCGCCCAGATTGATCTGCGCCCGCCCAACGTGCCCAACACGACGCGCGTGGGGTACGGCCAATGGCAGGCCACCGGCCGGCGCTACGGCCATGAGATCGAAGGCGGCTGCCTGGCCCAGGTCCGCTTCGCCGGCGGCGTGCGCGGGCTGCTCCGGACCGGCCTCGCCGCCCCACCCGTGGGGTACCAGCGTTTGCGGGTGTTTGGCGACAGCGGGCGGATCGACATCAGTGGCGATCCACGCTCCGGCCACCCCGCCTTCCTGCGGATCTGGCGACAGGGCGACAGCGATTGGCAGGATATGCCGCTCCCCGCCGTCAATGCCTTCGCCGCGGAGATCAGGGCGCTTGCTGGAAAGCATCGACCGGGGCATTCCCCACCCGCTCGACGCAGCGTCAGCGCGTGGCACCCTGGAAATCCTGCTCGCCGCCATGGAATCGGCATTCCGCCATGAGGCAGTGGCGCTACCGATCACCGTGGATGATTATCCGTTGGCCCGTTATCGCGCGTCCCAGCCTTCCGGCACCTCGGCGCCGGCACGATGAATCACGAATGAAGATGGAGGAAGCGTCGATGACGGATTTCAGCGGTCAGGTCGCCCTCGTCACGGGGGCGGGACGCGGTATTGGCCGGGCGATTGCCCTCCGCCTGGCCCGTGCCGGCGCCGATGTCGCGGTGTGCGATGTGCTGCCACAGGGTGAGCGTGTGGCGCGAGAAGTGCGCGACCTGGGCCGGCGGGCCCTCTGGCTGCCCGCGGACGTCTCCCAGGCAGCGCAAGTAGAACAGATGGTGGAACGCGTCACTACCGAACTGGGCATGCCCCAACTCCTGGTGAACAACGCCGGCATCGAAACCATCATTCCGATGCTGGAACTGACGGAGGAACAGTTCGATCACGTACTCGCGGTGAATCTGAAAGGGGAATGGCTCGTCGCTCGTGCGGTCGTCCGGCGCCTCGTGGCGGGACAGGTCCCCGGCGCGATTGTCAATATCGGGTCGATTCAGGCCGGCATGGCCCTGCCGGGCCGCACGCATTATGCGCCCTCCAAACGCGGTGTCGAGGCGCTGACGCGCAACATGGCGAGCGAACTGGCCGCCAATAATATCCGGGTGAACTGCGTCAATCCCGGGCTGATCGCCACCGACATGACGCGCTGGGTCATGGACGATCCGCAGATCCTGCCGGTGGTACTGGACAAAATTGCCATGCATCGCCCCGGGAAGCCGGATGAGATCGCCAGCGTCGTCGCCTTCCTGCTATCAAATGATGCGAGCTACCTGACCGGCCAGTGTATCTACGTTGATGGTGGCTGGGTAATTCAGTGATGAGGTGATGACGGCGTAATCGAACCGTGTCAGGTGGTCCGGCAACCGCACCAGAGCACAATAGGAGGAGACAACGATGAGTAGCAGACGGATCGTCGACCTGAGTATGGCGGTCCACAACAACATGGTGACGTTCCCCCGCATCGTCCGGCCGGCGCTGGTGATGTATGAGACATGGGAGGAGTTTGCCGAACACATCGGCGCGGCACAATATGGGGTCACGTCGCTGACTGCCAGTTACATGGCGGTGATGAGCGATCACGTTGGTACGCACATTGATGCATTGAAGCACCTCCGTCACGATGGCCCCGGCGCGGAAACCATTCCGATCGACGATTGCTATGGCGACGGTGTGGTACTGGATTTTCGACACAAAGAGCGCGGCGCCGGCATTACGGCAGCCGACGCGCAAGCCGCCCTAAGCAAGCTGGGCTACCGGCTCAAGCCGCGCGATATCGTCCTCATCATGACGGGGGCCGGGCGCTACCAACACGAGGAGCGCTATCTCACGGATCATAGCGGTATGACCGCCGAGGCGACGCTCTGGCTGATTGCCCAGGGCATCCGCGTGATGGGCATCGATGCCGTCACCTTTGATCCGCCGGTCTGGGCCATGTTCGAGCGCCGGCAGTTCTGGGAAGCGCACCGCGTCATGCTCGACCACGAGTACTACCACCTTGAGAACCTCACCAATCTGGACCAACTCGCGCCCTTCGCGGGATTCAAAGTGGCGGCTTTCCCCATCAAGTGGACGGGCACCACCGCCGCCCCCGTCCGCGCGGTCGCCATTTTTGAAGATTGATGTAGCGTCGCACCGTACCGGCAACCGTGTTGCGTCCCTTTACAGCAAACGCACAACCAGGCATACTCCCACCCCAGAATAGCAACGGGAGTAAACGGTGATCAATGTCGGCATTGTCGGCTATGGCTTCGCGGGGCGGCGCTTCCATGCCTATCTGGTTAGCTTGGCGGAGGGCTTGCGTCTCTATGCCGTCGCCACGCGCGACGAGCGCCGCCAGCAGCAAGCGCGCGACGAATATGGTTGCAAGGTGGTCGCCACACTCGATGAATTGCTGGCGGACGATAACGTGCAGTTGGTCGTGCTGGCGACCCCGCATGCCACGCACCGCGACCTCGCCATTCAAGCGATGAACGCCGGGCGGCATGTCGTGACCGACAAGGTGATGTGCCTGAACGTCGGGGAGGCGGACGACATGATCGCCGCCCGTGACCGCAACGGCGTCATGCTTAGCGTTTTCCATAACCGCCGGTGGGACTGGGACTACCTGACTGTCCGTCAGGTTATCGAGCAAGGGCTGCTCGGTACGCCGTACCTATTCGAGCTCGGCGTCACCAACTACCGACGACCCGGCGGTTGGCGAGCGGAGGCAGCGCAGAGCGGGGGCATTCTGTACGACTGGGGCGCCCACCTGGTGGATCAGACGTTACAACTGACGACGGCGCCGGTCGTCGACGTCTGGTGCTCGATCAAGTACGGCGGATGGGGGGTGGACATTGGCAATTATGCCATGCTCGTCCTCCGCTTTGGCGATGGCACTGCCGCCGAAATCAACACCGGCAACCTCGTTCGCAAGAGCAAACCCCGCTGGTACATCGCCGGCGACCGCGGGACGTTGGTCAAGGACGGGTTAGATCCCCAGGAACCGGCGATGCTCGCCGGCAATATTGACGCTGCCCAGGAAACCCCTGCCAACCGCGCGCGCGTCTACACGGACGTCGGCGGTCTGCCCAGTGAAATCGTGGTGGACACCGTGCATGCCTCTTGGAAGTCGTACTATCGGAATATCGCCGATGTGCTCAACAGCGGCGGCGAACTCGCCGTCACCGCCGAGAGCGTGCGCCGCGCCATCGCGGTGTTTGACGCCGCCATGGCGTCGGTACGTTCGGGGAGGAGCGTGCCAGGCGAGATTTAGGCGGCGCGGCCAGGTTTCCTAGCGCTCCGCCGCCAGGTCCATCCGCCTGATCCACCGGCCCGGTTCGCGGATCTCGGTCATGTCCGGCAGTGTCCAGGGTGACACGAAGGCGCGATTCATAAATTCCACGTCGCGCTCGGCGACGACAGCGTTGACGAAGGTCTCGCCGAGCACGTATTGCTCCAGCTTCATCTCCAAACCGGTGATCTTGTTCCAGATCTTGTCAAGGCGGGTCTGTTTGCTACGCCGGGCCTCGAAGCGTTCTTTGATCAAGGCGTAATCAGGCATCAGGGTGGCGCCAATGTGGTCCATTACGTGGTTGCTGTAGCCTTCCAGCAGACACATGAGGGCCTGGAGTTGGCGGAAAAGGTCCTTCTGCTGGTCGCTCATGAAGAGTTCCAGCCAGTGGCCGCGATCGCCGAGCCGGCTTGCTACGCGCTTGACCATCTGTTGCGCAGATTCCGGGTCCAGGCTAACGCGCAGTTGCCCTACCTCTTCGGTCAGCGCCTGCATATGTTCGGCGATCCGGCCGTTCAGGTACTCGGCCAGCCAGGGGTGGGCTTCGAACTCGTACGCATGTGTCGCTTCATGGAGGCCGATCCAGAGGCGAAACTGCTCAGATGGGATACCCAGTAACCGCTCCGTCGCCGCGATATTCTCCTCGACGAAGTACAGCTTGCCGGAGAGCAACGGCTCCCGCCCCAGGAGCGCCACGTCATACTGCCCGAGGACGCGGCGGGCTAGGGATCCGAGTAAGACGCCCATCTGGGCGCTCACCGCGACGCCGTTTACCATGCCCGCCAGCGGCGCCAGCGACTGGGTGGCGACGCGGCGCAACAGGGTACCGTAGACTCGTTCCAACGGCTCGAATAGCTCCCGGAAGTTTCGAATATTGGCATCCAGCCATTCGGCGCGGTCAAAGACGTAAATCGTCTGCAAGGGCTGCGACAGCGTTGTGTGGAGGTACGCGGCGATCAGCGGCTCGGTGCGGGCGATGTAGTCCTGGAATTCCACCCGCCGTACCTCGGCGGCGACGGTCGCGTGGCGCCGCCCGCGCGTCGCCACGGCGACGGCGACAGTGCGGACGCGATCCCAGTCAATGACGCGACGTTCGCCGGTTTCCATCGCCCGGGCGCGCTGGAGCACATAAACGCCCGCCCCGACGGCCCCCGCCATGGCCAAGCTGCGCAGGACGGCGCGGCCCTGTCCTTTATTTTCCATATCTTCTGGTGGCCACCTATTCCTGCTCTGCCTTTCCATGCTACCACGGCGCCCATGCCCGTCTCCCGGTAATTCATGTCGTCATGGCCCAAAGATGCGGCACAATGAGGCTGGGAATAGGAAGCCCCAGGAACAAGGATTGGGAGTTGATCGTGCGTAAAGAGCAAGTGGCCCTCGTCGGGCTGGCCGCCGCCACCGGCTGGCTGATCGGCGCGACTCGGCGGCGGGAAGAGCCACCGTTGCTTCCCACAGATAGCCTGACGTCGGGACGGCGGCGTGTCGTCATCCTCGGCGGCGGCTGGGGCGGCGTCTACACCGCCCTTACCCTGGAAAAGCTGCTGCGCCCCGGTGAAGGCGTCGAGGTCGTGCTCGTCAACCGGGAGAACTTCTTCCTCTTCACGCCAATGCTGCCGGAAGTGACCGGCAGTTCGGTGGAGGTGTCGCACATTGTCAACCCGATCCGGCACATGCTACACCGCACACGCTTTGTCGCCGGCGCCGTGGAAGAGATCAACCTGGCAGAGCAGCAGATCGGCGTGCGACTTGCCGGTGGCAGCGTGCACCAGTTCGGCTATGACCAACTGGTGCTGGCGCTCGGCGGCGAAACCAACTATTACGGCCTACCCGGCATCCAGGAGCACGCCTTCACCGTCAAGTCCCTGGCCGACGCCATCGCCGTCCGCAACCACATTATCGACGTCCTGGAGCAGGCCGACGTGGAGGTCGCGGAGGCGCGCCGTCCGCTCGTCACTTTCGTCCTGGCCGGGGGTGGCCTCAACGGCGTCGAGGTGATGGGGGCGATCAACGACTTCGTCCGCGAGGCCGTCGCCGTCTACCCGCACATTCCCAGCGGCGACATTCGCACGGTCCTGCTCGAAGCGGGGCCGCGGCTGATGTTCGAGATGGATCCGGCGCTGGCCGACTTCACCCGCCACAAGCTGGAAGAACGCGGCGTGGAAGTCTGGCTCAACAGTAAGGTGGCAAGCGCCTCCGACGGCGCGGTACAACTCGCCGATGGTCGGACCCTGGCGACCCGCACATTGATCTGGTCGGCGGGCGTCCGCCCCAGTCCCCTCCTGGCGAACTTGGCGCTCGATCGCGACCGCTCCGGCCGCATCATGGTCGATCGCACTATGAGCGTGCCGGGTCACGCCGCAGTCTGGGCCCTGGGCGACTGTGCTCACGTGCCGGATCCCTCCGCCGGCAAAGATATGGCCTACCCACCGACCGCGCAGCACGCCCTGCGGGCCGCCTATCAACTGGGCCGCAACATTGCCGCCGTCCTCCGCGAGGAAGAGCCGCAGCCCTTTGACTACCCTCGAAGGATCCAATTGGCGACGATCGGCCACCGCGTCGGCGTGGCCTCTTTGATGGGCATCCGGCTTTCCGGTATCCTCCCCTGGTGGCTCTGGCGCACCTACTATTTGGGCCGCCTACCGCGCCTCGAACGGCGCCTGCGCGTCACGCTCGACTGGACGCTCGACCTGTTCTTCCCGCGCGACATCGTACAGTTGCCAGTATGGGGACGGCGGGCGGAACTCGGCGGGCCACCCGTCGGAGCGCAGCCGTCGGCGGGTGCGCACACAACGTCATTTAGGCCTCGGTGAGCCGCTGCTGCGACATGAGCTGGTCGATTTCGCGCTGCATGGCTTCGAGGTCGGCAAAGCCCATGTAGACGGAGGCAAAGCGAATGTAGGCGACGGCGTCCAGATCTTTCAGGCCTTCCAATACGTATTGCCCGATCTGCTGGGTCGACACTTCCGGCTTCCCCAGATCGAACAGCTGTTGTTCGACGCGGCGGATGAACACATCCACCTGTTCCTGCGGTACGGGACGCTTTTCCAGGGCCTTGAGCGTGTTGCGCATGAGCTTGTCGCGGGAGTACGGTTCACGGCGACCATCCTTCTTTGCCACCATGAGCGGCGACGCTTCCGCCCGTTCGTGGGTCGTAAAGCGATTCTGGCAGGCTACGCAACGCCGGCGGCGACGCGTCACCGCGCCGTCTTCCATCTCCCGGGAGTCGATGACCTGGGTGTCTTGCTGTGCGCAATAGGGGCAACGCATGGAGTGGGCCTTCCCTCATGGTGTGGCAGCCCGTGTACCTTGCTCCGGTTCGGACGGACGGGTAGAGTATACGGCAGACGAACGAGAGTAAACGAGGCACGATGCGCTACAAGATCGAAGCGGTGAGCGGCCCGGACGAACAGGAGAACATCAGCAGCGATGGGTTCGTTGCCATCGCAACCTGCCCGCAGTGCGGCGCTCGCTGGAAATCGAACGGGGCGCTGCCGGCGGACGACCCGAACGCCGGCGAAAAGCAAGGTTCCCGCCGGGTGGAGATGCTGGCCCAGATGCGCAACGGCTGCCCTGATTGTTCGCAGGGCGGACGCGGCGTGCAATCGCGTCAGCATGGTCGGTTGAGGAGCGCCTGGCCTGGATCGCGGCGCTAGCCCCCCAGTCCTCATCACTGCCGCGGCGGAAGGAATGGTGACGCGCGCCGAAAGCGGCTTCTACACCGTGTTGCTTGACAACGGTAAACAGTTACGTTGCCGTCTGCGCGGCCGGATGAAGCAGGGCCGGGCCGACGTGGTGTCGCTGGTCACAATCGGCGATCGCGTCCGCCTGACGCTGGCCGGGAGCGAAGAAGGAAATGTCGAGGAGGTGCTGCCCCGGCGTACCGAACTGGTCCGCCGGGCCGCCGGGCCGGGCCGCAAGCGCTGGCTCCGCCAGGCGCTGGCGGCAAATCTCGACCTCCTGATCGTCGTGACTTCCGTCGTCGCGCCGGAATTCAATGCCGCCCGCCTGGATCGTTTCCTGGTGGTGGCTGAGGACGCCGGCATCCCGCCAGCCATCTGTCTGAACAAGTGTGATCTGGCGACGGGCCAGGAGATTGCCGCGACGCTGTCGCCGTTTGCAAAGACGGACTACCCGCAGATCCTGACGAGCGTGGTGACCGGTCAGGGTTTGGACGAGCTGCGCGCGCTCCTTGGCGGGCATCGCGCCGCTTTCGTCGGCGTCTCCGGTGCCGGTAAGTCTAGCCTCTTGAATGCGCTGCTGCCCGGGGCGGGGCAGCGCACCGGTGACGTCAACAGCGCCTCCGGGCGCGGCCGCCACACCACGACGGTGGCCCAACTGCTGCCCCTCGATAAGGAGACCTGGCTCGCAGACACGCCGGGGCTGCGCGAACTCTCGCCCTGGGGTCTCCAGCACGACCGCCTGCCCTGGCTGTTCCCAGAAATTCGCGCCGTCATCGCCGAGCCGTGCCGCTTCCCCGCTTGCACCCACCGCACCGAACCGGGCTGCCGCGTCCTCGCCGCCGTCCAGGCCGGCCGCATGGCCCAATCTCGCCACCAAAGCTATGTCAAGTTGTGGGACGAAGCGGAGTAGGAGCGCGATTGCCATTCGGTTGATTGCCTACCCGTTGCGATGGGGCAACGACAGCCCAAGTTCCTGGGCGAACGGTCGGGCGCGAAGGAAGCCGCGTGCCGTCACCAGCACCACCTCTGCCCCGGCGCCACGCACGTTGGCGATCGCCAGCCGGTTGCCTTCGCTGATACATTCGTCAGGGTCCAGCAACGTACCGTCGAGATCAACGGCGACGAGCTTGATGGTGGATGCAGTCATGTTCGGAGTAGGATAGCCGCCACCGGCCCGTGAACGGGCGGGCTACGTGCACAAAGCCCCGTGAACGGGGCTGAGCGCCGCACGCGCTGTCGTGCGCTAGACGTGGCCAGCCTGCTTCAGCAGGCTTCGTGAACGTAGACTTATCGTCGGGTCGGTCGCCGCAGCGGGCCCGTTTGCCCCCCCTTTCCGCTGCCTGTTACCATTGACTCCACTTTCCCCTGGGCCGAGCCCAGGTAGCTGGGCAGGTCGAGGAACCGATGGATGGGGACGTTGCGGCGGTCGAGCAGGCGGCGTTAGCCGGTCTGGTCGACGCTGCTCGGGCGAGTGATGCGTCGGCTGCGTTGGAGCGCTGGCGGTTGCAGTATCTCGGCTCGCAGGGCCAAGTCACGCTGCTGTTGCGCGCCATCGGCAAACAGCCGGCGGAGCAGCGCAAAGCCTTCGGCATGGCGGTGCAAGCTACCCGCGATCGCCTGGAAACCGCCTATCGTCAAGAAGTGAGCGCGGCGGAGCAAGCGCGATTGCAGCAGCAACTCGCCGGCGAACGGCTCGACGTCACCTTGCCCGGACGGCCGGTCCCTGCCGGCGTGCCGCATCCCACCATCCAGGCCATGAACGATATTCTGCGCGCCTTCGCCAACCTCGGCTTTCAGGCTGTGGAAGGGCCGGAGGTGGAGTGGGATTACTTCAACTTCCAGGCGCTGAATATCCCGCCGGACCACCCGGCGCGCGACATGTGGGATACCCTCTGGATTGACGACCGCATGCTGTTACGGACGCACACCTCGCCCATGCAGGTGCGCTACATGCGGGAGCAGGCGCCGCCCATCCGCGTCATCTTCCCGGGGCGGGTCTACCGTTACGAGCAACTCGATGCCACGCACGAATCGCAATTCTACCAATTCGAAGGGCTGATGGTGGACGAGCACGTCAGCTTCGCCGATCTGAAGGGCGTGCTCACCGATGTCGCCCGCCAGCTCTTCGGCGCCCAACGGCGTACCCGCTTCCGCTGCGACTACTTCCCTTTTGTCGAACCGGGCGCGGAGATGTCGATCGACTGTTTCCTCTGCGAAGGGAAGGATGCCGCCTGCCGTGTTTGCAAAGGCAGCGGCTGGCTAGAGATCCTGGGCGCCGGGATGGTGCACCCGAAAGTGCTGGAGTATGGCGGCCTCGACCCGGAGCGCTACCAGGGCTTCGCCTTCGGCACCGGCATTGAACGCATCGCTATGCCGCGCTACGGCATTGAAGATATCCGGCTGTTCTACCAGAACGATCTGCGCTTCTTGCGCCAACTGCGCGTGGCGCCGGCCGTGCCGCCCACCTGGGAGCGGAGGGCCGCCTGGTGAAAGCGCCGCTCCGCTGGTTGCGCGATTTCGTGCAACTGACCCTGCCGGTCGACGAACTCGCCCGCCGTTTGACGATGTCCGGCACGGAGTTGGAGCGTATCGAGCAGACGGGCGCCGCCTGGCCGGGACTGGTCGTCGGCAGGATCCTCACGGTGGAAAAGCACCCCAATGCCGATCGCCTCCAACTGACGACGGTGAACACGGGCGCCGCGACACCGGCGCGCATCGTCTGTGGCGCCACCAACATTGCGGCGGGACAAACGGTGCCGGTCGCCTTGCCAGGCAGCACCGTGGGCGACATGACCATCGAGCGCCGCCGTGTGCGCGGCATCGAATCCGAAGGGATGCTCTGCTCACCGCGCGAACTGGGTATCTCCGAGGACCACGACGGCATTTTGATCCTGGATGATGGCCCGGTTCCAGGAACGCCGCTCGGTGAGGCGCTGGGTGATACCGTGCTCGACCTCTACATTACGCCCAACCGCCCGGACTGCCTCTCCATCCGGGGCATCGCCCGCGAAGTGGCTGCGCTGACCGACCAGCCGCTCTGCCGGCCGGAACCCCAGGTAAAGGAGGCTGGTCCGCCGGTTCAGGAGCAGGTCCGCATTCGGGTCGAAGCGCCCGACCTCTGCCCGCGCTATGCCGTCCGTCTGGTGCGCGGCGTCACCATTGGACCCTCGCCGGACTGGTTGCGCCGGCGCCTGGAAGCGGCCGGCATACGCGCGATTAATAACGTGGTGGACGTCAGCAATTACGTCATGTTGGAGATCGGCCAACCGCTGCATACGTTTGACTTCGGTCAGGTGCGGGGCGGTACCGTGGTCGTGCGCCGGGCGCGCCCGGACGAAACGATCCGCACCCTGGACAACACGGATCGCGCGCTCACGTCCGAGATGCTGCTGATCTGCGATACGGAGCGCGCAATCGGCGTCGCCGGTGTGATGGGCGGCAGCGACAGCGAAGTCAGCGCCGGCACCACCGACGTGCTGATCGAGTCCGCCTCTTTCGCGCCGGCCGGCATCCGGCGCACGGCGCAAGCGTTGGGCTTGCGCTCGGAGGCGTCGATGCGCTTTGAGCGCGGTATCGACCCCGCCTACGCCGGCCCGGCGCTGGACCGTGCCGCCGAGCTGATCGCCCAGGCAGCCGGCGGCACGGTCTGCCAGGGTGTGATCGACGTCTATCCCCAGCCGGAGATCGCTCGGACGCTTTCGTTGGAGCTGACGACCCTGGAGGCGCTGCTGGGGGCGAGCTACCGCCCCGAGACGGTCGAACAAACCCTGACAGCGCTGGGGTATGCCCTGACGGCAAACGGCGGCCGCGCCTGGACCGTGCATGTGCCCAGCTTCCGCCGCGACGTGACGGTCGTTGCCGACTTGATCGAAGACGTGGCGCGCATCCGCGGCTACGACGAGATCACGCCAACGCTGCCGAGTTCCCCTCCGCCTGCTACGCACGCCAATTCCTGGCTGACCTTTGAAGCATGCTTGCGATCGCTTTTGCTGGAGCTTGGACTGACGGAAACGTCCAACTACCCGCTGACCAGTAAAGAGAGCATGGCACGCTTGCTGGCGTCGGGACAGCCGGCAACGGGCGCATCGCCTCTGGCGTTGCTGCCGAGTTTGCGCCCGGACGGCCTGGCGGCGATGCTCCCCCAGGCGATCACCGTCCGTAACCCGCTCTCGCCGGAGTGGAGCAGTCTACGCCTGACTTTGCTGGACGGCCTGCTCCGCACGCTGGCGCTGAACGCGCGCCATAACGACCGCGTCGCCCTGTTTGAAATCGGCCGCGTCTATGAACCGGCGGAGCCGGGCACATTGCCGCAAGAACGGCGTACGCTCGCCGTCGGGCTCACCGGCCTGGAGCACAGCCGATCCTGGCAGGAGCCGGCGCGCCCGCTCGACTTCTGGAGTCTCAAGGGTGTCGTAGCAGGGCTACTCGACCGGTTGGCGATTCAGCCCATCCAGTGGGAGGCGGGGACGCACCCGGCCTTCCATCCCGGACGCACCGCCTGGCTGCGCCTTGGCGCCGCCACAGTCGGGGTGCTGGGCGAAGTGCATCCCGTTTGTGCTACCGCCTATGGCCTGACCGGGCGGGTCTACGTGGCGGAAGTTGATATTCAATCGCTTGCTGCGTACACTGAGCTAGGCGTCATCGAAGCGCCATCGCGTTACCCGGTGGTAGAGCAAGACCTTGCTGTGGTGGTATCAACCGACACGCCGTCCGCGGCGGTGACGGCGGTGATCCGGCAGTCGGCCGGCCCGCTCTGCCGGGCGGTGCGGCTCTTTGATGTCTATCACGGCGCTCAGGTCAGCGCCGGGAATCAGAGCCTCGCCTTCGGTCTGACCTTTCAGGCCCAGGATCGCACATTGACGGTAGAGGAGGTAAACCAGGCGCGGGATATCATCCGGGTGGCGCTCGCCGCCAATCTGGGCGCTACCCTTCGCGCCGGTTAGCAGATGCCAAACTGGATCGATATCGCCATTCCCGTCCTGGTCTTCATCACGTTGGTGTGGGGTTTCACCACGGGCTACTGGTACGCCCTGGTGCTGCTGATCTCCCTGCTCATCGGTCTGGTTGTTGGCGCCCGCTTCGAGACCAACGCCGCGGCGCAAGCAGAGCGGTTACTGACGGCGGTGAGCGATCCACTGGTCCAGGCGCTCGTCTTCGTTGTCCTGACCATTGTCGCCACGGCGGTGGCCGCCGGCATCGTGGGCTGGCTGCTCGGCTTTGCCCGACCAGAGACCCGCGCCGCCCGCGCCTTGCCGTCGTCCCATCTCTTCGGCGGCCTCTTCGGTCTGGGATTCGGCGCCGTGTTGGCCTCTGTCCTGCTGATGGCGGCCTACCTCGGCAGCAGCGACCTCTCCGCCCAACAGGTGCCCGCCACCGTCGCCCTCCGCGCCACCCTCGACCGTTCCACAGTGGCGCCGGGGATCTGGCGGCTGGTGCATCTGGAACAGCGCGGGCTGAAGCCGGTGCTTGGCCCGGGCACACGGCCGCCTTTCAACGTACCGTAAAGCCACTGCCGCCCAGGAGCGTACGATCATTACGGTCCATCGAGTATGGTTGAGGTTTGTCCGATCCAAGCCGCTCATCCTTGCAGTGCTGGCAATCAGCGTCTTCCTTGTCCTTTTCGGTTGGTTCGTTGCCCACCATCGTTTCCCACCACAGCGCCATCCGTTGCCTCCAGACACCGGCATGGCGCAGGTACAGGCGAGCGGCGTGCTGCGTGTGGCCATGGATGCCAGCTATCCCCCCTTCGCGGTGGCTGCCGCCGACGGAAGCCTACACGGCTACGACGTGGACCTGGCCCAGGCGATCGCCGGCCAGCTAGGGGCGAGGGTCCAACTGCTGAATATCAGCGAAGACAGTTTGCCGGATGCGTTGATTGCCGGGCAGGCCGATGTCGTGATCTCGGAGCAACGGCCGGACCCGCGCCTACGCCTCGCCTACAGCATCCCCTATTACAATGCCGGCCAGGTGCTCCTCGTCGCGGCGAACAACGGGCACATTGCCGGCCTGGCCGATGTGCGCGGCCAGACGATCGGCGTCGAGTTAGGGAGCGATGCCGACGAGTGGCTGCGCCGACAGCACCTGCCGACCGTGCAAGTGAAGCGCTACACCGCAGTCGGCAACGCCATCGCCGACCTGGAGGCAGGCGCTATTGTTGGCGTCGTCACCGACGCCCCGACCGCCGCCACCTTCATCCATCAAGGGGCGCCAATTCGCCTCGCCGGCCCCGCCCTGACCCAGGAACCCTACGTTGTAGCCGCCGCACCCCAGAATCTGTCCTTGATCCATGCCGTGAACGAGGCGCTGACCGCGCTCCAAGCCGCCGGCACGCTACAGGCATTACTGGCGAAAGACGTGTGAGCGAGCGACGCCCCATACCAGGGGAAGAGGAACGCGCTTGGAGGATCAATGGCTTATTGGGAGAACCGTCCAAAGGGCAACCGCCAAGGCTGAAAGAAGGCCCTCACGGCGCGGGGAGTGGCCGGAGCTGTCGAATAACCACCTCCACCGCCGTCCGCAACGGCGCCCCCGCCTCCGCTGCCTCCCGCCGGGCCTGATCGACGTTCCAGCCGAAGGGCGTCATCGTCAGCAGATCGCTTACGTGTTGGCGGGTCGGCAGGCCGATCTCATAGCGAAGCGGCGACTCGGACAAGGGCGCAAAGGCAGTCGCCAGCGTGGCGAGGATTTGATCCGAGTCGTGCAACAGCACCTCCGGGTACAACTGTTGGCGCAGGCCGTAGAGGTGTCGCGGGCCGGGAGCGACGATGATAAGCGTCCCGGTTGGACGCAGCACGCGCTGAAACTCCACCGGTGCGAACGGCGCGAACACGCTCAGGATCACATCCACCGACGCGCTTGCCACCGGCAAGTCGACGATGCTCGCTACCAGCCACGTCACCTCTTTGGAGCGATGAGTGGCAAACTGTACCGCGTGCCTGGAGATATCCACACCGTACAGTGCGGTGGGAGGCGGCGAAGGAGGCGTATGCAGCCGCGCGAGGTAGTAGCCTTCGCCGGCGCCGGCATCCAGGACGCTGCGCTTCGCTTCTCCGTCGGCGTTCATTAAAGCGGCGGCAACGGCGCGGGAGACGGCGTCCGCGATCGGATCAAAGAAGCCGCCGTCGAGAAACCGCCGCCGGGCGAGGATCATCTCGCGATTGTCGCCGGGGTCCTTAGAATGGCGGTGCGCCGAGGGCAGCAAATTGACGTAGCCCTGGCGGGCGATGTCGAAGGAGTGGCCGTGAGCACAGCGCAGCGTGCGCCCAAATCGCTGCAGCGGCGCATGGCAGTGCGGGCAACGGAGAATGCCGGCTTCGGCCGGTGCTCCCGCCACCGGTTGGGATTCCATCAAGGGCCCCCAGAAATCAAGAGACCAGCACCAGCATGAGGTCATTGACGTTGGTGCCGCTGGGACCGGTCCGGATCAGCGCGCCGGCGGCGTTGAGCAGCGGATAGGCGTCGTTACGTGCCAATGCCGCGGCCGCCTCCCAGCCGCGCTCGACTGCCCGACGCACCGTGGAGCCGTCCACGATCGCGCCGGCGGCGTCGGTCGGGCCGTCGCCGCCATCGGTGGCCAGGGCGGCAACGGTGAAATCGGCTTGTCCTTGCAGCAGCAGCGCCGCTGCCAGCGCTAGTTCCTGATTGCGACCGCCAGTGCCGTCGCCGCGTACAGTGACGGTCGTCTCCCCTCCCGCGATCAGGCAAAATGGCCTGGGTCTTTGGGGCGCCTGGCTGCGCGCCTCCGTTACCAGGAGGCGCGCCACGTCGCGCGCCTCACCCTGCAATGCCGTGCTGAAGAGTACGGTGGTGTACCCCTGCTGTTCCGCCGTCTGCTGCGCAGCGCGGCAAGCCTGGGTGAGGCCGGCGATGACCAACGCCTGGCTTCGGGCGAAGCAGGGATCACCGGCCTTTGGTGTTTCCGCCACCTCGCCTCGCACGCCGGCGGCCAGCCGTTCCAGGATCCGTGCGGGGATGCAGGCGCGCAAATCATACCGGTCGATGACCCCCATTGCCTCGCTGAAAGTCGAGCTATCGGGTACCGTCGGCCCGGAGGCGATCACGTCGGTCGGATCGCCGATTACGTCCGACAGCAGCAGCGCGATCACGGCGGCGCCGTTGGCAGTTCGTGCCAATTGGCCGCCCTTTACCGCCGAGCAGTGCTTGCGCACCGCATTAATCTCATTAATGGTGCAGCCGGCGCGCAACAGGCAATCGGTGAGCGTTCGCTTATCACCCAGCGTCAGCGGCGCCGCCGGCGCCACCAACAGGGCCGAGCCGCCGCCGGAGAGCGGACACAAGATCAGATCATCCGGGCCGGCCGATCCGACGAGCGCCAGGAGCTCCGCCGTTGCCGCCACGCCGGCGGCGTCGGGTACGGGATGCGCCGCTTCCCGCACCTGCACGCGATGCAACTTGCCACCGTGTCCTTGCTTTACGATGACCAGCCCGCCGGCCAGATCGTCCCCCAGGATCTGTTCCATTTCCGCCACCATCGGCACACCAGCCTTGCCGGCCCCCGCAATGATGACCCGGCGAATCCGTGTCAGGTCATATGGGACCGTCCCGGCCAGGAGCGTGTTACCCTCCCGCCGGAGGTGAGCCCGTACCGCCGCCCGCGGGTCCGCCGCCGTCAGCGCAGCACGGTAGCAGGCCAGCGCAATCGCGCGCCGCCGTGCCGTCGCCGAGTCCGCCATCGCCATCAGGCCGTCCCCCCTCGCCGCGCCGCATGGGCATATCGTAAGGTACACGAGACACGACCGGTAGAGGGAGGTCACAGTGGGCGGGCGATTACCCTGGACGACGCGCACCGTCGCCCTGCCGCGACTTTCCTTCCATCTGCGCGAACTGCCCTCGCCGGGCCCGGCGCTCGTCCTGCTGCACGGTCTGGGCGTCGATGGCGCCGTCTGGCAGGCGATCGGGCGCCGGCTCACGCCGGCCTTCGCCCTGGTGGCGCCGGACCTGCGCGGCCATGGCTACAGCGCGCATCCGCCCGAAGGCTATCAGGCGCGCGACTATGCCGCCGATATCGCCGAACTGCTCGATCACCTGGCGGGCCAGTACGGCACGCTGCACCTGTTGGGCCACTCCCTGGGCGCGCTGGCGGCCCTGGGCGGCGCCGCCCTGAACCCGTCCGCCGTGCAGCGCTTGATTCTGGAGGACCCGCCCCTCAACGGCCCCGGGCCACTCGGTCCTTACCTCCGCGCCGTACAGGCCACCAGGAACGTGTCGCGCGCGACCCTGCTCCAGACGGTGTTGCAATTTCAGCCGGAACTGGGCGCCCTCATCGGCAACATTCAGGTCGAAATGTGGGAGCGGACGGCCGAGGCGGCAGTGGAGGCGATCCTGGCAAGCCCGTCAACCGTTTTTGATATTGACAACTGGCTGGCTGAAGTAACCGCGCCGACGCTGCTCCTGGCCGCCGATCCGATGTTGGACGCCCGCTTGCGCCCAACCGATGCCGCCGCCGCGTTGCAGCAACTGCGCGACGGGACGCTGGAGACGGTTCCGGGCGCCGGCCACGTCATCCACGCCCAACGGCCGGCGGAGTTCTGCCGGGCGGTACTGGCGTTTCTCGGTTCTCCACCAGGCTGACGGCGGTTTGGCGCCAGGGGAGGAGCCGAAAGTGCCGGCACGTTGGCCCGTTGTTAGCAACTGCCGTCTATCGGTACGCCTCAGGGAAAGAGTGTCCGAGCGAAAGCAAGGTCGTCGGCGATCAGGCGGTTGACGTCCTCCTGGTTGCTGTACTCGGCACAGAGGCAGATATAGCCCTGTTAGCTGCGCTGCTGCAGCAGGTCGGCCACGGCAGGCCACGAACACTGCCCCTGGCGGCCGGTGGTCCAGTAGTGGCCGTACTGGGCGATCTCCGCCTCCGGGCCGTTGGTGCGTCGCCAGAGGCCGTTCTTCAGGTTCACCAGACAAAGGTGCGACCAGAGCAGATCGATCGCCAGGTCCGGCAACTCACCGCTCAAGGCGCAGTGCGCCGGATCCCAGACGGCGCCGATCAGGCGCGGGTCGTAGCGTTCGACCAGGCGGCGCAATCCGGCGGCGCTGGTGATATAGCGGCCGGTATGGTGCTGGATCCCCAGGGTGACGTGCTGCCGTTCCAGCGCCGGCAGCAGGGCGTCGAACTGCCGTAGGAACTGCGCCTCTTGCTCCAGCTAACCGCGCTCCCTGGTCATTGGCGCCATGACCCGCAATATCGGGACGCCGGCGGCACCGCAAGCGGCAATGGTGGCCTCGTCCGTGCCCCCGGCCACACTCACGATCTTTAGCCCGGATTCGGCCAGCGTGCGCGCGGCGTTGGGCAGTTCTGTCGCGGCATTCTCCGGATGCACCGGATAGCCCGGTCGCACCGGCAACTCCACACCGGCAAAGCCCAACTCCTTGACGAACGGGCCGAGCTCGGCAATCGGCATCTTCCAGGGCTTGGTGAAAACAGTAAAGGCGATCGTCTTGGGCACGGCGTTCTTATTGTCCTTTCAAATGGGGTTCCGCGGCGGCAATAGTCGGCGATCACTGCTTCACTGTGCCGGTCAACAGGCCGTGAAGGAGCAAGGCGGCGCTGCCCACCAGGGGCGCGTCACCATCCAGCGCCGAGGGCACGATGCGGCACGCCGCCACGGCGAGCCCCAGCGCCCGCTTGCGCACCTCCAGCCGCACCGGCTCCCCTAGCTCCGGTATCTCGCGGCAGACTGGGCCGCCCAGCACGACCAACTCCGGGTTGAAGAGGTTGACCAGATTGGCCGTGGCGATGCCGAGGTACCGGCCCACCGTCTGCACCGCGCCGGCGGCCACAGCATCACCAGAGCGCAAGGCCTGGGCGATGTGGGCGACACTGAGCGTTTCCAGACGCCCGCCCGTGTATTGCCAGAGCCGGCTATCCGGCGCGGAACGAGCCAACTGGCGCACGAGTGCGAGCAAGGCGGGACCGGATGCCAGTGTCTGCAAGCAGCCCCGGTTGCCGCAGGGGCACAGCGGACCGTCCGGCTCGACGGTCGTGTGGCCGAGCTCTCCTTCCGTCAGGGAAGCGCCCCGGTAGAGGTTGCCGTCAATCATGATGCCGAGCGAGATGCCGGTGCTCACCGACAGATACAGCATGCGCTCGACACCACGCGCCGCCCCGCTCCAATGTTCCCCTACGGCGGCGGCCTTGGCGCGATTGGCGACCTCCACCGGCAGCCCTCCTAACACCGCCCGGAGCGGCGCCGCCACCGGCACGTCGTGCCAGCCGAGGTCCGGCGCCATCAACACCGCGCCGGTGGCATCCACCACACCCGGCACAGCAACGCCGGCGCCCAGCAGGGGCTGTCCGGCTACTTCCGCCATCACCTGGCGCGCCGCCGTGATCGCCGCGCGCACCGCCTGTTCGCCACTCGGGCCAGTCGTAGCAACCGTCACGCTCTTCAGGGGTTGAGCGTGCAGATCGGCCGCTACGGCAACGGCCCGTGCCTCTCCGATCTCGATGCCCAGCACCAAACGCGCCTGAGGGTTAAGGTATAGCCGTTCGCCGGGCCGGCCCCGTCCGGCGGCATCGCCCGGTTCCATCCGCAGAAAGCCGGCCTGGGTCAGGTCGGACACGATGAAGGAAATCGCGCCGCGGCTGAGGCCGGTGGAGTGCGCCAGTTCCGCCCGTGTGCCGGCCTGGCCCATGCGCAACAGTTCCAGCACCCGGCCGCGGCTCCCCGAAAGGTCAATATCGTTCAGGGGAGGTGCATCTTTTGTCAACATGGTGAGGAGTATACATGGAAGGACCGGCGCGGATAAGCACCCCGATTGCCATCGACACGACCCGCGCCTATCGTATACTCACTAGTCAAAATAGGTTTCCAGCGCTCGTCAAGAGGGAGAACAGCGATGAATGGTGCGCGCCGTGGCCCGGTGTGGCCGCGCCGTGACGTGCTGCGTCTGGTGGGCGCGGCCACACTCGCAATGCCCCTGCTGGCGGCTTGTGGGGTCGCCGCCACCGTTCAAGCCACCACGTCCAGTGCGGCGGCAACCAGTACCGTCGCAGTCACCAGCAGCGCCGCCCCTGCCGTGCGCACTGCGACGAATGCGAGCAGCACGACAGCTGCCGCGAGCAGCGCCATCACCTCCGGCACGACGGTGAGCGCTTCCGCCAGCGGTGTCGCAGCCGGTAGCGCCAAGCTACTTTTCGGCACCTGGACGGACAATGATCAGGACAAGGCGCTCTTCCAGGGGATGATCGACAACTTCAACAAGCTGCATCCCACAACGCAATTCGGCTACTTGCCGGTGCCGGGCGGGACGAGCGACTTTCTGGAAAAGCTTTCGACGCTGCTGGCGGGTGGCACGCCCCCTGACGCCTTCAACATGTACTATCCCTGGGTCGTGAGCCTGGGCGACCAGGGAGTCTTCCAAACGCTCGATTCCTATATCAGCACCGCCAAGGTCGACATGACCGATTTCTACCCCAATGCCCTGAACGCCTTCAAATATCAGGGGAAGCAGATCGGCATGCCGTTCTACGCCGGCCCGTCCGTGTGCTACCTCAACAAGACTGTCTTCGATAAGGCCGGCGTGGCGCTGCCGGCCAACGATTGGACCTGGAACGACCTCGTCTCGACCGCGCAGAAGCTCACCCAGACCGGCGGCAGCACCGCCCGTTTTGGTCTCGCCCCGATCAGCACCGGCCTCAACTTCTTCAACGCCTTCATCTGGGAGAATGGCGGCAACGAGTTCAGCGATGACCTGACCACCGCCCGCCTGGCCGAAGAACCGTCAGTCGCCGCCTTCCAGTATGCGATCGATCTAATTACCAAGCAGCACGTCGCACCGACGCCGGCGGAGATGAAGGGCAAGGCGGTTGCCGACATGTTCCACGCCGGCGAAGTGGCCATGGTCGTCAACACCTGCCGCTGCGGCGTCCCGGCCTACGCGGTCTGGACCGACGTCCAACTCAGCTCGGTGGCTCTGCCAAAAGGGAAGGCAGGCCAGATTTCGCGCGACGGCCCAAACGCGATCTCCGTGAGTCCCGGCGGCAAGCAATTAGACGCCGCCTGGCAACTCGCCGACTACTTCGCCAGCCCGGAAGGGCAAACGGCCTTCCTCGCCACCCATCGTTCGGTACCGACCCGTCAATCCTTCCTGAACTCAGCCGCCTTCAAGAACTCGCTGTTGCCGTGGGAAAGCATCGAGGTCTACAAGCTTGGCATGCAGACGGTGAAGGCCGGCCAGTACCCGAAAAACTGGGTGGAGATCAACAAAGCTGTACATACGGCGGTGGGCAACGCCAAGGATGGCAAGACGAGCGTCAGTTCCGCCCTCCAGGCGGCCAATACGCAAGTCAACAGCCTGTTGAAAGGCCAAAGAATGCGTATTGCCACCGTCATCGCCGATGCTCGCTACCGCCTGATGCTGAGCAAGGCCGCCGATAGCCGCCTGGATATGCTGGGCGAGGTAACGCATGCCAGGGGCGACACCAAGGCAGTTGCTGCTCAGGCGCCGGCGTTGCTGCGCGAGGCCGACGTGATCCTGACCGGCTGGGGCAGCCCCGCTTTCCAGGACGAATGGCTGGAAGGCGCGCCGAACCAGCGCCTGATCTGCCACTGCGCCGGTAGCGTACGCGGCATTATCCCCGCCAGCATTTTCGCCCGCGGGATCACCCTCTGCCACGCCGCGCCGACTCCGTGGCCGAGTTCTGTATCAGCCTGGAACTGCTCTGGCTGCGCCGCCCGCATATGATGGATCGTCAACTCAAGTCCGGCGTACCCTGGCGTGAGGTCGGCCAGTTCACCGGCTCGCTGCTGTCCGCCCGCTGCGTCGGCCTCGTCGGCTCCGGCTACGTCGCCCAGCGCCACATTCGCCTGCTGCTCGCCTTCGGTGCCCTGGTGCGCGTGGCCGATCCCTATTTCACCGCCGAACGAGCGAACGAACTCGGCGTCGAGCGCGCCACCCTGGAGGAGGTCTTCGGCGAAAGCGACATTATCGCCATCCACGCCCCCAAGACGCCGGAAACGCACCACTTGATAAGCGCCGACCTGCTGGCACGCATCAAACCGAACGCCATCTTAATCCAGAACGCCCGCTCCTGGGTCGTCGACCAGGACGCCCTTCTCCGCGAGCTCAAAACCGGCCGCTTCGTGGCGGCGATCGACGTCTTAGATCAGGAGCCGCAGCCGCCGGACAGTCCCTTCTTCGCCCTGGACAATGTCATCGTCACCCCCCACGCCGCCGGCCACAGCCGCGACTCCCACGAACGCCAGGGCCTGGCGATGGTGGAGGAGGTGGAACGCTTCACCCACGGCGAGCCGCTGCGCTAGGCCATCGCGGAAGAACGGTACGAGTTGCTGGCGTAGGGAAATCCTGGCCGACGACGTTACGTCGCCGCAGCGCCCGGGATGATCAGCGAGGCGCGTCCGCGGCACAGCAACACGTCGCCGTCGAACACCTCCATCTCCAGGGTAACGAAGCGCTGGCCCTGGCGGGTGGCGGCGCGCGGCACGGACGCGGTCAGGCGCAACGGTCGACCGGCGTAGGCGGCTTGGAAAAATTCACTCTCCTGGCCGCCATGGACGGTGCCGGGGGGGAGCTCCACCTGGGCCATGAGCAATTGTAAGGCGCGTGCGGCCAGCAGCAGCGGGGGCAGGGGAGCAGTGGTCTGCTGATAGAGCGCCGAGCGATCGTCCACCGCCTCCAGATAGGCGCGCGCTTCTTCGGGCGTGATCGTGAAGGATGCCGGCGCCAATAGTTGGCTCGCTTTCAGATCGAAGGGGCTGAGCACGTTACGACTCCGTCCACAAGCGGCGATAGGGGTACCACTGCTCCGGATGCCCCCGAATGACCTGTTGGAAGTAGTCGGCGATCGCCTGGGAGATGCGGTGCGCTTCGTCCACTGGATTGGCACGGGGGTCGGGATACAGCGGTGGCTCGACGGTGATCACACTGGTGTTGTCCGCCTGGCGAATCGCGATCACCGGGATCACGGTGGCGCCTGTGCGTACGGCAAGGTAGGCGGGGCCGGCCGGCAGATAGGTCTCGCGGCCGAATAACTGGACGCGCGCCGCTCGGAAGTCCTTGACCAGGTCGGCCACCAGAATGACCACGGAATTCTGCCGCAAGGCACGGATGGTCGGGCGGGCAGCCTTCGATTGTTCGACCACGCTCATGCCGGCCCGCTGCCGCGAACCGGCCACGGCGCGGCTAACGACCCCTTCGTCCACCACGGCCAGAAAGCGATAGGGCAAAAAGGCGATGATATTGGAGGCCGGCTCCCAGTTGCCGGCATGGGGGAGCACGGCGATGATGCCCTTGCCCCGCGCGATGCCCGCTTCGAGATGCTCCAGCCCTTCCAGCGTGATCAGCTGGCGCAGCCGTTCGAAGGACATCGTGCGCATGCGCAAGACGTCCAGAATCATCCGCGCATAGGTACGGAACGAGCCCCGCGTCGTCCGGTCGAGGAAGGCGCCGGTCACGACCTCGCCGAGCGCCACGCGGTAGTTGGCCAGCGCCGCCCGCCGTTTCGCCGGCCAGCCCCAATAGGTGATGGTGCCGCCCATATCAGCCAGCGCATACATGACCTTTGCCGGTAAAGCGTTGAGGATCAGACTGCCCAAGTTCAACAAGGGGGTGATCCAACGGTCGAGCGAAAACAGGTTTACCACCTCACCGGCCCCCCAACCATGCCGCCGTTTTTTCGCCGAGGTCGCGCAGACGGCTCCGCTGTACCGTGCAGCTCGGCAGGGAACGCAGGAACTGCTGCCCATAGTACTTACTCGTGACGCGCCGATCCATCACCAGCAACACGCCGCGATCGTTGGCAGTGCGAATCAGCCGGCCGAACCCTTGCTTGAAGCGCAGCACCGCCTGCGGTACGGAGTACTCGTCAAAGGGTCGCGTGAACTGCTCGCAACGGGCGGCAAACACCGGGTCCGACGGCACAGCAAAGGGCAGCCGGACAATCGCCAGCGCCGAGAGGGCCTCGCCGGCCACGTCTACACCTTCCCAGAAGCTGGCGCTGCCCAATACGACCGTCGCGTGATGCCCCCGCAACGTCTGAATCAACTGGTTGCGAGAGCCGTCAACGCCTTGCGCGACGACGGCGATCCCCTGCTGCTCCAACGGCCCCTTGATCGCCCGATAGGTCGCGCGCAATGCAGCATGGGCGGTGAAAAGCACGAGGCAACGACCGCGCGCGGCGGCCACGAATTCAATCAATGCTTCGTTCACTTGTGGGACGTAGGCTGGCGCCATGGGGTCGGCCAGGTCTTCCGGCAGGAAGATCAACGCTTGCCGGGGATAGTCAAAGGGCGAGCCAATCTGTACCGTCGCCGTGTCGGACGTCAGACCTAATCGCCCGCGGAGGAACTCGAATCGGTTATTGACCGTGAGGGTAGCGGAGGTCAGCACCACAGTCCGGCGAGGCGCAAACAGCATGGGCTCCAATAACTCGCCGACGTTGAGCGGCGCACTGTGCAGACTGAGGGCCTCCTGGTGGTCGCCCTGACTGATCCAGTAGACGCGGTTATCGTCAGGCTCGTCGATCAGGGCATCCAGTTCGATGCGCATGTGCAGTACGTGCCGTGTCAGCGCGGTCAAAAGCACGGTCGAGCGCTCCCAGTCCTCGCGGGGGCCGCCCGGCAGGGCCGCAATATCCTGCGCCGTGTGTTCCAGGTGCTGCTGCAACTCCGCCAGCACCACGCTCAAGTCAGACCAGACCGCCCCCAATTCCGGCCACCGCCGGTGCTCGCGCAGGGCGGCCGTCACACGGGTGTGGCGCTCGAAGCCGGCCGTGGTGCGGTCGGCAAACGGGGTTCGGTTTCCGCCTTCGCTCGTCAAAGCTCCCAGGAATGCCGCCACGCCGCCGAAGAAGCGGGCGCCCACCTCGCGCGCTCGTTCGACGCACTCCTCCGCGCGGCGCAGCCGTTCGAGTGCTCGCACCCCGGCGGCGTCGCTGCGCGGCAGGACGCGCGACAGCTCCTGCGTGAGGCCACCGGGACGCTGGGGGTCGCCACTGCCGTTCAACTCCAGCAACAGGGCGAAAAAGTCCCGCCGTTGTAGATCGAATCCCAGATGCCTGGTGGCCTGCTCTTCCAGATGATGGGCCTCATCCACAATCAGGTGCTCATACTCGGGCAAGACGCCGTTTTCGGCCGCCAGGTCCGATAGGAGCAAGGCATGGTTCACCACGATCAGGTGCGCCGCCTCGGCGGCGCGCCGGGCGTTGAAGAAGTAGCAGGTGCGGCGCTGCTTGAAGCGGCAGGCGTCGTTGGTACACGTTTCCTGGGTGGCCGAAATCTGCGACCATAGGGCCTGCTCCTCGCCCACCAGATTCAGTTCCACCTGGTCGCCGCTGCTTGTTCGCCCCAGCCAGAACAGCACTTTTACTAGCACCCGACTCTCTAACGGCGATAACGGCGCACCGCCGGGGTGGCGATTGCGGAAATCGGCCCAGCGCAACAGGCAGAGGTAGTTACTGCGCCCTTTGAGGAGGTGGACCAAAAACCGCTTGCCGAGCGCCCGCTGCAGATCGGGCACATCTTTGGAGTAAATCTGATCTTGCAGATTGACGGTGTTGGTGGAGATGACGACGCGTTCGCCGTTCTGCAACGCCCACTGTGCCGCCGGCACGAGATAGGCGAGCGTCTTGCCGGTGCCGGTGCCCGCCTCCACCAGCAGACGCTCGCCATCATTGAAGGTGCTACCCACCGCCGCGCTCATCTCCTCCTGCTGGGGCCGCAGTTCGTAGTCGGGAAAGCCCCGCGCCAGCGGTCCGTCCGCCCCCCACACCGCATGCAACGCCGCCAGATCAAGCGGCTTCGGCGCGCCGGTCGCCTCCAGCGGCGGCGCGTCACTGCCGCGCTGAATAAACGGCAGCCCTTCCGGGTCGACGCTAAATTGCCGACCGGCGATGGGCCGACTGAGGGCGCCGGCGGCAGCGAGCCGCTCCGCCTCCCTCAGCAGGAGGCGCAATGGCCACGCGCTGTTCGCCAGCAATTCATTCACCTGGAGCAGCAGGCGGGGATCAAGCAATACCAGGCGCTCAAACAGCGTACGGAAAACCTGCCGCGTTAGTTCGGCATCCGGCAGCGCCCGGTGCTGGCCCGCCACCGGCAGTTCGAGCGCCTCCGCGACGCCAAGCAGACTGTAGCTCGGCAAACCGGGCACGAGGATGCCGGCCAGTTCGTAGGTATCAAGACCTAGATTGGTAATGGGCAGTCCTTGCCGGCGTAGGCGGTCCCGATCCAACTCCACCGAATGTGCAACTAGGGGTACGTCTTCCAGAAACGTCTGCAACGGCGCTTGGACCTCCGAAAAGGGGGGCGCCGTCTGCAGTTCGGCCTGGCCAATCCCCGTCAGGTGTTGCACGCGCAGCGTTGGCGGGCGGCGCGGCCGGACCAGCGTCTGGAAGCGCGCCACGATCTGATCGCCCTGGAACTTGATGGCGCCGATTTCCATGATCTCATCATCGTCATCAGCGCCGCCGGTGGCCTCCAGGTCGAAGGCGATATAGGTCGTCAACAAGGACCCACTCATCGAGCAAGCAGCAACGACGGCAGGAGTGGGCGCAACGCGGCGAAAGCACGGGCGCGGTGACTCCGGCCATTCTTCTCTTCCGGCGTCAGTTGGGCGTAGGTCCGCCCGAGATCGGGCAGCAAGAAGAGCGGGTCGTAGCCGAAGCCATTCTCCCCCTGCGGATGGCGGGTGATGCGACCGGCAACCTCGCCCCGGGCGGACGCGCTGCCACCGGTGGGATGGCAAACGGCGATCACGCAGACGAAACGCGCGCCACGTTCGGCATCCGGTACACCCGCCAACCGTTGCAGTAACCGGGCGTTGCGGTCTGCCGCGCCGACCGCTCCCGCCCAGCGCGCGGATCGCACCCCCGGTTCGCCACCCAGAGCGTCCACCTCCAGGCCGGAATCGTCGGCCAGCGCCGGTAAGCCGGTGGCGAGTACGGCGGCACGCGCCTTCAGGGCGGCATTTTCAGCGAACGTCTCCCCGGTTTCCTCAACCTCCTCCGCGACCCCCAATTGATCCAGACTCTGGACTGTAAAGTCGAGCGAGCCGAAGAGATCCTGGAATTCGGCAAGCTTCCCACGATTGCGGGTGGCAAGGGCGATGGTGACGCTCACGGCGTCCCCAAAGGCTCGCCCTGGCCCAACAAGCGGTCGATGGCCTGCTCCACCACGCCGCGCTCGCCGCGGTAGGCCAGGAGCTCCGGCGCCTCCAGGAGTGGGAAGAGGCGCGCTTCCGCGATCTCCTGATCGTGATCCCTCATGTCGCCGCCCAGCGAACGCATGAGATAGAAATGGACGACCTTATGGATGCGAACACGGGCCGGGGTATAAAACCAGTAGCTGATATCATGGATCTTTTCAATAATTTCGGCGCGTAAGCCGGTCTCTTCGCCCACTTCCCGCACTGCCGCTGCTTCCGGAGTCTCGCCCGCCTCCAGTGTCCCTTTGGGCAAGCACCAGACCCGGCGGTGATTCGGCGTGACGAGGACAACATCATAGTCGCCCGTGGCGCCGCTGATGACGACGCCGCCCGCCGACACAGCGTTGACCGTCGGCGCTTCACTGGTCGGGACGGCGCGGCTGCGCGGAAAATGTCTCTCCATCAATCATTCTAGTATATCGGGTCGCGGCACAGCCAGACAGCCGCCGACGCCACCTCCACCTCCTCAGTACGTCCCTATTTCTTGTTGCTTGTCAAGCCTATCGTTATACTCGCTGCGAAGGGGGGAGTACTGATGGCGCGCTTGGCTTGCCTCGACATCGGCTCATCCCGTATGGCTGTGGCCATTGCTCGCTGCGATCCCGGCTCGCGAACTACCGTCCTCGGCAAGGGGTGGGTGCCGGCGGCCGGCATTGAGCGCGGTAACATCGTCGATCTTCCGGCGGCTGGTCGCGCTCTGGCCGCCGCCCTGGAGGCGGCGGAGCGGGACGCCGGCTGTCGGGTGGGTCAGGCGGTGGTCGCCCTTGGTGGCGAGAGTATCCAATCGTCCCAACAGCGGGGGCAACTCACCTTCGGGCGAGAGATGGTGCGCATCACCCGCAAACATGCCTCCCGTGCCGTCAACTCCGTGGTGGCCGCCGGGGCTGAAACAGGCTCCGAGTTCATCCACGTCATTCCGCGCCGCTTCTGGCTCGACGGGCAGCATCTCGTGCGCAATCCATTGGGCATGCCGGCCACCCGCCTGGAGGTGGAAACGCACGCCATCGCCGCCGACAGTGCGGCTTTGCGCAACGCCTTGCGCTGCGTCCAGGATCAAGGTCTGGACGTGCGGGAAGTGGTACTCGCACCCCTCGCCGCCGGCGAAGCGCTTCTCACGCCCCAGGAACGGGAAGCAGGCGTGATCTTGCTCGACCTGGGAGCCGCCACCACCGGCGTTCTGGTCTATGCGCAGGGTACACCGGCGGTGACGCTCAATGTGCCGCTCGGTGGCCGGCAGGTCACCGGTGACATTGGCATGGTGTTGCGTGTTTCATTACGTCAGGCGGAGCGGCTAAAGTTGAGCTTCGGCCGCGCGATTGGCGCTGCCGTTCCGGAGCGCATGTTGGAGGTGCCGGACGACGAAGCGATTGGGGTCGACCCTATCTCCCAGCGCTTGCTTTGCGAGGTGATCGAGGCGCGGCTAGAGGAGATTTTTGAGCAAGTGATGCGCGCGATCGCCGACACTGGCTTTTCGGAGCCCCTTCCATCCGGTATCGTGCTCACTGGCGGGGGCGCGGCGCTGCCCGATATTGATGCCCTGGCTCGGCGGCTGTTCGCCTTGCCGGCCCGTACGGCAACGGTACGCTTTTCCGGCAGCGACAGCGCGGTGGCCCCATCGTGGGCTTCCATTGTTGGCTTACTCCACTGGCTGCAGCGGGGCCAGCCCGACCTGTTGCCCGAAGCCGGCACTGTCCGGCGCATCGGGTCCCCGGTTGGTCGTTTGATGCGACAGTTGCTACCACTGGGAGGAGATTAGGGTGCAGCAGGCTTCCGGAGACCGGGACATGGAGAGTTTCGCGGATATCAAGGTGATCGGCGCCGGCGGTGGCGGCAGCAATACGATCGACCGCATCGTCGACTCGCATGTCCAGGGCATTCAGCTCGTCGTTGTCAATACCGACCGTCAGGCGTTGCTGCGCTCCGGCGCGCCGACCAAGATCGCCATCGGCGACCGCCTCACGAAAGGCCTGGGCGCCGGCGGCAATCCGGAGATCGGCGAGCGAGCGGCAGAAGAGAATCGCGACGAACTGATCGAACAACTGCGCGGTGCCGACATGGTCTTCATTACCGCCGGTATGGGTGGTGGTACCGGCACCGGCGCAGCGCCGGTCATCGCCAAATATGCCCAGGAAGTTGGTGCGCTCACTATCGGCGTCGTGACGAAACCATTCCGCTTCGAAGGGGCCCGCAAGCAGCGCCTGGCCGACGAAGGGATCGCCCGCTTGACGGAGCACGTTGACGCCCTGATCATCGTCCCGAACGACCGGCTGATCACGCTGGCCGATAAACGCATGAGTGTGCAGGACGCCTTTGCTCTGGCCGACGATGTCCTGCGCCAGGGCATCCAGGGGATCTCCGACATCATCACGATCCCCGGCCTCATCAACGTCGACTTTGCCGACGTCAAGGCCGTGATGCAGAAATCCGGCACGGCGTTAATGGCGGTCGGCCACGGCGTCGGCGACACCAGGGCGATCGACGCCGCGAAGAAGGCCATCGAAAGCCCCTTGCTCGACGCCTCGATCAGCGGCGCCCGCGGAGTGCTCCTCAACGTCACCGGCGGCTCCGACCTCTCGCTCTTTGAAGTCACCGAGGCGGCCAATCTCATCCATCAGGAGGTGGACCCGGAGGCACAAATCATCTTCGGCGCCGTGATCGACGACCGCATGCAGGGCGCCATTAAGATGACGGTGATCGCCACCGGCTTCAGCGGCCAGGGCCGCCGCACGACGTCATTCCCGTCCGCTCTCACCCGCCCCCCTCTGGCGCCGCCCACACCCGAGCCGCGTCGACCGGACCCGGAACCGCGCCGCGACAACTCCGACAGCCAGATTCCGGCATTTCTGCGCCGGCGGAACCCATAATCGAGCTTGGCGCGATATTGTTGCAATGGTGAGGAGTAACGAGATGGTAACTAGGGTTGGCACCCAAGATGTGGCGAACAACCTAGTAGATTATCTTCAGCGAGCAGCGCACGACAGGGAACGAATCCTGGTGGAGGAGCAAGGTCGCCCGCTTGCTGCGCTCGTAAGCATAAAAGACTTGGAGAGCCTGGAGGCGAGCGGCAGCGCAGCCGATGGCCAGGGCGATATGGCAACACGTCGAGATCGCTTTCGACGTGACATGACCGCCATTGGAGCGATTTCCTTTCCATCAGGTCCCCCCGTTCAGGTAGCAGAGCGGCGGCACATTCACGTTACGGGAGGCCCGATCTCCGAGGACATCATCACGGACCGCCGGTGAGGTGGCAGCCTATTTTTTCGACAGCAGCGGTGCCGCCAAGCTCTACGTGGCGGAATCCGGCTCCATATGGATGGAAGAACTCATCGACCCGACGCGTGAGAACGAGTGCTTCATCGCGAGTATTACCGCCGTCGAGGTCACGGCAACGCTGTTTCGTCGCGTCCGCGCCGGATCCGTGTCTCGGGCCGAGGCCACGGTCGCCTGCGAAGAGCTCGAACGTGACTTAGACCGAGTCCTGGCAGTCGTGGAACTTTCACGGTCGATCTTGGCCCGCGCCCGCGATATAGCGAGGCAGCACGGATTGCGAGGATATGACTGCGTACAGCTTGCGTCGGCGCTCTAAGTTCAGGAACACCGAGTCGGTCACGGTATGGACGCAATAGCGCTCGTAAGTGGTGATACCGAACTGAATACAGCGGCCAGACGCGAGGGCCTGAACGTTGAGGATCCCAACACCCATCAGTAATCGGGCAATAACAACGCTTGCCATTGGCCACAGCAATGCCGTCGACATCAGGTAGCCGCCAAGGCATCGCTTTCTGGCGCGATTGGCATGGTACGCAGGGCGGGCAACGGCGAGAACACAAGCCACAGGATACTTGGGCCGGCGCCAAGCGCTGCCAAGAATAGTGTCGGTCGCATGCCGATATGCCCGGCCAGAATGCCGGCGATGATTGCCCCCAGTGGACCTATTCCTCCCTCCAACACCTGCATGGCGGCATTGACCCGCCCCAATATGTGCGGCGGGGTGATCGATTGACGGAGGCTCAGGGCGTTCACTTCGTAGATCGGTTGGACGGCATCGAAGGCCTGGCACAGCGCCAGGATGCCGAATCCCATCAGCACCGGCCCATGGGCGAGGGGGACCAGAAAGGCAGTGAAACTACCCACTGTCGCCGCGGCGAGCATGCTGGGTCCAACGCCAAACCGGCGCGTCAGCGGCCCGACCAGGAGCGTTCCCACCAGATTGCTCACGCCACCGACGCCGACGGTTAGCCCGAGCAGCGCCGGCCCCAGCCCGAGCTCGTGCAACCCGTAAAGGATGTACAACGCGCCAATCGAGTTACCGAAGAAGCGACTCATGAGGCGATAGGCGGCAAACGCGCGCAGCAAGGGATGGCGTGCCACCGTAGTGAGTCCTGCTCCGATCTCACGAAACACATCCCCATGTGAGGACAACGGCATTGGATGCTGCTCCCGGCGGATCAGGGCTATCGACCCCGCCGAGCAGACGAAGGAGAGCGCATCCAGCAGCAGCGTGAGCGGTGCGCTCACCAGTTGCACCAACACCCCGGCTAGCCCCGGCGTCACGACCTCCGCCATGGCCGTGCTCGTGGCCAGCCGGCTGTTGGCCGCCAATAACTGCTCGCGCGTCACGAGGCTGGGCAGGAAGGACTGGTAGGCAACGTCAAAGAGCACCGTGAGCACCCCTATCAGCGCCGCGACCAGGAACAGTTGCCCGATCTGCAGCCGCCCCAGGAGCGCCGCCAACGGGATCGACAGCAGCAATATGGCCCGCCCGATATCGGCCCCGATCATCAGCGGGCGCCGGCGCAGCCGATCAACCCAGACACCGGCAAATGATCCGAAGAGGGCGAACGGGACAGCTTCAGCCGCCACCAGGAAACCCATCTGCGTTGATGACGCACCAAGCACCAGTACTGCCGTCAGCGGCAGAGCGCTACCGGTGATGCCAGAACCGAATTGGGAGATGGTTTGGCCGGACCAGAGCTTGAGAAAATCCGGCTGCTTCCGCAGCCGCAGCCGTTGCACATGCACGACGCTTAATCCATTCCGCGCGAATTGTCATCGCCGGCGGGGAGCACAGAAGCTCGACGGCCGGCAAACATCGCCCACCGGCGAACAAACAACCAGTGAGCCCGAGCGGCAATTGATGGCGCGAGAGGCACGCTGCCAGTGGGCAGGCCCATCAACGGAGCGCACAGCTCCACGGAATGGGAGAAGGCGACTGGAGTCACCGCAGCGCACACGGCGATACGCGATGGACTAAAGTGACCGCAAACCTACCGCCGGCGTTATCTCGCGCCGTCGGCGGTTGTGACGAGGAGGATATCACCCCAACGAGCCGGCATCAGCGTCGTCCTCTATCCCCTGCTTATGGTTGTGCTAAACGCACGATACGGCATGGGCGGGAAACCGTCAATGCGCGGTGGCAAATTGCATGCTGCGAAGTGGTCAGCAACCGGGCCGTTAAAGGTCCAGTAATACTATAGGCCGCGGCTTCAGGGGCACTCACACTAGGTCATAGCCGAGATCATGGGCAACGGTGCGGAGGCTATCAAAGAGGCGCAGGGAGGCGAGCGCCTCCTGCAAGACCGGGACATCGGGTAGCGCAGTTAGAGCTCGCCCGTACAGTGCTACGGCCGTTCCCCCCTGCATTTTCGAGCGGTACCACATGCCCGCCAGCGTCGGATACGCAGTGTAGAACGCCCGTGACCACAGCCATGCTGTCTCCCGCGGACCGTCATTGATTTCCTGAGATGCCCCCGCTCGCAACGGCCACTAGCCAGTGAGGTTGAGGAGCGGGATATCGGGCACCGTCTCAAATGCCACCAGCCATGGTTCACCAGCAGCACGGTCAATGGTGCGGTCACGCTGGAAGACCTCCGCGACACAGGTCGGAATGAACGAGGCGCAGTAGAGGATACCTCGCTCCTGCTGCCGCGCCGGCTTCTCATGATGATCGAACCGGCTCTTGTCACTCGGCCCCGTGAAGCAGAAGCCATTCCACCGTGGGGGATAACGACCACCTCGGAAGTATATGCGCCACAGACGCGACCCGGCCGTCAGATGGAAGACGTCCGGGGCCGTAGCGGTAAGACGGATGGGATCCGGGGCACCGAAAGTGGGCAAAGCCGGACGCCCGGTGCCCACTAGAGGTCCGCCGCTTGCCGGACGACTTCTGACGGGTCGCGTCCCTCCGCCAACCATTCTCGTGGTGAGCATGGGTGTCCGTCGGCATCCAGGTCAACGTCCGGCGTCGTGAACCAGGTATAGATAGCCACCAGACTCTTCGCCGGGTCGAGACGCGGCAATACGTCCTGGACGCTCGGCCGCAGCCTACCGTCATCATCGAACCGGAAGCGCGGCAAGCGCCACGCAGCGCCGTGTTTCACGCCAATCAGTTCACGATCACGTAGAACCTTGCGCACCCACTGCGCGCTCGGCCCAAGACGGGCTGCTATGTCTTCAACGGTCCATCCTTCAGCGACAAGGGTAGCGTATTTCACTCGGGTGCGAAGGAAGGGGTCTGCCGCACCGTAGTCATTCGGATCGAGGTCCAGTCCGCCGCGCCGCAGCATTGCTGCTTCCGTTTTCGTCCACTCATGCCTGGGCAAGTCGCGAAGGGCGGGAGTAGGAAACGCCGCCAGCACATCCACGATCGCTTCGATCAGCGCGCGTGCATCGACAGGAACACCGAGTTGCTCGATCGCGCGGTCCATAGTGATCGTCACTCGCCTTCTCCTGTCGTCTTGCGCGTAGTAGCAACGCAACCTAAGGAAAGTATAAAAGCGATACCGGGGGAAACCAAGCATGCAAATATCGGAATCACTTTGGAGCAATCTCGGCCTCGCTTGGCAGCGTCTACATGCGCTTCGCGTCGGCAAGTAAGTTCGCCATGCGCGATCCCGGCGCGAAGTCGTAGAGGGCGCAGGTGGGCGTCGCGGCGAGGAGTAGCGGCGTTGGGACACCGTGCGTGAGAAGAAAACGCGCTCTGGGCTCCTCGGGCTCGCGCGGCTCTTGCCAGCG
>JBPCLN010000132.1:0-5981 GCA_051003235.1 Chloroflexota bacterium | reverse complement strand
TAGAGTAAACTCTACTGCCGCCGCGCGTAGAATAACGGACCGTCGGCATATAGTCAAGTATTCTCTATCAGCTGGGGAAAATCAATGGCAACGGGTGCGGAGTTCACGCTGGAGACCGTCGAGCAATTGAGCGCCCTCGCCCATCCGCTCCGCCAGCGGATCCTGTCGGCGCTCCTGGAGCTACCACGGACAAACAAGCAACTAGCGACCCTGCTGCAGGAGTCGCCGGCGCGCCTGCACTTCCACGTTCGTGAACTCGCCCGGGCGGGGCTTATCGAACTGGTGGAAGCGCGACCGAAGGGCGGGGTGATTGAGAAGTACTACCGCGCCGTCGCCAGCAGCTTTCGGCTGGACCCCGCACTCGGCGCAGTTGCTCCAGGCTTAGATGGGGTGGTAGGGGCCGCATTCGGCGCGGCCCGCACGGAACTCGCCCGGGCCATCGAGCAGTTCGCCGCAGCCACGGTCCAGGTGTACATGGCCAACGAACGTGCCCCCCTCTCCGACGAGGCGCTGGCACGGGTGCATAAACATCTGGAGGCCATCGCGGAGGAGTTCCAGGCGGCGTCCGATCAGCCGCCGGAGCAGGCGCCACGCCACGCCATCGCCTTCACCGCGCTTCTCCACCGCGCCGTGGCCGAACCGTGACCATGGTGAAGCATCACTGCCAAGCGGCGTTCTGCCAAAAACGGACGGTCATCTCTCATTCGTTACCCCACCGGCGCAGTGGCCTTGTCTGCCGAACGGTTGATCGTCAGTGTTGTTCCCTTGACGACCGCACCGACGCCGGCGGAACCTCCGCCGCGCGGCGCGCCGGCGATGGCCGACGCCTCGATAGCCACGGTGTAGCCGTTCGGGTAACCACCCGGGGCGTTGCCGAAATCCAGGCTGCCGGAGAAGGCGCCGTCTGCGCCCGCCTGCATGCCAATAGGACCAACGGAATCCCGCCGTGGTTGGCCGTCCTGCCCCTGACCGCTAAGACCGGCTTTCACGCAGACAATCCCGCTCGCTACAAAGCCGGCGCCATGCAGGTGAAGGACCAGCTTGGCCGGCCCGATCTCCCAACTACGTAGAGCAAGCACAACCGGCGCCGGAGGCGCCGAGGCGGGTGGCGTGCTCACCGGCGTCGCGGTGTGGACCGCCGTCGGGACCGACCCGCCAAGTTGGAGGGCCGGTCCCATTCCCAACCCTTGTGCCGCGCACTCCATGCTCGCCAACGATCCGGCAGGCCCGATGAACTTGCCCATCGCCACCGATCCGCCCCACACGAGCGCCACGACGACTGCCGTTGCTAGAATCGCCGCCGGCAGCCGGCGCAGCCGGCCAGGAATGGACCGTTCGTCAAGCGCGCGTTCCAGTTCGTCCAGGCAGTGGGTGCAGACCATCCCTCCCTGGACCCGATGTAAGCAGTCCATGCAGTAGGGCTGGCGGCAGCGGTCGCAGCGGATGGGCGCCTCCCGCGCCAGATGGAGGGTGCAGTGCTGCGCCTGTTCCGCCACGTATCGTATCGTTCCCCTCGCTTACGGCGGGCGCCCGAGGCGCATGACTATTTGACGCCACGAGACGTACGCCCACCCGGGCCCACCCGATTCTAACGCTGGCAGCAATCAGGTCGTGGTAGACTCGAACGACGATTAGGTGCCGTCCGTTGGCAGAGTGGAGACGAGCCATCCGATGAAGCAACCTGAGGAAAGATAACGGTGAATAACGAGGACTGGGCGCGAGTGAACGCCTTGGTCGAGTCGGGCCGTCCTCTGGATCCTGCGTCGGCCCGCGCACTTGTGGCCGAAGTCTATCGGCTGAAGGCGGCACTGAATGGTACGCCGACTGGCGTATCCCCATCTCAGGCGTGGTTCTGGACGCCGAAGTGGCAACAAATGGAACGCGAAGCCGACGACGACATCGCCGCCGGGCGGGTGAAGACATTCGATGACATGGAGTCGTTCTTGGCTGATCTCGAGGCGGAGTGACGGCTGAAGTATCAACGTGCCGACCGCTTCAAGACCGACTACAAGCAGCTCGGCCAGCGGGAACGCCAACTCTTCCGTGATGCTATTGCCCGGATCAACGCCGCGTATGCACGGCGGGGCAACGCGCCCATCCCGCCTTGGCCCGCCATCCTTCGCATTCGACAACTCAGTAGTCACCTCGGCATCTATGAAATGACCTGGTCCTTCTCCGGCCCCGATGGGAGGGCGACGTTCGAGTATGTCGCCATCGAAGGCGAACCTGCCATTCGGTGGCGCCGCGTCGGTGGGCACACCATATTCGAGGAGCCGTAACCAGTATGCGCATTCGCGGCCTTGCCGTGATGCTGGCCTTGTCCACGTTGCTTGTCGGACTGACTCTGTTCGACGTGACTACAGCGCAGGCGAGTTCCCCTTCAAGCATCGCATACGTCCAGGGCGGCGACCGCTGGATGAAGGCGATGGCGGATGGAGAGCCGTTGCGAATAACGCAGGATGGTCAGGCCCCCGCTGACGCATGCCGGTTCGTCCTTGGCTTTGCCGCGCTCCATGCGCTGCTACCGCAGCAGATCGGCACGTGCCTGGATAACGAGCAGGATAATCCGATGAACACCGCTCAACCCAACGCGCCGTTCCAACGCGATGGCGTTCAGCACACGACGAGAGGGCTGCTGGCGTACCGCTTTAGCGACAATCACACCGCCTTTACCGACGGCTACCACACGATCGTCCATGGGCCCTGCGGCATGGAACTTCGCCTGAATACGCAACGCTTCCCCTGGGAACGTAACGCTCAGCGCCTAGCCGTCGTGCCCAATGCCTACCTCGCTGCACTCGCTCAACTCCCAACACCCGCCCTCCCGCCGTCCTGCCGTCAGTGAGTGGGAGGTTGACAGCGATGCATTGGTGGGCTCGAGACCGGCGCTTGACGGCGGACTGCCTGGCGCCGCGCCTGATCGCCCGCCCGCGCTGGCATCCGCCTGTCGGCAACCGCGCCTGCAACGTTCACCCGTTTCTGCGGGCCACTGATCGCTGCGATCGCTGCGGCCAGCCTTTCTGCGCCACCTGTATGCAGCACGTCGAGCGCTGGCGCATCTGTCGGGATTGCCTGACCTGGCTGATCCAGGAACGGACGGGCCCCACCGCTCCGGTACGCCAGGATCGCTGGCGGCAAGCCCGTCCGAGCCTTCTGGCGGCGCTGGCCATCGGCCTGGTCCTGACCGCAACGATCACGCTGGCAACCGGCGTGCTCGGCCAGGCCGACTCAACGAGTACGGTGGCGGGCGCCGCCCAGCGCAGTGGTTGCCTGGAACAGTATCCCGACCGCGGCCGACTCTACGTGCTTGCGGGCGTCTCCCTCAGCGAGAGCGTGCCGGCCACGATCGAGCTGCGCAATTGCGGATTTCAACCCGGTGAGCGCTTTCAGGTCGAGGCGCGTATCGACGGCGCCAGGCGAGACTATCATGGCGTCCGCAATTTGCTGGTCGGCAGTGTCACGGGGCAGGCCGACCAGGAGGGTGCGGTCCATGCAACGGTCACGATCCCCAGCCACGACACCTTTATCTATCCGGGCGCCTTCGATCTGCACCTCCGCGCCAGCGGGGAGCAGGGCAGCGTAGCCAGCCGCGATATCCACGGTGGGGAGATTGTCGTCCCGTTCGCTACGGTCGGCCCCTGCCCGCCGGCGCCCCAACCCTGCCCGCCAGGCTATGGCCGGCCGGCCAGTTCACCGGATTAAACTGAAGCCACGATGGAATCTGCATGACCCGGCGCGTGCAGTCTGCGGGTTTCAGCAAGGCCGGTCCGGCATCAGGTATCCTGAGGCTGAATTGGAGGAGGACATGGACCTCACCAAACAGCGTTACTCGTTCGACCAGTGGGTTGATTCTGCGGACAACAAGACGCTCACCGAACTGGTAGACGGGATACCGGTCGAACGAATGGGCACATCGTCCGATCACGGAGGAGTGGTTCGAACCATTCAGCACTGGTTGGAGCGCGCCGAGGCTGCCGGCTACGGTAGCGTCCACCTCGGCCCCGAAACAGTGCTGCTCGACGCAACAGGGGAGCGTCGCAATGCCCGCGAACCGGACGTCTTTTTTCTCAGTGCAGAACGAGACGAGCTCGATACGGGACGGGCCATCGAAGGGGCGCCCGACCTCCTGATCGAGGTGCTCTCACCGACGAATCGCGCTGACGACTTACCAGGGGGCAGCAAGTGGCGCGACTACGAACGCTTCGGAGTACCGCATTATTGGATTGTCGACTCCGAGACGCGCACCGTGCTGCAGTTTCAGCATGTCGGTGGCCGCTTCGCTGGGCCGAAGGTGTTGCAATCGGGTCACGTTCTCTCCTTTCCCCGCTTCCCCGACATCACCCTGCCGGTCGACGACCTCTTCCGCCATCTGCGTGTACGGTGACGTTAGCAGCCGCTTCGGACGACGGACGCAGTCGCGGCGGTCTCTTCCTATAACACTATGGTCTTATTACACCATAGTGTTATAACTTCATGGTGGCCGGCCTACGTGGCGCGGAACCAGGAACGCTATGAGCGCAGGATCTGATCGATTCATAGACCGTGCCGAAGAGGTCCGCAACCTACGGCGGATCGTCCAGCGGCAGCGGCCTGCGCTCATCCTCGTGTACGGCCGTCGGCGTGTTGGCAAGACGTACCTCCTGGATCATGCCTGGACCGGCCAGCGGATTTTCTACTTTCTCGCGGCAGACTCGTCTGCCCTCTTGAACCGGCAGGACCTGCTGCGCGACCTGGGCGCCTGGTCACATCTTTCCTTGGACCTGCGTGACTATCCAACCTGGCGGACGGTGTTCCGCCTATTCCTGCAACTCGCCCGCGACGCGCCGTTGATCGTGGTGCTTGATGAATTCCAATACTTGCTGGGGCAGGAGGATGATGTGGCATCGCAGCTCGCCGCCGTTTGGGATCGCGAGGTCGGCGATACTTCCCTGACTCTGGTCCTGAGCGGCTCCGAAGTGACGACGATGGAGCGACTGCAACAGGGCGGCCAGCCGCTGTACGGCCGGCCCGACTGGTCCACGCGGATTCGCCCCTTCGACTATTGGAACACGGCGCAGATGGCGCCCGGACGCAATCCGCGCGAAGCGGCACTGCTCTACGGCATTTTCGGCGGGACACCCCGCTTTCTTGCCAGCAGCAATGCCGACGAACCGCTTGAGGATTTCGTCGTCCACTCTTTCTTGTCGCCCCAAGGAGACGTGCATCTCCAAGTCCAGCACATTATCGAGCAGGAGAAGGGCATTCGTGACCCGGCCGACTATCGAGCCGTGCTCTCCGCCATTGCGGACGGCAAGACACAACTCAATGAGATTGCGCTTGCCGCCGGCCTTGGCGGCAAGCCATACATTGTGCGGCGGGCGTTACTCGTGCTGGAGAATCTGGAACTCATCTGGCGGGAACGCAACTACGGCGCTGCCGAACGAGCGCCGTTTCGCTATCGGATCGCCGATAATGCTGTCCGCTTTTGGTATCGGTTTATCCACCCCAATCGCAGCAGGCTCGAAACCGGTGACTCCTCCGCCGTCTGGACGTATCAGGTGCAGCCGTTCCTGAGCGATTACATGGGGAAGGTCTTCGAGCGGATCTGCCGTGAGGCCTTTAGCCGATATCATGCCTCCTGGGGCTACCCTGATGCCGCACAGTGGGCCCGTTGGGAAGGGCAGGATCGTCATCGGCGCAGCATTGAAGTCGACATCGTGGCCCTTCTGGATGACGGCCGGGTCCTCACGGGGGAAATCAAGTGGACGTCCCGACCCACAGAGTACGACGTTCACCGGACCCTACTCCGCGACCTTGATGATCTGTCCCGATCCGGGCAAGGATGGGCACGCGACGCACTCGCGCCAGACCGGAGCGCCGGCTTCCTCTACTTTTCGGCTGGCGGGTTTTCCGATGAATTCCAGCAGCGGGCGGCGGAAGCCGGCAACGTGCGTCTCGTTACCCTCGCCGATCTGTATGCGGGAACGCGGCAATGAGGCCAG
>JBPCLN010000131.1:0-7944 GCA_051003235.1 Chloroflexota bacterium | reverse complement strand
TCCGGCTGCACCGCCCAGCGCAAACGGCAGGTAGAATTCCTCGCCTTCTTGGACCAACTGGACCAGGAACTGCCGGCTGAGATCACCCTGGTCCACTTGATTATGGATAACCTCGTCATGCATCGCGGCAAGCAAGTCCAGACCTGGCTGCTGGCCCATCCCCGCTTCTTCTGCCACTTCCCGCCGGTCCATTGCTCTTGGATGAACCAGGTGGAACAGTGGTTCTCTATCCTCCAGCGCAAACGCCTGCGCATCGTCGACTTCCCCAACAAAGCCGCGCTGGCAGACCGCCTCGCCGCCTTCATCGCCCACTGGAACGCCCGCGCTCATCCCTTCAACTGGTCCACCAAGTCGGTCGCCAAAGTCATGGCCACCTGCCCCGCCGACGACGCCCCCGACCGCCTGGAGGCCGCTTGACTTCCGTACCGCTGTTCTGTGGACCTGTACTTAGCGCCAATTTTCGTACGGATAGTCCTCAACCCCCTACTGCACCAATCATCCCTGCTCGGAATGGCTTAGCGTGGAATTTCCCGGGGAAAATGTCGGGACCCCAATACTGCGCGCACAGTGGGGGTGACGGGGAAGCGGAGACGCCCGGCGAGGTCAGCGGCGAGAAAGCGGCTTTGGGCGCGGCGTAGCAATCAGGAGGCCCCGGTGATCAGACCAAGGCGAGAGCAGCATGGCCATCGCGCGCAAGGCCGCCGCGTAAGCCCAGCGCTTACGCAGCGAGCCAGGGTGGGGCGAACATTTGCGGTCCCAACAGCATCGAGAGGTTATGCTTCACGGCGCGAAGGCTACTGCCCGCCTGGGCGACATGGCAATCGAATGGCGATCACAGCAATCACCGTTCTCCGCCAGCAGATTGACAAGGAACCGCTGCCCGCCCATGATCAAGATGCATACCGTGTTCCGGCCGCACCTGTCGGCGACCGGTGGAGAAGGAGGATCAAACATGTCCGTCGCGATCACTCGTCGGTCACTTCTCCGAACGATCGGTCTGGTCGCCGCCGGTGGCAGTGCACTGGCACTGGCGAGTTGCGGTGCCGCCGGGGTGACAGCCGCCACTTCGGCTGTGGCGACCGATGCTGCTCCTGTGGCGACGACCGCCAGCGTCCATTCAGCAGCGGTGAGCAGCGCCGCCGCAAGCCCGACGACCACGGCGGTAACGACCGCTACCACGGCAGCAACGTCCACTGCCGTATCGTCAACCACGTCGGCAGCGGCGAGCACGACGGCGAGTAGGGCGGCGACCGCCGTTGCCAGTTCCCCCGCTGCACCGGCAGCCTCGGGAAACAGCGTAGCGTTCTGGCATATCTGGAATACTGGGCCGTCGCGCACGTGGCTTTCGCAGGCACTTGCCGCGCTGAAGCAGCAGCAGCCGCAACTGCAGGTTGAGGAGTCGGCCAAGGACTTCTGGACCTTCGGAGAGAAAGTGACCGCGGCTGTCGCCGCTGGGACGTCGCCCAGTGTCACGATGGCCGATGCCGTCACGGCGCCCTTGCGGGGAGTCAGTGGCGAGAATATGTCCCTAGATACCTATGTAGCTCGGGACGCGGTGAAACTGGCCGATCTGGTTGACTATCAGGTCAAGATGGTGTCCTACCAAGGCAAAGTTTGGGGTCTCCCCTTTCGCCCGGATACCCGCGTGCTCTACTTCAATAGGTCACTGCTGCAAAGCGCCGGCCTCGACCCGACCAAGCCGCCGGCGACGTGGGACCAATTGTGGACGGCGGCTGCGCCGTTAATGAAGAAGGACGACAGCGGCGCCTACACGCAGGTCGGCTTTTACCCTTCGCTGGGCAACCTCTGGTTCTGGACCATGGCCTTTACGAACGGTGCCACGTTTGTAGACGCCACCGGCATGCCGACACTCAATACACCGCCCAGCGTGGAGACATTGGAGTGGTACGTCAAATGGGCAAACCAATACGGCGATAAGGCGATGGGAGCTTTTAATAAGGCGCTCTCGACCGGTCCCGGTAAGGATCCGTTCATGCTGGAAAAGTTGGCGTTCGAGGTGAATACCAATGATTACGGCGCCACGCTCAAACAGGCCGCGCCCAAGGTGCAATGGGGCACCGCCCCGGTGCCCTACAAGCTCCACGAGGCGAGCTGGGGCGCCGGCTTCGATTTGGAGATGCCCAAGGGTGGCAAGAACGCGGACGGATCCTGGGAACTAATCAAGTGGCTGGACCTGAACCCGGAGATGAACAAACAGAGCATTACCCTCACCAACGATCTGTCGGCCGTCAAGGCGACGAATAACGATCCCGCCTTCACGGCAGATCCCGTTTGGAAGACCGTCGTGGCGAGTTCACTGGTTACGCAGGCGATACCCCAAGTGCCGGCGGCGCACGACTGGGCCAGTATTTTCTATAAACACGTCGGCAATGCCGTCGCCGGCACCGAGGCGCCCCAGGATGCGCTCGCCAAGGCCCAGGAGCAAGTGATCGGCGAATACCAGACGAACACGAAGAAGTAGCTGAAGGGCCGCCATCGATGGAACTCTATTACGTCGATGGCTACCACGGTGGCGTCAAAGGGCATATGCCGTTGGGTGCCTGGCGTGATGTCCTCGAGGCCCTACAGCAGTGGCCCGGCTGGAAGCTGTCGCTCGATATCGAGCCGATCTCCTGGCTGGCTCTGCGCCGCAGCGACCCCGCCTCCTACGCCGAACTACGCGCTTACTTAGCCGACGAGACGCCCGAGGCGCGCGTGGAACTGGTGGCGGCCAGTTACGCGCAACCCTTCGCCTGGGCGATCAACGGTGAGAGCAATATCCGCCAGCTCATTCGTGGCCGCGAGATCGTCCAGGAACACTTCCCTGGTATCTGCGTCGACACCTATGCGGTCCAGGAACCTTGTTGGACCAGCGCCCTGCCCCAGATTCTGCGATCCCTGGGCTATGTTCGCGCCGTGCTGCGGGATGCCAGCACCGCCTGGGCCGGCTACCCGACGGGTATTGACGCAGCTGTCGTCGACTGGCTCGGTCCGGACGGCAGTGCCATTCCCTGTATTCCCCGCTATGCCTGTGAGGACCTGGTGAAATGTTGGGAAACGGAGGCCTGCGCCGGTAGTGCGGCGTTTGCCCGCAAGTGCCTGGATCATGGCATTACTAACCCGAGTGGTACGGGGTTCCAGGATCTGGGCTGGGCGGCACGACCAAAAGTCCAGGGAGAGTATATTCGCTACGCGACATGGCGCGAGTACACCGAGCGCGTCGCGGGACCACCGACGATGCAGTGGCACGCCTCGCAGGAGGACCTGGTTCGCTGCACGCTCCCCTGGGGAGAACGCACGTTACAGCGGCTGGCGCGTCAGGTGCGCGCTGCCGAGTCGCGCGTCCTGGTAGCCGAAAAGATGGCAACCCTGTCCTCCGTGTGGCTTAGGCTCCCCGTCCCCCACGACGAGTTGCAGGGCGCCTGGGATCAACTATTAATGGCCCAACATCACGATGCCTGGATCTGTGCGACGCAGCGCCGCGACCGGGAAAACTGGGCCTGGCAGGTCAGTGCCGAGACCTGGGGCGTAGAGGAAACCTGCCGGGAGATCATCGCTGAGGCCTGCGAAGCACTGGCGACACCACCTGCTAGTGTGGAAAAGCCGGCGACCGCCTTTCAAAATGTCTGCGTCTTTAATACGCTGGCTGCGGCACGCGAGGACCTTGCTGCAATTGACCTGGCGACCGAACAGGGCACCGGCGGGATCCTCGTACGCACGGCTGCCGGGGAGTCCGTCGTTGCCCAGGTGGTGGCGGGCCGGAGGTACGCCCAGGACCAGAGCCTCAACGGGGCGACTGTCCTATTCCGTGCCGCCACGCCGGCGCTTGGCTTTACGGTATATGAGGTGGCCGCGGTTCCCGAGGCACCGTCCAGCACAGCCGGATGGTCTGTCACCGCTGAGCACCAGGACGACGGCACCGTTGTCCTGGCGAGCGATCTCTATCGCCTGGTGCTCGATCCGGCCCGTGGAGGCGTGGTCACCAGCCTGCTGGTGAGGGCGCTGGAGCGGGATTTTTGCGCCGGGAGCGGGAAGTATCTGTTCAATGAATTCACCGGTTATTTCATCACCGAGGGCGCTTGGCACAGCAGCACGCAAGCGGCAGCCCAGATAACCATCCTGGAACCTGGCCCCGTGCGGGCCGCTGTTGCCGTGGACGGCACGGTTGGACCCGTGCCGTTCCACGCGGTGCTCTGTCTGGTGCAGGGCCAGGCGCGTATCGACTGCACCGTCCGCTTCACGTTCAGCGATGAGACCTGGATCGGCGATCCCTGGGATATTGCTCCCCAGGATCGGCGGCGTTCGAGCCGCCGATCCCACCATGATGATCGCTGGAAATTGCACGTGGTCTTCCCGACCAGCCTGCGGCAGCAGGTCCTGGATAAGGGTGCCGCCTACGATGTCTGCCGCAGCAAGCAGCAGGACACGTTCTTCCAGCGCTGGGATGAGATCAAACACAATATCATCCTCAACTGGGTCGATGTCCTCGACGAGGAAGCCGGCTGCGGATTGGCTCTCCTGTCGGATCACACCACGAGCTATCTGCATGGCGCAAACTATCCGTTGGGCCTGGTGCTCGGCTGGGGCTGGGAAGGCGGCTTCTGGTGGGGGAAGTGTCCGTTGCAGGGAACCCAGCAGGTCAACTATGCCCTGGTGCCGCACGCGGGTACCTGGGAAGCGGCCGGAATTCCGGCGGAGTACGCGCGTTGGAGTGAACCGCTGCTGACCCAACTGGGCATGGGCAACGCCGCCGGCGAGATCGGCGGTCGGAGCTTCCTCCAGCTAGACCAGGATAGCGTTGAGGTGCCGGCCCTCTACGTACAGGGGGAGGATGTGTTCCTCCGCCTGCACAATGCCGCAACGGCCGATACCGCCTGCACGGTGACACTTCGTCTGGCGCCTGCTCACGTCGATCTTGTCACATTAGATGGCCGCCTGATCGGTCCTTTCGACATAACGCGCCTCGGCGATGGCTGCTGTACTGTTGACGTGAGCCTACCCCGGTTCGGACTCCTGACGCTTCGCCTTCGTGGACTGCCGGCGCCGGCGGAGCAGGCCGCGACAAGCGCAGGGGCATGAGGTGCCGTTCGTGTCACCCCTGGCGTTCCGGCCTGGTCTCCGCTGAACGCCGTTGCGACAGGCCGGGTTTTTCCACTTCCGCTGCATGCTGTCGGAGTGCTCAGGTGCGCCAGGCCGGCGAGCAGGGCCCTTGCTAGATCGTCGTCGGCACACCGCGGCCGAACCGGACCGACTCCATCGCCGCATCGAATACGGCGATATCCCGGCGTACGCTCGCGATCACACTGCGACCGGGCGGTGCCCCAAGTCTCACGGCCGTGCTCAGGCATCTGGTCCGGGGCCGCCCTTCTCGTTGAGATGCCGTCACTGTACGGGCAAGTCATGCGCAAGCTGCTTCGCTCGGACTGGCTCAGCCGGTGCACCTCGTTCGTCTCGAACCTAACAATAGGGGCCTTCTGTTGCATTCGGCATATCGGCGCTTGCTTGGGGTCCGAGTAGCAACGGAACAGAAACGTACGCTAAGCCCTCTCCAGTGTCTTCATGGCCAACATTCCTGTGATAAGCCTTTTTCTCACAGGATTCTCCGCCCGAACTCACCACCGTTCGGCGTGAAAGTGGCGGCTGGTTATGACTGGCCGCCATCGTTATCACAGGAAATCGGCCTATGCGGTCCTTAACGTGCCTCTTCCGACTGCCGACGGGGCCTGAGAAGACAAATCTGCTCGACATAAGTATTAGCGTACGTTTCTGTTCCGTTGCTACTCGGCCCCCAATTCAGCGGGTAGGAGCGCAGCAGCAAAAGCGCCGGAGAACCAGTTACCGGGGAAAGCGACAGGGTTAGCCGACGGTCAGCGCCGCGCCGAGGCCGCGCTCGACGTGCATAATCGTCGCCCGCTCCAGGCCGAAATTCGGCACTTCGGCCCGACGGGTGCCCGAGAGAGGATGCTCCCCCGCCACAGCTACTTTGCCGCTGGTCCTAGCGACCTTAACACACCCCTGTGGGCGGGATTATGGCAGTGGCCGACCGGGCGATCCGCGAGCACTTCATTGATTTCCTTGGGACTCTGTGGCAGACTCAAGCTGGTGAGTCGCTCGGGCCGCGAGGGTGGGAGAAACTTCAGCGCGTTGCGGATCACCTGATTAGCTCGTACGCGGTGCCGAAAGGCCTGGCAGAGCCAGAGCGTAAAGCCGCGTGGCAGGGGGCGCTCGCATGATGCCGACCGAGTACCTGGGGAAGCTCCGGCAATTCCTCATCGCCGACCGGCCTGAGGACGCGATCGCGTTCGCCCGGACGGCGCGACAGAGTGTGAGCCCCGCAATGTCGCGCGACCAGAAGCGGGAAGCGACAACCCTGATAGAGCATGCCCTGATGCCTCAGGATCCGAGCCGCGAAGATGACACCGGGGTCGTGGTCTGGCCGCCGTCCCCGCTTGCATTGCAGCGCGCTCATCCACAACCCGGGGTGACATCCCCCCAACCGGTTGAGCCGTCACGGCACGGATCGTGATACCTGCGAAATCGGCAAAGGGTTTCCGCGCTTTCGGTTTGGTCCTCTCACACGTCCATGTCTAGCCGAATGCTCACCGCCCTCAAGATTCGGACGGGTCCGGACGGGATCCATATTTTCGATCGTACGACGGGGACAAATATCCTCATCGACGAGGCTCGAGTGCCCGAGGCGTTGTGGGCAGCCGCGCCTCGACAGATCTCGGTCGCTTTGACGAACGCATGCGATCTGAGTTGTCCATTCTGTTACGCGCCTAAACACCCGGCCAAGCTGAGCAGTGAGCGTGTGACCACTTGGCTCGAGGAACTCGACGCGAACGGTTGCCTTGGCGTCGGCTTCGGCGGGGGCGAGCCTACGCTCCACCGCGACCTGCCCGGGTTATGCCGGCACGCAGCCAAGAAAACTGGATTGGCTGTGACGCTCACGACACACACGCACCGACTCGACGATCGACTTGCCGCCGACTTGAGCGGGAATGTGCACTTCATTCGCGTGAGCATGGACGGGGTGGGCACCACGTACGAGATGCTGCGCGGCAGGTCCTTTGCCTCGCTCCGCCGCCGTTTCGACACGATTCACGAGCTAGCGCAGTTCGGCATCAACTTCGTGGTGAACGCTCTCACCCTGCCTGATCTGGATGCGGCCGTCACACTCGCCGCCGAGGTAGGTGCGAATGAATTCCTGCTGCTCCCCGAGCAGCCGGTTCGGGGGCGCGGAGGCGTCGACAGTCACACAGTCCACGCACTACGCACGTGGGTGAACTCCTACCGGGGAACCATCCCGTTGCGTGTGAGCGAAGCGGGGGCAGACGGTCTGCCGACCTGCAATCCGCTGGCCCGGGAAACCGGGCTCCGTTCGTACGCGCACATCGATGCTTCGGGCATGCTCAAACGTTCCTCCTACGACGAAGCCGGCGTGCCGATCAGCGCCGGTGGGGTAATGCAGGCTCTGAAGATGCTCGAACTAGGAATTAGGAGCGACCGATGAAACTGTGGACTGGGTACGGTTCGGAACATTCGATGAACCTGGTCATGATCGGGCGCTTCAAGGAGGCGCGCCATGCGGACGAGGCAAAGCGGTTGATCAACCTACTTACCACGCAGGCCAATGCGGAACCGGATGCCCATAGGCATGACGCGGGCCCGGAGGATCGCCGCTTCAGCGACGCAATGCTGGAACTCTTGACGGCGTCCGAGCTATACAGCATCGCCGCAGCGGAGCTGAAGCAGTTCGCCTACGACATCAAGGTTCGCGTCGAGGACAACGAGGTCGTGGTGACCACCGATGAAGTGGATGTGTCGGCATTCCTCAAGGTGTTGCTCGAAAAGGGGGCCCGCATCGAAGTGTACTCCGCCCACGACTACCCGGATACGGAGGATGGGCGCGATAGCTGAGGCCGGAGCGGGAGAATCATGCCC
>JBPCLN010000130.1:0-3938 GCA_051003235.1 Chloroflexota bacterium | reverse complement strand
CGCCGGGCCATCGCGCGTTGCGCCACCGTTCTCTGGAACGGCCCCCTTGGCATGTTTGAATTTCCCGCCTTTGCCGGCGGCACCCTGGCCGTCGCCCATATGCTGGCGGACGCGCCCAAACTGGTATCGATCGTTGGAGGTGGCGAGTCGGTGGCGGCGGTGGAACAGGCCGGGCTGGCCGCGAAGATGACGCACGTCTCCACGGGAGGTGGCGCTGCTTTGGAGTTACTGGAAGGCAAGACGTTGCCGGGCGTCGCAGCGTTGACGTAAGCCGGGAGAGGAACACATGAGCACCACAACGCGCCGGCCGATTATTGTCGGCAACTGGAAGATGAACGGCGCCCCAATCGAAGCCCGCGCCCTGGCCCTGGCAATGCTGCCCCAATTGAGCGACTTTGCCGGCGTGGAGAGCGTCCTCTGCCCTCCCTTCCTATCCTTAACGACCGTGCGCGAGGTACTGGGTGACGCTCCCGTCAAACTCGGCGCGCAGGACGCTTACGATGTGGATCAGGGCGCCTTTACTGGCGCGGTATCGGCGGCGATGCTCGCCGGCCTGGTGGACTACGTCATTCTCGGACACTCCGAACGCCGGCATATCTTCGGTGAGGGCGACGATGTCGTTGCCCGCAAAGTACAGGCGGTCTTGCGCCACGGCCTGACGCCGATCATCTGCGTCGGTGAGCAACTGGAGGATCGCGACGCCAAACGCACGACCGCTGTGGTGCGAGGACAATTACAGGGCAGTCTGGCGGGCGTGAACGCCGAACAATTTGCTTGTCTTGTCGTTGCCTACGAACCGGTCTGGGCGATCGGCACCGGCCGGGCGGCCACGGCGGACCAGGCCCAGGAGGTGGCGGCGCTGATCCGCAGCGAACTGACGCGCATGTTCGGCCCAGCCGCCGCGGCAACGCGCGTTCAATACGGTGGCAGTGTGACACCGGCGAACTGCCGGGCGATCTTTGCCCTACCCGACATTGATGGCGCGCTGGTCGGCGGCGCCAGCCTCAAACCGGCGGACTTCGTCGCCATCGTCGAGAACTGTGCCGGAACCGTCGGGATGTGATGGGCGTCAGACTTGTTCCTTACAGCGCCGTTGCAAGTTGCCGGTTTGCAAGCGAGCGGCGTGCTAAAAGCTGCATAGACACAGGACAGCCACTCGGCCACTGCGTTTCCTGGTTCCGGTACCCTTTACGCAGAAGGGGACATCGCAGATGGCAATGGAAGCGCCGGTAAGCACGACGGTCAGCGCTGTCGCAGAGACGGACCTGCTGGCGCATGATCCGGTTCTGACCGAAATCGTCCGTCGGCTGGTCGCGGCGTTCCAGCCGGAGCGCATCCACCTGTTCGGATCGTCGGCACGCGGTGACACCGGTCCCGACAGCGATTACGACTTAACGGTTGTGGTGTCGGTCTCGAACCTGGCCCCACACCGGCGGGATATCCTAGCGTTCCGGGCGCTGTGCGGAGTCAGAGCAGCCAAAGACGTGGTCGTGTATACGCGCGAGGAGTTCGCATCACGCGGCCGGGCGGCGTCCTCACTCCCCGCGGTAGTACTGCACGAAGGGAGGCTCCTGTATGCGGCCTGAGGTCGCGGCCGAGGTACGGGAGTGGCTGGAACGAGCGGCGGACGAGGCCAGCGAAGCCCTTGCCGTGGCCCGTGAGGTCTACTCGGCGGTTCTCGCGCGATTGCCCGTGGAGTGACGACCATGACTGAAGATGCGTTCCTCGGCAGCGATCAGGTACTGTGCGAGATCGTGAACCGCTTGATCGCCACCTTGAATCCGCGGCGGATCTACCTCTTTGGCTCCCAGGCAAGAGGGGACGCTGGCCCAGATAGCGACTACGACCTACTGCTTCTGGTGGACGATGCGAGCGAGCCGGCGTATCGCTTATCGCAGCGCGGGCACCGGGCGCTGCGCGGCATTCCTGCAGCAGTAGACGTCGTGGTCTGGGACCGCGAAATGTTCGACGCTCGAGTGCACCTGAAGGCGTCCTTTCCGGCGACGGTCGTGCGCGAAGGCCGGTTGCTGCATGCAGCATGACGCACAAAGAGTGGCAGAGGCGCGAGAGTGGCTCCAGCGAGCAGTCGCCGATCTCGAATCCGCCGCCGTCCTGGTTGGGTCCACGCCCTCGCATCCTGATACGGCGCTCTATCACGCCCAGCAAGCTGCCGAGAAGGCATGGAAGGCGCTCTTATTCTGGCATGACGTACCGTTCCGCAAAACGCATGACTTGCGAGAGTTGGGCGATGCTTGCGCCCGCCTCGACGGATCACTGCACAACCTGGCAGAGCGAGGAGACGACCTGACACCGTTTGCCTGGGTGTTTCGCTACCCCGGCGGACCGCCGATACCGTCGTCCGAGGAAGCCGAAGAGGCTTTGCAGCTCGCCTATGAAGTCTTTGATGCGATCCTGGCTCGTCTGCCCACTGAGGTGCGGCCGTGACCGAGCAGCCAACGCTTCTAGCAGTACTCCAGCAACTCCGGACGCCCTTGCTCGCCACTCCACAAACGCCACTGTACTACCGGCTGCGGGAGCGCTTCTTCGAGCCGCCGGCGTGACGGATGAGACCTTGCACACCGAAGGCAATACCGGACCGGCGGTGGGAAACGAAGCGTGGTAGGTCCGGACGCACCGGTACCTGGTCTGGAACCGTCATCGACGCCCGTACGTCAAGCAGCGCCGGTGCGGCTTACCGGCCCGCGCCTACCTTCGGCAAGCCTGCCAGCGCCTCCTGCACTTTTTCGGCCGGGTAGACATAGTCGACCAACCTGCCGGCCAGGTAGTCGTCGTAGGCCTGCATGTCGAAGTTGCCGTGGCCGGATAGGTTAAAGAGGATCGTGCGCGCCTCGCCAGACTGCTTGCAGGCCAGCGCTTCGTCGATGACGACGCGGATGGCGTGCGAGGTCTCCGGCGCCGGGACGATCCCCTCGGTGCGGGCGAACGTGATCGCTGCGGCGAAGCAGGCGTTCTGCAGCGGCGCCCGCGCTTCAATCACGCCATGCTTGTAGAGGGCGCTGACGAGCGGAGACATGCCGTGATAGCGCAAGCCGCCGGCGTGGATGCCCGCCGGTACGAAACTGTGGCCGAGCGTGTACATCTTCACCAGCGGCGTGAGGCCGGCGGTATCGCCAAAGTCGTAGGTGAACACCCCCTTGGTGAGCGTGGGGCAGGCGGCCGGTTCCACAGCGATGACGCGCAAGTCCTTCTGGGAACCCTGCAATTTTTCGGCGAGGAAGGGGAACGCCAAACCGGCGAAGTTGGAGCCGCCGCCCGCGCAGCCGACGACGATGTCCGGCCGGACCCCGGCCAGCTCCAGTTGCTTCTTTGCTTCGAGTCCGATGACCGTCTGATGGAGGAGGACGTGATTTAGCACCGAACCGAGCGAGTAGTTGGTATCCGCCCGCCCGGCAGCGTCTTCCACGGCCTCGCTAATGGCGATGCCGAGACTGCCGGGCGAATCCGGCTCCTGCTCCCGCATCCGCCGTCCGAAGGACGTGTCTGGGCTCGGGCTCGGCACGACGGTCGCGCCCCAGGTTTCCATGAGGGACCGCCGGTACGGCTTCTGCTCATAGGAGATCTTGACCATGTACACCTTGCACTCGAGGCCGAAGAAGCCGGCGGCCATAGCTAGCGCGCTACCCCACTGGCCGGCGCCGGTCTCCGTCGCCAACCGCTTGATGCCGGCCTGCTTGTTGTAATAGGCCTGGGCGACTGCGGTGTTTGGCTTGTGGCTGCCGGCCGGGCTCACACCCTCGTACTTGTAGAAGATGCGGGCCGGTGTATCGAGCGCGCGCTCCAGGCGTCGCGCCCGCACACCTCGCCAACACATGGGCTACACATAGCAGTCGTAATGCTGTCCGATCAGTACCGCCTGGGTCGGGCTGAACACTGGCGTCTACCAGAGGGAACACTGGTCGACCAACCCCGCCAGAACG
>JBPCLN010000129.1:0-2850 GCA_051003235.1 Chloroflexota bacterium | reverse complement strand
AAGAACCTGACCAACCGGACATGCGGTGTAGCATAGGCCAACGAGAGAAGGAGGGGGCAGATGCCACGGGTTGTCGTCATCGGGGCGGGCGTCGTTGGCGCTGCGGTGGCGTACCGGCTCGCCGGAGTCGGGGCGCAGGTGACGCTGGTGGACCAGGGTGCGCCGGGGGAAGGGACGACCAGCACGAGCTTCGCCTGGCTCAACGCCAACCACAAGCCGCCCGCCGCCTACCATACGCTGAACGTGGCCGGCATTGCCGCCCATACCCGCCTGGGTATCGACCTCGGCGCCGCGCCCTGGCTACACCCAACCGGCAACCTGACGTGTGTCGTCGGCGCTACCGCCGCCAAGGGGCTGGCCGCCCACGTGATCGCCTTGCAGGGAAGCGGCTATGCCGCCCAGTTGATCGACCGCCAGCGGGCCCAGGAACTGGTTCTCCGGCACTTTTGCTGCCGCTCTTCCCCCTGGAGTTCCAGAGGCGGACGGCCCACCGTTTTGGATAGCCACAAACTCGCGGTGGGTCGCGTGGGAGCGCTCACCAAGTATCTCCCTGGCGCGGCCGCCGACGCTGAGCCTGTGGTCGCTCACTACCCCAGCAGCAAAAGTGCCGGAGAGCCGAAAAATGGCCCCAGGGCGGCGGTTGTTTGCAGCATACCGTACCGTGGTGAAGCGCGCCGGGAGGGGGCGTCACCGGGGCTGACCGGGCCGAGGGTGGGTCTGCCGCTCCTCTCCGTTCGCCTGCTTCATTCTGAGCGTGCCGGTCGTCTGGGGCCGGTGCGTCCCATGGGGAACCAGTAGGTGCCGCCGGGCGTGCAGGCTTGCTCGATCACCCAGCGGATGCCTTCGGAGAGGTTGCCCTCGCCTTCTTTCTCGAGAAGAGGGAGGTAGGACACCGGCAGCACGATCGTCTTGCGGACCGTGGGTTCGGTGTAGGCCCGTGGACGGCCGGCGCCGGGCCGGCGGCCGCCGTGACCGGGAGCAGCCATGGGGAAGGTTCCTTTCTCCGCGTCGTGGCGTGGTGGCTCTTGATTCCTGCCGATTCTATCAAGCGTTTTTCACGCATTCTAGAGCAGGGATTTCGCATCAGTGCACCCGGCGGTCCTCCTCCTGGCGTTTGAGGCTCTGGCGCAGACGAAAGCTCTCGCCCGCGAACTGGAGCACGTGGGCATGAAACGTGAGGCGGTCCAGCAAGGCGGCGGTCAGACGCTGGTCGCCGCCGAAGAGACTTGTCCATTCCGCGAACGGGACCGTGGTCGTTACAATCAGACTGACCTGTTCGTGAATGGCCGACAGGAAGCTGAAGAGCAGGTCCGCCCCCGTCTTGGTAAAGGGGACGAACCCGACCTCATCCAGGATGAGCAGCGTCAAGCCGAGCAGGCTGCGTTCGTAGCGTTGCAGGCGATGGTTGGCTTGCGCTTCGAGGAGTTCGTTGGTGAGTCCGGCAGCGGTGACGAAACGGTCTCGCTCCGCGAGCCGGCGCCGATAGCCTTGGCGGCAGGCGGCCACCCCCAGGGCGGTCGCCATGTGCGTTTTCCCCGTGCCGATCGCGCCCGCGCCGACGCGAAGCGGCCGTGGATATTCTCCTTGTTGGCGAGGTAGCCGCCCTGGGCCAGTTCCAGCACCAACTGGCGGTTGAGTTGGGGCACTAGGGAGAAATCGTACTGATCCAGCATCTTGAGGGCGGGGAACTTGGCGCTGGCGATCCGGCGGCGCTGCATGTTCTCGTCGCGCTGGGCGAGCTCCTGTTCCACCAGCAGCAGCAAGAAGGCGTCGAAGGTGAGGCCGTGCTGCGCCGCCTCCTGAGCGACTTTGGGATATTGGGCGAGGACTACCGGCAAGCGCAGTCGGCGCAGGTGGGCGTCGAGCAGCATGGTCTGGGGAGAGGGCGTACCGGGCGTGCTCATGCCTGTACCTCCGCCAACAAGAGCGCGTAGCGTTGGAGATCCGGCAGCGGAATCACCACGTCGGCCAGGTGGGTGAGCGCCGGCGAGGCCGCAAGATTGATTGCCGTCGGTGGGAGGGCGGGCTGCAACGCTTGCCGCGCCAACTGCTCGACGCTGTCTGCTGACCAACACCCAAGGGCGAGGGCCCGTTCCAGGGCTGCCTTGAGCACGTCCGGCGCGTAGCGCGCATGTAATTGGAGGATGCGCACGAACTCGCGGGTGGCGCCCTCCGGACGCGCCCGCCGCAACGCCTCCAGGTACTGCCGGTAGACCGGCGGCCAGCGCTTCTCCCACTGCTGGATTGGCCGGGCCAGCTCGAACGCTCCGGCCTTCCGCTCCAACAACTCAAGGTAATGGAGCGGATCGAGTTGTTCGCCGTCATGGCCGTAGAGGCGCGCATGGCGGGCCAGCACCGTCTGCCCGTCGCTGATCTCGACGTGCCAGGCGAAGGCGCGCAGCAGCAAATGCTGCCCACCGTAGCGGCTGAACACGCTGTAGCGATTGCGCTCGAAGCGCCCAAAGGGCACCCGCAGTCCCATCCGGCTCACCTTCACGGCAAGCGTCCGGCAGCAGAGATGCTCGTGGCGTTGTAGCGGGAGCATCTGGGCTTGTTCTTCCCGCCACATGGTCCCGATACTGGCCGGGCGCCGGACGACCGTCCGCTCGTTCTCGGCGGCACAGCGCGCCGCCAGGTGGGCGTTGAGTGCCTCCCAGGAAGCAACTTTGGGCGGCGGCACGAGGAAATTGCGACGCGCATAGCCGACCAGGCTCTCGACCATGGGCTTACAACACGTTGTCGACTACACCCCGTGGCAAAGACGTCAGGCAAGTTGTCCAGGTGACGCATCCCTTTCATCCCTGGTTCGGCCGGCAGTTCACGTTTTTCCATCTGCGACAGAACTGGGGG
>JBPCLN010000128.1:0-17793 GCA_051003235.1 Chloroflexota bacterium | reverse complement strand
AACCTCCCCGTACATTCCGGCAATGTGGACCGACTTGCATTGGTAGATACCACAGTGCGAACGGCGTTTCTCGGCAACGCCGGACACGGAGAGGACAACGAACGTGGCTGATCTCACCGCCCATTTGCTCCGGCGGGCCGGCTTCGGCGCCGGACCCGTCGAGCTGGCCCACTATCAGCAACTCGGCTACGCGCCGGCCGTCGACCAGTTGGTGAAGTACAGCAAGGTCGACAACTCGGCGCTTGAGAGCGCGATGCCGACGCTGGACCTGACGGCAAAGGGTGTGCAGGAGATCAGCGCCGCCTGGCTGCAGCGCATGCTGCACACCGCCCGGCCCCTGGAAGAGAAGATGACCCTCTTCTGGCACGGCCACTTCGCCACCGGCGACAGCAAGGTGAAGAGTTCAGCTCTGATGTGGCAGCAGAACAACCTCTTCCGCACGAACGCCGCCGGCAACTTCCACGACCTACTGCTCGGCGTCTCCAAGGACCCGGCGATGCTGAAGTGGTTGGACGGCAACCAGAACCACAAACGCGCCCCCAACGAAAACTACGGGCGGGAACTGATGGAGCTCTTCACGCTGGGGATCGGCAACTATACGGAAGACGACGTCCATGCCGCCGCCCGCGCCTTCACCGGCTGGCACGCTCCGAAAGACGTCTTCCAATTCAATGCCGCCGACCACGACACCAGCGTGAAGACCTTCCTCGGGCAAACGGGCCCTTGGGATGGCGCCGACATCATCAACATCATCCTGCAACAGCCTGCCCACGCCACCTTCTTGATGACCAAGCTCTATCACTTTTTCGTTGACCCCAACCCGTCGAGCGACAACATCCAGAAGTACGCCGGCATCTACAGCCAGAATAAGTTCAACCTGGCTCCGGTCCTCCAGGCAATGTTCACCTCGCCGGAGTTCCAGGCTGCAAGCGCCGTGCAGGGATTGATTAAGAGTCCCACCGAGTATCTGATCGGCGCGCTGAAACACCTGAGCATCAACGCCGTCTCGAAGCAAGCGCCTGGGGTGCTGGCCCTCCTCGGTCAGCAACTGTTCAACCCGCCAAATGTCGCCGGCTGGCCCGGCGGGCCGGCCTGGATCAATACCGGCACCATCCTCAACCGCTATAACGAGGCAAACAAGCTGGTGACGGCGCGCGCCAACGACGGCACCAGTTGGAACCCACCGTCCAACCTCTCCAACATCGGCAACAGCGCCGACCAGATTGTCGACTACTACAGCACCCTGTTGCTGGATTCGGGCATCACGCCCACCACCCGTGCCGCCCTGATCAGTTACCTGAACGGCACTATCGGCTTCAGCAGCAGCGGCGCCGCCCTCGACGAGCGCCTGCGCGGCCTCGTCCACCTGACCATGATCAGCCCGACCTACAGCTTGAACTGACCACACCCCAGTAATCAAAATGGAGAAAAGCAATGTCTTTCACCCGACGTGACTTCCTGCAGCGTGGCGGACTCTTCCTGGGACTCGGCATGCTGGCGCCGGCGTTCGTGACGCGGGCGGTGGAAGCAGCCGGCGAAATGCCGCTGGGCGGTCCCGCCAGCAAGAAGACGTCCCTGGTTGTCATCCAGTTGGGCGGCGGCAACGACGGCCTGAATACGGTTATCCCTTATGCCGACAAGACCTACTACAGTCTGCGCCCGACGCTGGCCATCGCCCAGGGTGACGTGCTGCCCATGAGCGGCGCGGTCGGCCTGCACCCCAGTTTGGCGGCGCTGAAGCCGCTCTACGACAACGGCGCGCTGGCGATCGTGCAAGGGGTCGGCTACCCCAACCCCAACCGCTCCCATTTCCGGTCGACCGATATCTGGACGACGGCGGAGCCGGACACCAACGGCACGACGGGCTGGCTAGGACGCTATATCGACGCCCAATGCTGCGGCACCGCCACCCCCACCCAGACCGAAAACAACCTGGAAGGGGTGCAGTTCGGTAACAGCCTCTCCAAGGCCCTGTGGACCCAGCACGCCATGGTGCCGGCCGTCGGCAGCCTGGAACTGTTCCAACTGGCGACCGATCCGCACTACCCGACCAGCCGCGACACGCGCATCAACGCCTTTCGCCAGATCTACTCCCAACAGCCCGGTACCGATGCCTACGAAGCGTTACTGACCCACGCCGGCCTGGCCGCTCTGGACACGTCCGACGTGCTGGCCAAAGTCGCTTCCGGCTACAAGACGTCCGTCAAGTACGGCAGCGACCCCTTCTCCCAAAACCTGCGCCAGATCGCCCAGCTCATTCAGGCCGACCTCGGCACGCGCGTTTACTACGCCTCGCTCGGCAGCTTCGACACCCACGCCAACGAGCGGCGGGTCCACGACACCTTACTGAAGAACCTGGCCGGCGGCGTGGCCGCCTTCATGCAAGACCTGCAGGCCATCGGCAAGTCTGATCAGGTGGCGATGATGTCCTTCTCCGAGTTCGGGCGCCGCGTGAAAGAGAATGCCGGCAACGGCACCGACCACGGTACCGCTGCGCCAATGTTCCTCCTCGGCAGCCAACTGAAAGGCGGCCTTTACGGCGCCCCGCCCAGCCTGACCGACCTCGACACCAACGGCGACCTGAAGTTCGGCATCGACTTCCGCCAGGTCTACGCCACCCTGCTGCAGGATTGGCTCGGCGCCGATACCCCAACTGTCCTGAACGGCACTGCCTATCCTAGCCTTGGCTTGGTGCAGGCGGCGCCCAATGCTTGACAGCCAGGCAGAACGTGGGTAGCATCAAGTTAGGGTAGCCTAACTCCCACGGAGAGGGGCAGACAATGGCGGCATTGAGCACGGCCCGCAAAGCCGGCGGACGCATCCTGGCCGGCGCCGGCCTGGTGATTGGGCTGGGCGCCGGCGTCGTCGCCGGCTCGGTGGTTCCCACGATGCCGTGGTTGGCGCTGCTGGTCGCCTCGACCTTCACCTTCGCTATTTGCAGCGCCGGCTTTGTCTGGTCCGGTGAGGTGTTTACGGCCTCCTGCCCTTGCTGTCAGGCGCGGACGGTCGCCACCACCTGGCGGCAGACCTTCCAGTGCCGGCGTTGCCAGACCATGTGCGCCCTGGCGGCGCTCAGTGGGCGCCGCCATCTGCGCCGGCTGCCGGCGGGTCGTCTCTCCTAACCTCGCGGAAGAAGTTGTCCGCCAGTTCGGCAAACGCCGCTGTCCGGTAGTCTTCGATGCGCCCACTGTCCACCAGCGCCGTGAGCGCCGAATCGATCGGCAGACGGCCGAGCAGGGGCGCGCCGGACTCCGCCACCAGTTGCGGTCCTTGACTGGGACCGAAGATCTCCAGGGGAACGTCGCTGCCAGGCACGGACACGTAGGCCATATTCTCGACGATGCCGAAAATCGGCACCTGCATGCGTTGCGCCAGCTTGATTGCCTTCGAGACGACGGCGGTCGCCAGTTGCTGGGGGGTATTGACAATCACCACCCCTTCCACCGGCAGCCGCTGCAGCACCGTCAACGGCGCATCCGAGGTGCCCGGCGGCAGATCAACCAACAGATAGTCCAGTTCGCCCCAATGGACATCATTGAAGAACTGCTGAATCGCCCCGGTGATCATCGGACCGCGCCAGATGACGGCGTCTTGCTCGTTCGCCATCAACATGCTAATGGACATGATCTTGATACCGCTGGTGCTCAAGGCGGGGTCGAAGCGCTTATCACGCATCACCGCCTTGTCCGTCACGCCGAACATGCGCGGCACGCTGGGTCCGGTAATATCGGCGTCCAGCACGCCGACCGTATGACCGGCCCGCGCGAGCGCCGTCGCCAGCAGACCAGTGACGAGCGACTTCCCGACGCCGCCCTTGCCGCTCATGACGGCGACGATATGCTTGATGCCGTGTGCGTCTAACCTGCCGCCGGTCAGCGGTCGCTTCTGGGCGGGCGCTACCCGCATCTCCGGCACCAGCCCGGAGCGGGCGTAGGCGTTGAGATCATCGACCAGCAGGCCAATCTGCAGCCGGTGCAAGGCGGCCCCGGCCATGATGCTCTCGTAGACGGCCACATGACAACTGGCGCAGGGCAGCCCGTGGGCCCGGAACACCGCCTGGATGCCCGGGTAGCGATCGACCACCTCCCGTATCGTTGTCGTCGGCGCGATATCAAGCATGGGCATGGGATAGCATGACCTCCCGGATGAACCGAACCGCTCCGTCAGTGTAGCGCGGATGGGGCCGCTGCGGCGGACGGGCCCTCTATCAGGCTATGCCAGCTTTCCCCCAAGGGTAGGGGAAAGCCTCCGACGCAAGCCTGGTGGAAACTCCGGACCATTAGCAGTACCACGGCGGTCCGGGAAAGGAACAGCCTTCAGGGCCGAGTTCCTCTCCCCCAGCATTGGGGGAGAGGTCAGGAGAGAAGGCCCGTCCGCCGCAGCCGACAGTCCTACACCGATACACACGCCAACACCCGCGCCCCATGTGCCGGCGAGAGGCCGGCGTCCCGTTCGCCCTCGTGCTCACCGCACTCCTCACCCGTCCAGAAATCGGTGACATTGCAGCGTTCTGGCAGCATCACTCGCACGGAACGCGGCGCGTCATTCCAGGTAAAGAGGCAAATCAGGCGGCGATCAGGCAGGTCAATGCTGCCCTGCTCAAAGGTGGTCGACGTGAAGCGTGCCGCACCCCGGTCGGGCGGCAGTGGTACACTGAAACGCCGTGCGACGGACGCACGAGAACGCGCGCCCCGGCCCCAGGAGTCCTGCCGCTGCTGCGGAAAAACTGGGAGTGGCCGAGGCGAAAACGCGCTGGAAAGGACAGTTGATTCGTCGTGCCTGAAATCACCATGCGGGATCTGCTCGAAGCTGGGGTCCACTTCGGCCATCACGCGCGCCGTTGGAACCCGAAGATGGCGCCCTTCATATTCCGCGAGAAGAACGGCATTCATATTGTTGACCTGCGGCAGACCGTCGAACGGCTGCACGTAGCCTTCAACTTCGTAGAGCAACTCGTCCGCCACGGCGACACGATTTTGTTCGTGGGCACGAAAAAGTCGGCCCAGGACGCTGTAGCGAGCGAGGCGACGCGCTGCGGAATGCCATTCGTCAACGCCCGCTGGATGGGCGGCATGTTGACGAACTTCCGCACCGTGGAGTCCCGCTTGCGCCGCATGCACGAGTTACAACAGATGCAACAGACCGGCGAAATGGATGCCCTGCCGAAGCGTGAGACGCTGGTCTTGCTGGACGACCTGCACCGGATGGAGCGCAACCTGGGCGGCATGCGGGACCTCCGCCGCGTCCCTAGCGCCATTTTCGTGGTGGATACCCGCAAAGAACACCTGGCGATGGCGGAGGCCCACCGACTGGAAGTGCCAATTATCGGCCTGGTGGATACGAATGTCGACCCAGACGAAGTGGACTACCCAATCCCGGCCAACGACGACGGTATCCGCTCCGTTCAGTTGATCTGCCATTACATCGCCGATGCCGTGTTGGACGCCCGGATGCAGAACGAGTCCACCGGCTCGCGGACGGTGGCAGAGCCGGTGCCGGAGCCGGAAGAGGCGGAAGAAGCGGCGCCGGTATAGAGCAACGGGCGGCCAACGCAGGCGCGGCCCTGCCTAAAGAGGAGTCATAACGTGGCAACCACAACCGAACTTATCAAGCAATTGCGCGAGGCAACCGGCGCCGGCGTGATGGACTGCAAACGGGCGCTGACGGAGGCCAGCAACGAGCTGGACAAGGCCAAAGATCTGCTCCGGCGGTGGGGGATCGAAGGCGCCGCCAAAAAAGCCGGACGGGAGACGAACGAGGGAACGATCGTCTCCTACATTCATAACAACAATGGCATTGGTCGCGTCGGCGCGCTCGTTGAAGTGAGTTGCGAAACGGACTTCGTCGCCCGCACGGATCAGTTCAAACAGTTGGCGCAGCGCATTGCTCAGCATATCGTGGCCGCCGGCCCCGAATACGTCAGCGAAGAGGACGTACCGGCGGACATGGACGCCGAGGTCCGCGCCCAGGTCGTCCACGAGCGTGTGCTGCTGACACAGCGTTTCCAGGCGACCAACCAGACGATCGGTGATCTGCTGAAAGAGTCCGTTGGCACGTTGGGCGAGAACATTCGGGTCAGCCGGTTCAGCCGCTTCGTGCTGGGCGGTGAGTGATGCCGGACGGGCTTCCCTATCGGCGGGTCCTGGTCAAACTCTCCGGTGAGGCGATCGCTGGCGAGCACGGCTTCGGCATTGATCCCCTGGTTGCTCGCCGGCGGGCGGAACAACTGGTCGCTGTGCATAGCCTGGGCATCGAACTGGCGGTGGTGGTCGGCGCCGGCAATATCTTCCGCGGCATGGCCGCCGCCTCGAAGGGTATGGAACGCACCGCCGCCGACTACATGGGCATGCTCGGCACGGTGATGAACTCCTTGGCGCTGCAATCGTCGATCGAGGACCTGGGGGTGCCGACACGGTTGCAGACGGCGATCGAAATGCGCCAGGTGGCGGAGCCGTTCATTCGCCGCCGGGCGATTCGCCATCTGGAAAAAGGGCGCATCGTCATCTTCGCCGCCGGCACCGGCAACCCCTACTTCACGACCGACACCGCCGCCGTGCTCCGCTGCATTGAAATCAACGGGGAAATCCTGTTGATGGGGAAGAATGGGGTCGACGCCGTCTACAACGACGATCCCCGCCGCAACCCGGCGGCGGTACGTTTCAGTTCCCTGGACTATATGGATGCCCTGACCCAGCGCCTTCAGGTGATGGACGGCACGGCACTCACCCTCTGCATGGAAAATAAGCTGCCGATTATCGTCTTCGACGCCAACGGCGAGGGCAATCTGGTGCGGGCGGCGCGCGGCGAACGCGTCGGCACCTACGTCGGTGAGCCCTCAGCGCTGGCCGGCGCGGTCCACGGAGCCTGATCGATGGCCACACCGGTGATGGAAAGCTACCTCGAAACCATCTACAACCTGACGATGGAAGAGGACACCGTCATCGCCGCCCGCCTGGCGGAACGCTTTCATATCTCGCCGCCCACCGTGAGCGAGACGCTGAGCCGGATGGTGAAGCAGGGGTTTATCACCCTGGACGCCCGGAAGAACATTCACCTGACCACCGAAGGGCAGGTGCTCGCGGAGTCCGGCTTGCGTCGTCACCGGCTGCTCGAACGCATGCTCGTGGATATGTTCGGCCTGGACTGGACAGAAGCCCATGAGGAAGCGCACCGGCTGGAGCATGGGCTCTCCCCCATGTTGGAAGAACGCATGCTGGCCGTCATGGGCTCGCCGGAAACGTGCCCCCACGGTAACCCCATCCCCGGGCCAGGGCGAAACCCAACCCGTTATCTGGCGGACCTGGGCGCGCGGCGTTTGACCGGCGCTGCCACCGGCGATGCGGTCGTCGTGGTCTGTATTTCCGAAGTCGTGGAGGACGAGTCGGCGTTGCTGCGTTATCTCGGCGACCGCCAGATCCGGCCTGGCGCCCACCTGACCGTGCGCCGGAACGATCAAGCCAATGGCGTGACGGCCAGCCTTGAAGGGCAGGACGTCACCATTGCTTCCGCCGTGGCGGATAAAATCTGGGTGCGCGTCGCAGCCTAGCAACAGTCGAGGGGAGGACCACATGCCGGCGCCGACATTGTCTGAGACCGAAGAACGCATGAAGAAAACGATCGAGGCGTTGCGCCGTGATCTGGTGAGCATTCGCACCGGCCGCGCGTCACCGGAACTGCTGCAACGGGTGAACGTCGACTACTATGGCGCGAGTACGCCGCTCCAGGGCGTGGCGACGCTGAGCGCCCCTGATGCCCGCACCATCGTGATCCAGCCCTGGGATCGCAAACTGATCCAGGATATCGAACGCGCCATCCTCAAGGCCGACCTCGGCTTTAATCCGTCCAATGACGGGACGGTGCTGCGAATTACCGTCCCGCCGCTCACCCAGCAGCGCCGCGTTGAGCTTGGCCGCATGGTCGCCAAACGCCTCGAGGAAACCAAAGTCTCATTGCGCAACGAGCGACGCGAGACGCACGATGGCCTGCGCAAAGCGGAGCGCGCCAGCGAGATTTCCGAGGACGAAGCCAAGCGCACGGACGAACAATTGCAGAAGCTGCTGGATCGCTACATTGGCGAAGTCGACCGCATCGGCGTGGCGAAGCACGCGGAGATTGCCGAGGTGTAGGCGCGAGCGGACGCGGCGGCAAGGAGGTTAATGCTCCACAATAACCTCGTCCAGCGCATCCTCAGCGCCGCCGTTATCCTCCTGGTCGCTATCCCGGTCACGGTCTACGGCGGCCCCGCATTCTCGCTCTTTGTCCTCGTCGTCGCCGCTGCCGGCTGGTGGGAGTGCGTGACGATGGGCCGCGCCGGCGGCTTTCGCCCTTTTCTGCTCGTCGGCGGTGTCGCCACGCTCGGTGTCTGCGTCCTCGCTGCCGCGCCGGCGGTGTGGCGAGATCTGGCACTGCTGGCGGCCTTCGGCGGCGTGGTACTTGCCGCCCTCCGGCGCCGCGACTACACCGCGGTCCTCAACGACATGGCTATTACGCTGTTCGGCGTGGTCTGGATCGGCTGGCTGGCGGGCTACGCCATCTATTTGCGTGGTATTGCCGGGGGGGTGAACGGTCTGGCCTGGCTCCTGACTGCCATCGCCGTCACCATTGCCGCCGACAGCGGGGCCTATTTCACCGGCCGCGCCCTCGGTCGCCATCTGCTCAGCCCGCGCGTCAGTCCCAAGAAGACGGTGGAGGGCCTGTTCGGCGGTCTGGTAGCCGCCGCGGCGGTAGGCGCTGCCGCCGCCTTGCTGGCGCTGGGCCGCCCCTGGTGGCAAGGTGTACTGATCGGCGTAGCCGGAGGGCTGGCCGCGGTGCTGGGCGACCTGCTGGAATCGCTGGTCAAGCGACAACTGAACGTCAAGGATTCCAGCCGGCTTATTCCGGGTCACGGTGGCGTTTTGGACCGTATCGACAGCCTGCTTTTTGTCATCCCGGTCATGGCCGCCTGTGTTATCCTGATACAGAGTGGATAAGCCAATACGCCTCGCGGTCCTCGGCAGCACCGGGTCCATCGGACGGCAAACCCTTGACGTGGTTCGTGAGCAGCCGACCCGCCTGAAGGTGGTCGCCCTGGCGGCGCACAGTAATGCCGCCCTGCTGGAAGCCCAGGTCCAGGAGTTCGCGCCGGACGTTGCCTGCTTGTCGTCGCAGGCGCATTGGAATATGCCGGATTTTCGGACGCAGTGCTGGGGTGGCAATGAGGCGCTGACCGACCTGGCGATGCATCCATCCGTCGATCTCGTGGTCGCGGCCACCAGCGGTAGCGACGGCTTTCGCCCCTTGCTCGCCGCCATTCGCGCCGGCAAGGCGATCGCCCTTGCCAACAAAGAGGCGCTGGTTATGGCGGGAGCCCTGGTACGCCGCGAGGCCGACCGGGCCGGCGTCCAGTTGCGGCCGGTCGATAGCGAGCACTCGGCGCTCTGGCAGTGCCTCCAAGGAGAGCCGGCGGACGCCGTGAGCAAGCTGGTGCTCACCGCCTCCGGCGGGCCTTTTCGGGAGTGGAGTCGGGAACAGTTGGACACGGCGACGCCGACTCAGGCCCTGCGCCACCCCGTCTGGGCGATGGGAAAAAAGATCACGATTGACTCCGCCACTTTGATGAACAAGGGTCTGGAAGTAATTGAAGCGCACTGGCTCTTCGGCATGCCCTACGACCGGATCGACGTCACCATCCACCCCCAGGGCACTATCCATTCCCTGGTCCTGTTCCGCGACGGCTCGCTGAAGGCGCAACTCGGCACGCCGGACATGCGCACCCCCATCCGGTACGCGCTTTCCTGGCCGGATCGCTGGCCTTCCGCCCAGACGCCACTCGACCTCCAGCATCCGGGCGCGTTCAACTTTTACCCGCCCGACCTCGACCGCTTCCCCTGCCTTGGTTTCGCCCAGTGGGCGGGACGCGAAGGGGGTACTTATCCGACGGCGCTCTGTGCCGCGGACGAAGTCGCCGTCGCCGCTTTCCTGGCCGGCCAGGTGTCGTGGTCCGGCCTGTCCCGGGTGGTCCGCTCCGTGCTCGATCGGCACCACAATGTGGTCGACCCGGCCCTGGAAGACGTGTTGGAAGCAGATCGGCAGTCCCGGCGAATTGCCACGGAGTTGGTCGGCCAGTTCGCGCTGGAAAAGGTGTAGTCGATGTCCTGGGCCTATTACCTCTGGATTATTCCCGTTCTGCTCCTGCTCGTCCTGGCGCACGAGTTCGGGCACTATATCACCGCCCGAATCTTCGGCGTGCGGGTCAAGGAGTTCGCTTTCGGCTTCCCGCCGCGCCTGGCCGCCATTCACATTGGGGAGACCGACTACGCCTTCAACGCCATCCCGCTGGGCGGCTATGTGCGCATGGAAGGTGAAGATGGCGAGATTCATTCGCCGGATAGCTTCGCCGCCAAGGCGCGTTGGAAGCGGGCGATCATCCTGTCCGCCGGCGCCGCCATGAACGTCATTCTCGTGCCGATTCTGCTGTCGGTCGTGGCGATCGTCGGCGAGCCGACGATGGACGGCATTGTGATTCAGGAAGTGCAAAGCGGCAGTCCCGCCGCTGCAGCCGGTCTCAAGGCGCACGAGGTTGTCTTGAGCGCCAATGGCACTCGCCTCAGCAGCGAAGCGCAGTTCGGCCAGATCATCACCAGCAGTCTAGGCAAGGCCTTGAGCTTGACGGTCAGCCCAACCGGCGACATCCAACAGACCCAACAGATTGTAGTAACCCCGCTGGTCCAGGTGCAGCCAGGTCAGGGCCACGTGGGCATCGCCTACATGCCGCGCGTCATTCCCGTCCGGTCCCCCATCTGGAGAGCGCCTGTCGTTGGTGTGCAACAAACGTTCTCTTTCGTCGGCGCTTTCTTCGAGGGCATTGGCCAGATGTTCGGCAGCGCCGGCGTCCAACTCTCCGGGCCCGTTGGTATCACCAAACTCACCGGTGAAGCCGCCCACGCCGGACCGGGACCGTTGATCGAGCTGACGGCGTTGCTCTCGATCAACCTAGCGATCATCAACTTGCTGCCCTTCCCGGCCCTCGATGGCGGCCGGCTGGCGGTGCTTGCCGTCGAGCGGGTGCGCGGTCGGCGACTCGATCCGCGCCTGGAAGGCACGATCCATTTCGTCGGCTTCATGTTGTTGATCACCCTGATGTTAGTCATCTCCTACCATGAAGTCGCCGGTCCGGCGCAGTGAGTGGTCCCAGACCTCCGGGTTGACCAGATGGGGTGGGCGCCGCCCAGCGAGACCTTCGATCAAGTTCGTCGCTGCCAGTTCGGCCATGCGGGCGCGGGCGCCGGCGCCGGCACTGCCAATATGGGGTACGATCAGGCAGTTGTCGAGCGTCAGGAGTGGGTCGTCGCCGCGCATCGGTTCCGGGTCGGTGACGTCCAGGCCGGCGCCGAAGATGCGCTGCGCTTTGAGCGCGTCGTAGAGCGCAAGCGGATCGACAATGGGGCCGCGGGCAATGTTCACGAGCACCGCGGTGGGCTTCATGAGCGCCAATTCGCGCTTGCCGATCAGGCCGCGCGTTTCCGCCGTTAGGGCCGTGGTCAGGCAGACGAAATCCGCCGTTGGGAGCAAGTCGTCCAACGATGACCATTCCAGGCCGAGGCTTTGCTCCAGCTCCGGCTTGCGGGTCCGGCTGGCGTAGATGATGCGCATGTTAAACCCGGCAGCGCGACGGGCCACAGCCGTGCCAATGGCGCCAAGCCCAACGATGCCCAGCGTCGCGCCGTACACTTCTTGACCGACTAGGAGGCGGGGGTGCCACCCTTGCCAGCGATCGGCCCGCACGTACTGTTGCGCCTCCGCCAGGCGGCGAGCGACCGCCAGTAGCAACGCGAAGCCATGATCGGCGGTTGTCTCCACCAGCACGCCCGGTGTGTTGCCGACCAGGATGCCACGCTCCGTGGCCAGGGGCAGGTCTACATTGTCCACGCCGACGCCGAAATTGCTGATGACCCGCAGACCTGGTGACGCGTCCATCGCCTCCCGATCCAACTGTTCCGTGGCATTCGAAACCAGGACACCGGCGACGTCGGCGATTTCGCGCAGGAATTCCGCCCGCGGTATTGGCGTATCCCCTTCCCAGAGCCGAACGTCGAGCGCTGCCTGAATCAGTGGCAGCGCCGGGTCAAGGAAACGCCAACTGACAAAGACCCGTGTCCGCTGCTCCGCCATGCTCTCTGCCCTCCTATACTTTCGGATCGAACGTGCGATCCGGGCGTTCGCTGCCGTTAGCGCCCACCAAGCGCAAGTAGTATCCGCTCCAGCATGTAGCAGAGCGTGCCACCGGTGATGGGGCTGATTGCCCACCCCTTGAGGATGCCGAGCAGGGTCGCCGTCTGGACGGTTTCCCGACCGCGGGCGAGACCGGTGCCGAACATTGCTCCTACGAGCGCCTGGTTCATCGAGGTAAAAAGACCGAGGCTCACAGCGATGAACACGACCAGCGCCTGCACGAACTGGGCGGCGCTCGCCATCGCCAGGTCCACCTTGACAATGTCAAACGCGACCCGGTTGAGGATGCGCTGTCCCCAGGTGAGCGCGCCGACCGCCATGGCGACCCCGCCGGCGAGACCGGCGATGAACAGCGTGCCAAGATGAATGGAGGACCACACCCCGACCGCATTCGACACATCATTCGCCCCGAGAACGAAGGCGGCGCCCAGCCCAACCAGCACCAGCAGGCGCGGCAACACCACTAACGGCTGGCCTGCCACCGGTTTGCGCGCTTCCGGCACGATTGCGTCGAGCAGTTTGGTGCAGCCGAAGCCGAGCAGCGCTGCAACGGGTGGGGCAAGGACCCAGGTCACAACGAGGACGGCGATCGTCTGCCACTGCACCGGCACCCCCGCCGCCAGGGCGGTGCCGACGACACAGAAGACGAGGATCTGGATGGTGGACGTCGGCACTTTGGCGTAAGTGTAGACGGTGGTCAGGAAGAAGGCACCAAGCTCAACGATGATCAGCATGGGAGCAGTGATCCGGCCGGCGTCGACGATACGTAAGCCGACCGTCTGCTGGACGCCGTGACTGGCGAAGGCAGCGCCCAGGATGGTGAGGAAGGACAGCGAGACGAGCGCGGGCCACATGCGTATGGACTTCGAGGCGTAGGGCATGCCCATCACCGCCCCGGTGTAATGGGCGCCCATACTCCAGGCGAAGGCCAGGCTCAGGACGACAAGGACCGCGAGAGCCACCGTCATCACGCCCGGTCCGCCGTTCCATCCCATTCCCTGGCCGCCTAGGCGCTAGCCCGCCGCGATACTAGCAGATGAAACAGAGGCGTGTGCCCGGCACGCGGGCACGCCCATGGATTGTGTAGCGACCGGACGCTGATCGGCCGCAGGGCATTGACCACGCACGTAGAGTCTGCTACCTTCGGCGGTGGAATTGGTTGCAGGAAGGAATGTCATGGCCGGCGCTGACCGTCCCAACATGCTCGTCATCATGAGCGACGAGCACGCCCCGCAGTTCGCGGGCTTCCACGGGCACCCCCTGGTGCAGACGCCGGCGCTGGACCGTCTGGCAGCGGAGGGCGTCGTCTTCGACAACGCCTACTGTAACTCGCCCCTCTGCGTGCCGTCGCGAGCAAGCTTCATGTCCGGCTTGCACCTGCACCGAATCGGGGTGTGGGACAACGGTGCAACGCTGGACGGGAATATCCCAACCTGGGCGCACATGCTGCGAGCCGGAGGCTACGACGCCGTCTTGAGTGGCAAGATGCACCTGGTCGGCGCCGACAATCTGCACGGGTTTCGGGCAGAAATCGAAGGGACGCGGGCGAAGCACCCCGTGAGCGCACCCCGTTGGCAGGAACCGCACCGGGTCGGCAATCCGAACAGCCGCAAGCGAGTGGAAGACGCCGGCGCCGGCGATTCACCGCACGTGCGGATGGACGACCGGGCGGAGGCGGCGGCGTTGCGGTACATTCGGGAGCGAGCGGAGAGCGATCAGCCCTGGGCGCTATGCGTCGGCTTTATCCTGCCCCATTTTCCACTGGTCGTACCGGAACCCTACTTCAGCATGTACTATCCCGACCGCGTCGACCTGCCGTCCAGCGCGCCGGGCGCTCCAGGCGTTGAACACCCGGCGCACGAGCGGGTTCGCCAGACCTTCAACCTCTACGACTTCAGCGATGACCAGGTGCGACGGGCGCGCGCCGCCTATTTCGGCCTCATCACCTACCTCGATGCCAAGGTCGGCCGCCTGGTCGCCGCCCTCCACGAGACGGGGCAGCACGACAATACCGCGGTCGTCTATACCAGCGACCACGGCGAGATGGTGGGGGAGCACGGCCTCTGGTGGAAGAACACTCTGTTTGAGCATTCCAGTCGCGTGCCGCTCGTCTTTAACTGGCCGGGGCACTGGGAGCAGGCCCGACGGTTTGCTGGCGCCTGTTCTCTCGTTGATCTGACGGCGACCGTGGTCGATCTGGCGCAGGCGTCGAACCCGGACAATCTGGACGGCGATTCCCTGCTTCCCCTGTTGGAAGGGCGTACTACCCAGTGGAAGGATGAAGCCTTCTGCGAGTACACCGGACATGCTACCAACACCCCGGCCCGCATGCTGCGCACGGGGCGCTGGAAGTTCAACCGGTACCACGGCGAAGGGCACGAGCTCTACGATATTGCTGCGGATCCCGGCGAGCAGACGAATCTGGCCGGTCGCCCAGAACTGGCGGCCATCGAGCGGCAACTCCTCCACCGGGTGGAGCAGGATTGGGACCCGGCGGCGATTGCCTACGCCGTCCAACGCAGCCAGGAACGCCGCGCAATGATCGCTGCGGCGGAAGCCGGCACCCACAACGCCGACGAGCGCCGCCGGATGGGCGCGATTGGCGGGTGAGGTCCTAAGTAGGAGTCGCCGATGAAGATCACCGCGATACGTCTCACGGAGGTCCAGGGTCGCCTGGAACACGACGGTCGCTTCTGGGAGGAGCGTCTGGTGCGCCCGGTCGACGTGTATGCCGACCAGCGGGCGGAAGGACCGCCGCCGATTACCCGTCTTTCCGATCGAGAATATCGTGTGTCGTCGATCTTCCTGGAGATCCTCACAGGCGGCAGCCTGACCGGCCTGAGCGGTCCAATCAGCGCCGATCAGGCCTGGATCATCGACCGTCAACTGAAGGCCCTGGTAATCGGCCAGGACCCTCTGGCGATCGAGTGCATCTGGGATCGGCTGTATCGCTTTGCTGTCCACGGACGCAAGGGCGTGGTGATGCAGGCGATCAGTGCCATCGACTGCGCCCTGTGGGACCTCAAGGGGAAGTGGGCCAACGCCCCCGTCTATCAACTGCTGGGCGGGCCGCTGCGGGACGATCTGCCGGCCTATGCCAGCGCGCTCGGCTACTCCGTACGGCCGGAGGAGGCGGCGCGCCGCGCCCGTGAGTTCGTGGATCAGGGCTATGGGGCAACAAAGTGGTTCTTTCGGCATGGTCCCGGTGACGGCAAGGCCGGCATGGAGCTCAATATCGCCCTCGCCCGGGCGCTCCGAGCGGCGATCGGCGACGGCGTCGACTTGATGCTGGACGCCTGGATGAGCTGGGATCTGCCATATCTTCGCCAGATTGCGCCGGCATTGGCGGAGGTACGACCGCGCTGGCTGGAGGAGCCGGCGCTGCCGGACCGCATCGAGACCTACGCCGAAATGCGGCGGCGTGTCCCCTTTCCCATCGCTGGCGGCGAGCACGAATACACGCGCTGGGGCTGCAAGCAGTTGTTGGATGCTGGCGCGGTAGACGTACTGCAGCCGGACATTTACTGGGCCGGCGGCATTTCCGAACTGCTGAAGATCTGCACGCTGGCGTCAACCTACGATGTTCAGGTCGTCCCACACGGCCATTCCACGCCGGCGACCGCCCAATTGCTCTTCGCCCAGCCGGCCCAACTCTGTCCCTACATTGAGTACCTGGTGAAGTGGAATGAAATCCACCAGTTCTTCTTCTGCCAGCCCCTGAAACCCGTCAATGGACGCGTCATCCCACCGGACCGGCCGGGAATGGGGATGGCACTAGACGAGACGAAGATTGACCAACGGCGGGAGGTGTCGTCCTGACTGTCAGACTGGAAATCAAGCGGTCAGGAAAATTCAAATCTTGACGCCACACCGACCGAATATCCTCCTCGTCATGGCCGACCAACTCGGCGCCTGCTGGACCGGGCAGTATGCCCAAACTGCGGCCCGAACCCCCTATCTGGACCGGTTGGCGACGGAGGGCATCGTTTTTGAGCGCATGTATTGCAACTCACCGATTTGCGTCGCCAGTCGCGCCAGTATGCTGGCCGGCCGGTTGATCAGTGCGATCGGCGCTTACGACAATGGTTCCGAGTTCCCGGCCAGCCGCCCCACCTTCTGCCACTACCTGCGCCTTGCCGGCTACCGGACGGTACTGGCTGGCAAGATGCACTTCATCGGCCCTGATCAACTCCACGGCTTTGCTGAGCGCCTGACCACCGATATCTACCCGGCGAGTCTGGATTGGACGCCGGACTGGCGTCGGGAACCGGTGCATAACCCGGGTACCAGCGTTCGGGAAGTGCGCGATTCCGGCGTCGCCGCGCGCACCATGCAGATGGACTATGACGAAGAAGTACACGGTCACGCCGTTCGGCAACTGTACGATTTTGCGCGCGCACGCCAGGATGGCGACCAGCGCCCCTGGTTCATGTGCGTCAGCTACACCCAGCCACACGATCCCTTCGTGACCACACCGGAGTATTGGAATCGCTTCGAGGGCGTCGCCATTCCGGCTCCGACGCCACCGCCCGCCGAGCCGTCGCCGGCCTACGACCAGTGGCTCAACATCCATCACGAACTTGACCTTTACACGCTAACGGAGGCGCAGATTGCCGCCGCTCGGCGGGCCTACTTTGGCATGGTGGCGCAGATCGACGATCTGTTGGGCGACCTGCTGAAGCACCTGGAGCGGGCCGGAATGGGCCAGGAGACGCTCGTGATCTTCACCAGCGATCACGGCGAGATGCTCGGCGAACGGGGCATGTGGTACAAGCGCACCATGTACGAGCCAAGCAGCCGGGTCCCATTCCTCGCCCGCTGGCCCCAGCATATCCCACCCGGCCGGCGCGAGTCCCGCGTTGCCTCCCTGGTGGACCTCTTCGCCACCTTCAGCGAGCTCGCCGGCGCCCAGCACCCGGATAGGTCGCCGCCGCTCTCTGATGGCGAGAGCCTGGTACCGCTTCTGCTCGGGAGGGCGGTTCCCTGGAAAGACATGGCCGTGTGTGAATACCTGGGGGAAGGCGTCGCCGCGCCGGTGCGAATGCTGGTACAGGCCGACCACAAGCTCGTCTATGTCCACGGCCAGCCTGACCAACTGTACGACCTGACGGCGGACCCCGGTGAGCAGCAAAATCTCGCCCTTTATCCTGCCCAGGCTGCCATCCTCCACAGGCTGAAGGCTGCGCTGCTCGCCAATTGGGACCCGGTGGCGATTCATCGCGCTGTGCTGAGCAGTCAGGCGGAGCGGCGGGCAGTGATCGCCGCCCTCAAGCTGGATACGGTCACGTCCTGGGATTACCAGCCGGTGGACGATGCCGGCAACCGGTATGTGCGCCACCGAAATGCACAACAGACCGCCGCCGCGGCGCGCGTGCCTGGGGTATACGATCAACATAAGGAGGAGCCGTGACACCACCCAATATCCTGATCTTTATGACCGACCAGGAGCAGGCCGCCGTCTGCGCGCCCGAGCATCCTTGCCGCACGCCGAACGCCGATCGCCTTTCCCGTGCTGGTGTGCGCTTCAGTGAAGCGTACACGCCCACCGCGCACTGCTGCCCGGCGCGGGCGACCTTCTTCAGT
>JBPCLN010000127.1:0-2669 GCA_051003235.1 Chloroflexota bacterium | reverse complement strand
ACTCCACCCCCAGTACCCTCAAGAGCCATAGTTGGCATCCCTTACCGCTCTTGCTGCACTCGGCTCACGTCATCCCGGAGGGGCGCGCCGGCTACTCGGAGCGAGCTGCCGCCAATGGTTCCCTGGGTCATATCCAGCATGCCGACGTGCTCGATCTTGCTATGGCGAACGCCTTGAAATATGACAAGTTCGGCGCCTGACCGATTGACGTCAGTCATGATCGCTACGCCGCGGGCGCCAATCGTCGTCGCCGGCGGGATTAACCTCGACATGGTCGTGCGGGTGCCCCGTCTGCCCCATCCCGGCGAAACAATCCATGGAAAGGACCTGGTTCAAGTACCGGGCGGCAAGGGCGCGAATCAGGCGGCCGCTGTCGCTCGTCTTGGTGGCGAGGCCAGACTCCTGGCGCTGGTGGGCGACGACGACATCGGACGCCGGCTGCTCCGCAGTGTCGGCGACGATGGCATTGACGCCCGCTGGCTGCAGGTGGTTCCGGACATGGCCTCCGGCGTCGCCTTGATCGCCGTCGCCGACGATGGCGCCAACACTATTATCGTGGCGCCCGGGGCGAACGCGCGCGCCGACGCCGCCTCAGTCCTGGCGTCGGCGACGGCCTTGGCCGGCGCTCGCGTCGTCATGGGGCAATTGGAGTGGCCCTTTGGCGCAGTGCAGGCCCTTCTAAAACAGGCCCCCGAGGGAGCTGTTCGGTTGCTCAACGCGGCGCCGGCGGAGCCACGCGCGCTGGAGTTGTTGCCGCAGGTTGATTGGCTGATTGTCAACGAATTGGAGGCAGGCGTCCTCACCGGGACGACGGTCGCTGCTGAGGCGTCCGCTCTCGACGCCGGTGAACGGCTGTGCGCGCTCGGTGTTGCCCACGCTGTCATCACGCTGGGCAGCAAAGGTGCGGTGCTGATGGGTCCAGTCGGCACCTGGGTGCAGCCGGCGCCGGCAGTCACCGTCGTGGATACGACCGCCGCCGGTGATGCCTTTGCCGGAGCATTGGCCGTAGCGCTGGCCCAGGGCCTGGCGGAAGAGGAAGCGCTACGCCTTGCCGTCGCCGCCGGCAGCCTGGCCTGCACTATCCTCGGCGCCCGTCCGTCGCTGCCCACCCGCGCCGCCGTGGACCATCTACTGCCGCGACTGGCTGCCGGGCGCCGGTGGTAGGGTGGGATACAGAGCGTGGCTTTGGGCCACTAGCCGGTTTCCGGGGCGTTGCCTGGTATCGTGAACTGTGACAACAATCGACCCGCTGGGCCTGCGCCCGGCAAATGACCGGACCGGGAAGGTGCGCATTGCGCGCGACCGGTTACGGGCGCGCGCCCGGGCGCCGGTGGCCGCCGGGGGGATTATGCTGGCCGGAGACAGTACCATTGCGGTGTTCGATAACGCCCCATCCGACCTCCCCAGCTCGGCGGTCGAAGTGGTGGCCCTGGAAGGGAAGGCGACCTCCCAGAGCGCCGGGCAATACGGTGACAACCAGGAGGTCTGGCTGTTCCAACCGGACCGTGAACCCGAAAAGGCGGCCACCGCCGACCTGGCAGCCCTGGTAGCCGACGACGCCAACTCAGGACAATATTCAACGCCTGGAGGAGCGGGGCTGCGCGACCCGTCAGAGTCCTTCCTCGAAGATCTGCTGCGACTCAAGCGGTACGTGTTTGCCCTGTCCCAACTCGCGGACCAGCATCGCGACGTGTTCGTCGCCTTGCTCCGGCCCGACTTCCCGTGGGTAGCGGGAACACCGGTTGAGGAGTATTTTCGGGATCTGGAGACGCGGCTGGCGCGCCTCGTGGATTTGCTCGCGTCCGCCCAGGACGCTGTCAACGGCGCTTTCGACATTTACGTCTCCCATATGGCGCATCGTACCAACCAGGTGATCAAGCTGCTCACTATGGTTTCCACCATCTTGCTGCCGTCCACGCTGGTCCTCGGCCTCTTCGGCACCAATTTCGCGACGAGTATCCGGAGCGTACCCAGTGGCACGCCGCTCGGCTTTGCAGCGATGGTGGCAACTATGGCGCTCGTCAGCGTCGGCGTGCTCGCCGCCTTTCGGCGGCGACGCTGGCTATAGCCAACGCGGTGGTGGACGACGATGGCGTACGGCGCCGATCGCTCCTCGCCTCGTCGCGCCTCCGGCTGGTGGTGGGCGTGGCAATAAGCGCTGCCTGCCTTTACCTGGTGTTTCGTGACGTGCAACCGCGTCGGCTGCTTGCCGTTTTTGCAGCAGTGCAGCGCGGCTGGGTCATTGTCGCAGTCCTGGCAGTCGCACCGGCTTATTGTGCCACCACCCTGCGTTGGCGGCTCCTCCTGTTGCCCGCAGGCGACGTGCCGCCGTTGCGTGCCGGCCGTCTGCTGGCCGTGGGGTATTTGCTCAACTTAATCTTCCCCGCTCGCCCAGGCGACGTATTGCGTTGTTTTCTGGTGGGCCGCCCCAGCGGGCCGGCCTTTGGCGCGGCTCTCACCACCGTGGTTATCGAGAAGGCCCTGGACGGCGCCGCCGTGGCGTTGCTCCTCCTGGCTCTGCTCGGCCAACTGGCGCCCGCCTCCTGGTTGCGTCACGGCGTGGAGGCGGCCGGTAGTATCTTTGCCGTCATCCTGGCAGCGGCGCTCTTGATTGCGTTGCATGGCGACCGCTCGGCCCCGGCCATTACGGCCATCCTGGGCGGGCGCCC
>JBPCLN010000126.1:0-16699 GCA_051003235.1 Chloroflexota bacterium | reverse complement strand
TCCGAGAGGGAGCGGGGCTTGTAATCGCCGAAGAACGTAGCCGCAATCCGACGGCACGTGGCAGAGTGGCCGGCCGGCGCGTTTGGCCCACCTGGGAGCAGCCATGGGAAGAAGCGCTGCTCGCGCTTGCCCGTATGGTGACGCCGTTAGTTCGCATTCTGCAACCAGAGCTTGTATTCGCCGTGGTCAAGGATAACGAGCGAGCGCGAGCGGTATGGGCAGCCGCACTGCACGCGTGTGGAATCGACGCCGCTGACTATCTTTGGGACGGATCAGCAACGGCGTTTCCAGGGGTGCGGTGCTACGCAGGCAAGATCGAACTCGGTAGCTTTCTACGGAATCGGGGAGAGGACACTGAATACCTGACTGCCTTCCTCGACTTCCGGCGTGCCGAACTCGAAAGACTGTTCGCCCTACCGAAAATCCCGTGACCGGACTCCCCGTGTCAGGCGCTCCTGGGAGAGGGGCCAGGCGCGACGGGTCCAGACGTTGATCACGTCGCGCTCGCGCTCGATGATGCCTTCCACCACCAGCATCGGCGAGGTGCGGATGATGGCGCGGTAGCGCTCGTAGATCCAGGGGGCGATTACGACGTTGATGAGGCCGGTTTCGTCTTCCAGGGTGCAGAAGACGAAACCTTTGGCGGTTTGCGGCCGTTGGCGGATCACCACCAGACCGGCCACCTTCACGGAGCGGCCATGGGGCTGCTGCTCTAGCTTGCTGGCCGCCACCGTGCCCAACCGGTTGAGTTCGCGACGGAAGAAGCCGATCGGCTGGTAGTTGGTCGATAGACCGATGTGCCAGTAGTCGGCAGCAGCCGTCTCCGGCGGGGCGAGGGCGGGGAAGGCGACCGCTCCCTCGCTGTCCAGCACGCCCGGGAGCATTCCCTGCGCCGTCATCTTACCATAATCTTCCACCTGCCAGAGCGCATCGCGCCGGGCGAGCCCGAGGCCGGCGATGGCGCCGGCGGCGGCCAGGTGCTCCAGCGCCTCTTTGCCTAGCCCGGTGCGGCGAGCGAAGTCTTCGATCGAGGTATAGGGCCCTTGCTCGGCGGCGGCATCCAGCACCGGCCAGGACTCCTCGCCGACGCTGCGCACGTAGCGCAGGCCCAGGCGGACCGACCCACCTTCCAGCGTGCAGTTGGCACGGCTACAGGTGACATCCGCCGGCAGTACCGGTACGCCGTGACGGCGGGCGTCGTTGACGATCACCGCCGGCTGGTAGAAGCCCATGGGCTGGGCGTTGAGCAGGGCGCAGGTGAACTCCGCCGGGTGGTGGCGCTTGAGGTAGGCCGAGATGTAGACCAGCGCGGCGAAGGCGCAGGCGTGGCTTTCCGGGAAGCCGTAGTCGGCGAAGGCCGCCAACTGCTTGCAGATGCGTTCGGCCAGGTCCGGGGCGATGCCGTTGGCGGCCATGCCGGTGATCAGGTCGGCGTACAACTGCTGCATGCGCTGGTGGGAACGCTTGCTGCCCATCGCCTTGCGGAGCGCGTCGGCTTTGGCTGGACTGAAGTTGGCAGCGGCAATCGCCAGACGCATGCCCTGCTCCTGGAAGAGCGGCACGCCGAGCGTGCGCTCCAACACTGACTCCAGCAGGGAATGGGGATAGCTGATCTCCTCTTCGCCGTTGCGCCGCCGGATGTAGGGGTGGACCATCTGGCCCTGGATCGGACCGGGCCGGATTAGCGCCACCTGGATCGCTAGCTCGTAGAGGGTGCGCGGACGCACCCGCGGCAGCGTCGCCATCTGGGCGCGCGATTCCACCTGGAAGACGCCGATAGTATCCGCCGCACCCAGCATATCGTAGACGGCCGCATCGCGGTAGTCCAGCCGGGCCAGGTCCAGCGGTAGGGCGCCCGCTGGGCCTAGCCCCTGGTTGATCAGCTTAACCGCCCGGTCGATCAGCGTCAGCATGCCCAGGCCGAGCAAGTCGAATTTGACGAAGCCTAGCGTCTCCACGTCGTCCTTGTCCCACTGCACCACCGTGCGATCGGCCATGGTGGCCGGCTCGATCGGCGCCAGTTCCACCAGCGGCTGGCCGGTGATGACGAAGCCACCAACGTGGATGCTGAGGTGGCGCGGGAAGCCGTCGATGGCGGCGCAGAGCTCGTACAACTGCTGGGCAACCGGACCGTGTTGCGCCAGCGCCGCGGCGCGCTGTTCGGGCGTGGCGGTGAAGACGGCGTGGGCATCGAGGGACTTGGCGATGGTATCCACCTGAGGCAAGGAGAGGCCGAGCGCCTTGCCGACATCGCGCACGGCGGAACGAGCGCGGTAGGTGATCACTTCACAGACCATCGCCGCGTGCTCGCGGCCGTACTTGTTGTAGACGTATTGGATCACCTGCTCGCGGTCTTGATGGGCAATGTCCAGATCAATGTCGGGGAAACCTTCCCGTTCTTCGGAGAGGAAGCGTTCGAAGAGCAGATCTTGGCTGATCGGATCGACGTTGGTGATGCCCAGGGCGTAGCAGACGGCAGAGTTGGCGGCCGAGCCGCGCCCCTGGGCCATTATGCCGCGCTCAAGGCAACAGCGCGCGACATCCCAGACGATCAGAAAGTAACCGGCCAGACCCAGTTTCTCGATCAATTCCAGTTCATGCGTGAGCTGGCGCATCACTTTTGGCGTGATGGGGTGGTAGCGGACATGCGCGCCCTCGTGGCAGAGGCGAAAAAGGTAGCTGAACGGCGTTTCCCCCACCGGCAGGTCGAAGGCCGGTAACGATGGGTGTAGGCGGGTGAGGTCCAGCGTGCATCGTTCGGCAATCGCCAGCGTCGCCGTCAATGCCTGGGGTAACTCTTGAAAAAGCGCTGCCATCTCAGCGGCCGACTTGAGCCGCCATTCGGCGTTCGGGCGCAGCAGCATCCCAGCCTGGTCGAGCGAGGTATGGGCTTTGATGCAGGCCAGCACGTCCTGCAGCTTGCGAGCATCGGGCCGGCAGTAATGGACGTCGTTGGTCGCTACCAGCGGCAAGGCCTCGCGTCCGGCTAACTGGACCAACGCGGTGGTGAGCCGTTGTTCTTCGATCAGCAGGTGGTCCTGCACTTCGACCCAGTAGCTGTCGGCGCCGAAGGCATCGCGGTAACGACCGGCGACATTCGCCGCGGCTGCAGCCTCGCCGTGGAGGATCGCCCGACCTAGTTCGCCGCGGGGGCAGCCGGAGAGGCAGATCAGCCCGCTGACGTATTGTGCCAACAGGTCAAAGGAGGCCGACGCCTGACCCTTCTCGTGGCCCACCTGCGCGGCGCTGAGCAGGCGGCAGAGATTGCCGTAGCCCTGGCGATCGCGCGCCAGCAACGTGACGTGGTAGTCGCCATCGAGGGTGATCTCGCTGCCGAAGAGCGCCTTGATCCCCTGCGTTCGAGCGGCCGCGGCGAACTGTACCGCGCCGTAGAGGCCGTCGTGGTCGGTAACCGCCACCGCAGCGAGACCAAGCGCCGCCGCCCCTGCCACCAGCTCGTCCGGCGCCGAAGCACCGTCGAGAAAGCTGAAGTTCGTGTGGAGGTGTAGTTCGGCATAGTGTACGTTGCTCATGCCGGCATCTTCCGCTCTCTCATAGCTGAACAAAAGTTCTAACCAATATATCGTAGGCAGAGAGGAGGCGCCTAATCAATACCGCCGTCTCGCTGTGCCGGCCCGGCACGGGAAGCCGGCCGTGTTGAAAGGGAAGCTGCCCGCGCCGACGCTGTAGTGAGTCGCTGGGCTGCGGTAGAAGCAGAGGCGGCCCGTCTATGCGAGGACCTGCGCCGCCTGCGCGAGTGGCCGGAGTAACGGCGCGTCGCCAGCCGTTTGAACGCAGGGGAACTGTATGCCGGGACGGTCGGGGAAAGACTGCTCTCCTCCGCGTGGGCCGCTCTCCGCGCTGCGATCGATTGGCGGGATCCCGCGATCTAGGCTGGTAGCCAGATCCGAAAGGTGCTGCCGGCGCCCGGCGTACTCTCTACCCAGATACGCCCCCCGTGACCCTCAATAATGCCTTTGGCGATGGCGAGACCGAGGCCGGAGCCCCCTCCGCGCCGGTTATCCGTCTGGTCGACGCGGAAAAAGCGGTCAAAGATGCGATCAATGTGCTCGCTGGCGATGCCGAGTCCTTGATCGTGGACGGCGAGGATAACGCCGGCCTCCGCCGTTTCGCTGCTGACGTCGATGGCACGGCCGGTGGGCGAGTACTTGACGGCATTATCCAGCAGATTGCGCAGTACTTGCTCCAGCCGGCGACCGTCAGCGTTGACCAGTGGGAGCTCGGCGGGCAGGCTAAGGCGGAACTGGTAGTCGGGCGCCCGTTCGCCGGCGTCGCGGACCGCCTTCCGAATGATCGGCAGCAGGCGGGTCGGGTGCAACTCCAACGCCAACGTGCCGGCTTCCAGGCGGGAGGCGTCCAGCAGGTTGCCGACGAGGTCGGCCAGGTTATCGGCTTCCTCTTCGATCACCGTCAGGAATTCGCTCCGGCTTGCGGCATCGAGGGGTAGATCACTGCGCAGCAGCGTGCCAACGTAGCCCTTGATTAGCCCCAAAGGGGTGCGCAACTCGTGGGACACCATCGAGATGAACTGCGACTTCATACGATCCAGTTCGGCCAACTGACGATTGGCCCCGGCCAGATGCGCCGCACGCTCCGCCGCTTCGGCATAGAGGCGAGCGTGGTCGATGGCAATGCTGGCCTGATTGGCAAAGGTGCGCAGGAGACCCACATGTTCGGCTTCCACGTCGCGTCCGGTGACGAGATTGTCGGCCAGGAGAATGCCAATGGCGCGTCCACGCACCTGCAAAGGCGCCGAGGCGACGCCGGCGCTTTCCATGCCACCCGTCAGCTGCATGTCGCCAGCCGCCTCCGTTTGGGGGCGCGCCCGCCACGCGGCAACCGCGACATCGCCCAGGGCGTCCTCGTCAGGCGGCAGTACCAACTGCAACTCCGGCCACGGGTGCACGTTCCCTTCGTTGTCGCTGATCTGAGCGCCTTGCACGATTCCGGTCCTATCGTCAATCAGCGCCAGGCCCGCCCGGTCAAAGCCCAACCGGCCGCATACCTCAAGGATGATGGCGTGCAAAATGGCTTCCAGGTCAAGGCTGGCCGAGATGGCTTTGCCGGCCTCGTGCAACCCCGTCATCTGCTCGGAGCGACGGCGCAGACCTTCGTAGAGACGGGCATTCTCCAGGGCGATGCCAACCTGATCGGCCAGCGTCTCCAGAGTAGCGACATCGAGGCGATCAAATGCATTGCGGCGCTCGCTCTGCACATCCAGAACGCCGGCGATGCGGTCGCCGATCCGAATCGGCACGGCAACTTCCGCCGCCGTGTCCGGCAGGCCTGGATAAGCAAGAAAGCGCGGTTCCAGGCGCACGTCATTGGCCAGCATGGCCTCACCGGCAGCCGCCACCCAGCCTACTATGCCGTCGGTACCCACACGCAGGTGCGTGCCGGGTGGCATCGGCCCCGGCTTTCCGCCGGCCGCCGCCGCCAGCACGATACTCGTGGTGTCGTCGCCTTCCGGGCGCAGAAAGATTGAGACGCTGTAGCACTCGAATGTCTCGCGGAGCAGGTCGACGACAAATGGTAGCAACTCCCGAGACGTCATCAGGCTGCTCATCTGCCGCGCCACCGTATTAATCGCGCCCAGTTGTTGGGTTTGCCGCTGGGCCGCCTGGTAAAGCCGGCTGTTTTGGATGGCGATGGCGATCTGGTCGGCCAGCGTTTCCAGAAAGGGCACATCATCCTGTTCGAAGGCGCCGGCTACCTCGCTCTCGATGCTGAGGACGCCGATGATGCGCGAGCCGACTTTGAGCGGCACGTCCACCTCGGAGCCGGTGGGCGGCCCCGGCGCCTGTACGAAGTGGCTGTCGCGTGCGGTGTCGTTGGCAAACTGGGTGACGCCGGTCTGGGCGACCCAGCCGATCATGCCCGTACCGATGGGCACGCGCCGGTCGGGCCATTCTTGACCAGACTCCGCGCTATACGCGGCGCGATAGAGCGTCGTCGGCTCGTGCGGGTCGACGAGCATCACCGCGACCCGCTGGTAGGCAAACGCATCGCGGACGAGTTGCGTGGCATCTGCCAATAACGGCTGGAGATCTAGCGAAGCCGTTGCGCGGCGGCCAACCTCATTGACCGCCCAGAGTCGCCGGCTCTTCTTACGCTCGCTCTCCAGGATCCTAGCGTTTTGCAGGGCGATGCCGGCATGATCGAGGAAAATGGTAAACAGCGCAAACTCGTGCCGGGTGATGGGCGAATGGCTGGCGCGTTGGCGGGAAGCGCTGAGCACTCCGATCCGCTCGCCAAAGACGGTGATTGGCCCGAAGATCGTGGCATGGTTGTGGTGGCCGTACTTCTCGAATGTCTCTCGGTCGAGGCGCGGATCCCAACCATCAACCACTTCGATCTTGCCGCTGCGGATTACATGCGCGCGGATATCCGAACTTTCCAGGCTGCAACAGATGGCGCTGACGGCTGCTTCGTCCTGGTTGATGCCCAGAAAGCCGTGAATTAGGTGGTCTTTGGGGTCAATCAGGGCAATGGCGCCCATATCGAAGGCGAGGGTCTCGGCGACGGCACGCAAGATGATGCGAAGCACCTCGCTCAGATCCAGCGAGCCGGAGAGGGCGCGCCCCACGTCGCGTAGCGCCGCTAGTTCCTCTGTTTGGCGCTGTTTCTCTGGCGTAGGCTGAGCGATCACCGGACCCCCTACACCGCCGGCACGTCGACCGGCAAGCCGCTTTGCGCCGACTGATTCGCAGCAAGGGTGACGAGGAGGGTGCGGACGGCCTCAATGTAGGGAGCGCGGATTGCGCCGGGGTTACCGGTCTGCACCGCTTCGATAAAGGTGCGGTCTTCGAGCAGGTAAGGATTCTCGTTAGAGCGGAATTCCTGGGTCAGTCCTGGTTGGATGACCCGCAAGGTGTTGGCGAGCTCTTCCAGAATAAGGCCCTGACAGAGGACATGCAGGCCAACCGTGTATCCCTGCCCCACCATGCAACTGGCGGAGATGTTGCCGATCGCCCCGTTCTCGAACTCCAGGTTGACGCTACCGACGTCGGCAACGCTGAAATTCTCGATATTGCCGAGCGCCCGGGTGGCATAACTGGCGGAGACGCGGCGCACGTTGCCCACCAGGTAGCGCGCGAGATCCACAATGTGCGTCGCCTGCTCCACGAACTGTCCGCCCGACTGGTCGAGCCGGCGCCACCAGGCCACGCCGGGCATACTGCCATGCCAATAGCCATGCACCATGCCAATCGTCTTGCCCTGCAAGAGTTCTTTGGCCCGGTCGGTTAGCGGAGAATGGCGCCAGTGGTAGCCGCTGCTGGTGATGACGCCGCTCTTTTGCACCGCCGCCAACACCTGGCGCGCTTTCTCTTCCGTGAGGGCGACCGGCTTTTCCACGAAGAGGGCGATCCCGCGCGCGGCCGCCAGCAATTCCTGGTCCTCATGGCTGAACGGCGGCAGGCACACATAGAGCGCCTGAATGTCACTCTGCGCAATCAGTTCGCGATGGTCGGTGTACACCTTGGCGCTGAAGCGGCGCGCCACCTGTTCCGCCCGATCCTGCGCCAGATCGTAGACGGCGGTGACGCGAGCGTCGGCGATCTTCTCCAGGCTATTTAGGTGATAGTTGGCAATATTGCCGGTGCCGATGAAGCCGACTGCCACAGACATGCCTGATCCCCTTTGTGCTCTTAGGGTACCGTCCGGGCGCGTAGCTGCCGCCCCGGCTCCAATGAGCGTGTCGGTAGAGCAACGGGCCGACGGTGGCCCATGTTACTCTCCGAGCGTCGGCAAGCCAACGCCGCAGCCGGTTAATTCCAGGGCATGCCCGAGGCGCAGCAGCAACGGCTCGCTCCAGGCCGGTCCGATCAGTTGCAGCCCCACCGGCAAGCCGCCGGCCAGACCGCAAGGCGCTACCAGGCCGGGCAGTCCGGCCAGGTTCACCGGGATGGTGCAGACATCAGAGAAGTACATGGCCACCGGGTCATCCGCCTTTTCTCCCAAGCGGAAAGCAGTCGTCGGCGTCGTAGGCGCCACCAGCGCATCCACCTCGGCAAAGGCGGCGTCGAAATCCTGCCGGACCAGGGTGCGCACTTTTTGCGCCTGCCGGTAGTAGGCATCGTAGTAGCCGGCGGAGAGGGCGTAGGTGCCCAACATGATACGCCGCTTCACTTCCGATCCAAAACCCTGGCCGCGGGTGAGGGCGTAGACATCCCACATGGCATCGCCTTCGGCCGCCCGGTAGCCGTACTTTACGCCATCGAAGCGCGCGAGATTGGCGCTGGCTTCGGCTGGGGCAATAATGTAGTACGCCGGCAGCGCGTATTGGCTATGTGGCAGACTGACCTCGCGCAGTTCGGCCCCCAGGCCGGCCAGCGTGGCAATCGCCTGGCGGATGCACTGCTCCAGGTCGGGCTGCATCCCCGCCACGAAGAGTTCCTTCGGTATGCCGAGGCGTAGCCCCTTGAGGTCCTGCCCTGCCAACGCCGCCGAGTAGTCGGGCACCGGGACGTTGGCGGAGGTAGCGTCGTTCGGGTCGTAGCCGGCGATGGCTTGCAGCACCAGGGCGGCGTCGGCGCAAGTGCGCGTGAAGGGGCCAATCTGGTCGAGCGAGGAGGCAAAGGCAATCAGGCCGAAGCGTGAGACGCGACCATAGGTCGGCTTGAGGCCGACCACCCCGCAGAGGGCGGCCGGTTGGCGGATCGAGCCGCCGGTATCGCTGCCCAGGGTGAAGATCGCCTCGCCGGCCGCCACCGCCGCGGCCGAGCCGCCACTGCTGCCTCCCGGCACCCGCGCGAGATCCCAGGGGTTGTGCACCGGACCGTAGGCCGAATTCTCGGTGGACGAGCCCATGGCAAATTCGTCACAGTTCAGCTTGCCGAGCAAGACGGCGCCCGCCTCTGCCAACCGCGCCGCCACGGCGCCCTGGTAGGGGGGAATGAACTGGTCCAGCATGCGGGAGCCGGCGGTGGTGCGTACGCCTTCGGTGATGAGGACATCTTTCAGTGCCATCGGGATGCCGGTGAGCGGTCCCCCGTCGCCGGCGGCGAGTCGGGCGTCGGCGGCCCGCGCCGCGGCCCGCGCGCATTCGTCACAACGGGTGAGATAGGCGCCTATCTCACCGTCGACATCGGTCATGCGAGTCAGTGCCCGTTCGGTCAATTCCACCGCCGAGCATTCGCGGCGGCGCAACAAATCAGCCGCCTCAGCCAGCGTCGGTAGGGGTGCGGTGGTCATGGTCTACCCCTCCTCCAGGATGGCGCGGACGCGGAAGAGGTTACCGGAACGATCCGGCGCGTTGGCGAGGACGGCCTCCACCGGCAGAGACGGGCGGGCAACGTCGGGACGTTGCACATTGCGCAGATCCAGCCCGGACGACGTGGGCACCACCCCTCCCGTATCGACCTCTTGCAGGCGGCCGACATGCTCCAGAATCGAGGCGAGTTGCTCTTGCATGCGCTCCTCTTCCGCAGCCGTCAGCGCCAGCCGGCAGAGCGTGGCGACATGGCGCACTTCCTCCAGGGACAGTGTCATCGGTCCATCAAGCGGACGGGGCCCGCTGCCCACTGCTTGATTCCGGCACCTGTAACTACCACAGCTCCCTCTTCATTGCCTGAGTGCGAATAGCTCCGCACGACTACATCTCGATTCAAGATCCGGCGATACATCTTGTCCCTCGAATGGTACTGCACGATGAGCGGTTGCGGCGCCAGGGCCCAGCCGGCGGCGTAGTGAACGCATGTCATGCCGGCGTCGCAGCGGCCGCGCGTGCAAGGAGTAGGTCGCGCTGGCGGGCGTTTCGCGTGAGCGATGCCGCGCGCAGGAACTCCACCCGTGCCTCGTCGAGGCGGCCGAGCTTGGCCAGCAGGTCGCCGCGCACGCTCGGCAAGAGGTGGTACGCCTGGAGCGATGGCTCCGTTTGGAGCGTATCGGCGTGGGCGAGGCCGGCCGCGGGGCCGAATGCCATGGCGACGGCCACCGCGCGGTTTAGTTCCACCACCGGTGAGGGGGCCAGCGCCGCCAGGCGCTCGTAGAGGGTCACAATGCGCGCCCAGTCGGTCTCCTCGGGGGCCGGCGCGCGGGCGTGGCAAGCGGCGATGGCGGCCTGCAGCGCATACGGGCCCTGCGCGCCGTCGAGCTGTTCAGCGCGCTTCAACGCCAGGAGACCGCGATGGATGAGGAGTTGATCCCAGCGCGCACGGTCTTGATCGAAGAGTAGGACGGGAGCGCCGGCGGAATCGGTTCGCGCTCGGGAGCGCGACGCCTGGATCTCCATCAGCGCGACGAGGCCGTGTACCTCCGGTACCAGAGGAAGGAGTTCGGCCAGGATACGTCCAAGGCGGAGCGCGTCCTCACAGAGCGCCGGCCGCATCCAGTCGTCACCGGCGGTCGCTGCGTAGCCCTCGTTGAAGATGACGTAGATGACCTCAAGCACCGACGACAGACGGGCGGTAAACTCTGCCCGCCGGGGGACTTCGAAGGGGACGTGCGCCCGGGCGAGGGTCCGCTTGGCCCGGACGATGCGCTGGGCCATTGTCCGCTCCGAGACCAGGTAGGCCCGCGCGATCTCCTCGGTCGTCAGCCCGCCGAGTACGCGGAGCGTGAGCGCCACGCGGGCCTCGGTAGGGAGAATCGGGTGGCAGGCGGTGAACACGAGGCGTAGGAGGTCGTCACCCACGTCGTCGTCGAGAGACGCATCGAGATCCGCCTCGGCCAGCGCCTGCTGAGTCTCGAGATCAACACCGAGCTCTTCGTGCTTGCGCTCGAGCCGTGTTCGCCGGCGCAGCAGGTCGATGGCCCGGTGCTTCGCGGTGGCCATGAGCCAGGCGCCCGGATTATCCGGGACGCCCGACTCCGGACACCGCTCAAGCGCGACGACTAGCGCGTCCTGGGCGAGGTCCTCGGCCAGACCGACATCGCGGACGATTCGCGCCAAACCGGCGATCAACCGCGGCGACTCGATCCGCCAGACCGCGTCGATGGAGCGATGGGTTTCGGTAGCCATCACGGCAACTATTGTAAGCCATCGTCATCGGCCGTGAGAGACCGGTCCGTCACCGCTACCGTGGCGCGGCCACCTGCGCGAGCAGGCGCTCTTCGGCCGCCCTCAGCTCGCCGGTTGGATCGCTGGGAGCGAAGTCGTCCGTGTCAAACACCTGGCGAATTTCGATCTCGAATTCCCCTTCCAGCGGATCAGGGCAGCGTTTGACCCATTCGATCGCTTCTTCCTTGGACTTTACCTGAATGAGCCAGAAGCCGGCGATCAGCTCCTTCGTTTCGGTGAACGGCCCGTCAATGACCGTTCGCTTGCCGCCGGCGAACTTGACACGCGCGCCTTTCGCGCTCGGCTGGAGCCCCTCCGCCGCCAGCAGCACGCCGGCCTTCACCAGCTCCTCGTTGTACTTCCCCATCTCGGTCAGGAGCTCGTTGCTCGGGGGTACGCCCGTCTCTGAATCCTTGTTGGCCTTGACCAGGATCATAAATCGCATTGCTGTGTCTCCCTTTCTTGTGTCGGACCGTGGCTCCCAGACCTTCGTCGACCGGCTGAACCCTGGCCTCACTATAAGCGTCGAACGAGAGGCGACAAATCGACAGATTCAGTATCGCTCTCTTTGGAGGGTCCAATATTGCGCTTAGGACCGCCCGCCCCGTCGCTCCTGCCGAGCCTGCATCAGCCTGAAAATGATCGTAGCGAGACTGCTGGATTCGGCATCGCCGGCACGATGCTTGGCCAAACGGCGCATTGCCTCGTCGTAACACTCGCCGTCCTCACGATCTCCGATGACCCAGACCGTTGCTACCGTGTCGGACGCGTTCATGCTGAACACGATTCGCCAGTTACGGTCACCGACGACGATCTTACGCCAGCCGGTCAACCCCCGTCCTAACGGTAGTCCGGCGTCTTTGCCAACATCTTCCAGGCGGACGAGCTTCGCCAGGAATTGGCGCAGGTTACCACTGGCAACGTATCGCCGAAGATCGTCCATTGCTTCGTTGGTCAGTTCGACCCGAACCGGCATTCAGTCTGCCGTCTCCCGCAGTTGCTCTCGGCTGTAGCCAAAGTGTTCCAACACCGCTCCCAGCGTATGACGGTCCCCGCTGGTGGTCAGCATTCGGGCCGAGGCGAGGGATATATCCAGGAGGTCATCTTCGAGGCGTTCAATCTCCTCCAACCGGCCGATGCCCACCACCGCGGCGATTGGCCTATTGTTCCGGAGAACGACGTGGACGTGACCAGCTTCCGCCTCCCTGACGAGAGCGGAAACGCCGATCTTGCTGGCCTCAGATACGGAGATCAAGGCGGACGTATCAACGCGCATACATGTCCAGTCCGAGCAGACGCCATCCTGCTCAATAGTTGAAGTCCAGAATCTTTCTCAGGATACCACGAGCATTCGTGGTATGCGCTAGAAAGGATGGTCATGTGCTGTCGCAATGTTGACGCTACGCCGGAGATACGTCAGGCTTACACGTCGACTTCCGGCTGAGGCAACTCACCAGCGGCCTCTTCAATCCCCCCCAGGTAGCCGGAAAAGCTCAATGCACCCACAACTGCGAAGCGACCTTGTGGCGTCAGCGTATATCGGTTGCGTTGGGGAGCGTCGACCCAGCGCAAACTGTAGAGTTCGCGCATGTGGTGATAGAGGGTGCCACCGGTTACCCCGACGCCGGCGATCAGTTCTTGTGTCGTCCTCTCACCATGCCAGAGGAACTGGAGGAGGCGCAGGCGAACATCGCTCGCCAGCACGCTCAGCACCCGGGAGGCCTCCCGCGCGTCTCCCTCGGCGCGCACCGGGCCGCTCGACAGGACGCTGATCGAGATGCTACCCGATTCTTGGTAGACGCCGCCAAAGCAGATCGCCACAGCGTTTCTCTCCTGACCGAGGATTTGCTTCAACCCCGTGATTACCTGCTCATTGACGGAACCTGGCTCCCCGCTCGGATCAGCGTTGGAAGCAGACTCGCCCGTTGGCGTTCTGCCCATGTTGGTCGCACTGAGCGCCCGCACCTCCATCCGCAGGTCGGCCAGTTCTTGCCGAAGGCTTTCTATCTCCATACTTAGTGTTTCTCCTCACCGAGCGCTTCCAAGCACCCCACCCAGAAGGATAACTGATAACCTTAGATTTATCAATAATCTAGGAAGTCAGTTTATGGGGTTGCGCGCTTGATTGGTGCGTGATACGCTCGGAGCAGGCATTGATGCGATAAGCGGCGACCAATCGAGGGGTGGCCGCCGCGAAATTCCATCCCGGGCTCGAAGGAAAGGATACGCGCGATGGCCGGGTTTCCTGAGGAGGCTAACATGACCAGGGTGCGGCTGGAGACGGGGGAGGCGGCCCTTTCCCGGCAAGCGATCCTCCGCCGGGCGGTTGCCACCGCCACGATCGGCGGGATGGCGGGCTGGCTGACCAGTTGCGCTCCGCTCGGCAACGCAACGGCGGTTGCCAAGCCGACGGCACTGCCGGTTAAGCTGACCTATCTTCACCAGTGGAGTGCGAGCCAGGGACACGGCCCAATCACGGATACGCTGGCCGCCCGCTTCCGCCAGAAGTATCCCTCGATCGACATCCAGCCGGTGTACGCCGCGAACTACTACCAAAAGCTGACCACCGTCCTCGCCGGCGGCGATTGGCCCGACGTGGTGACCTACAACCTGGCGTACCTGCCCGAATTAATCGCCACGAGGGCGGTGACGGCGGCGGAGGATCTGGCCAGGGGGCAGTATCGCTACGATAAGAACGACCTGGTAGCCGGGGCCCGCGATCAGGCGACGTTCAACGGCAAGCTGATGGCGATGCCGTATGTCCTGAACAACTCGGGTCTGGCCTACAACCAAACCCTGTATAAGCGACTCGGTCTTGATCCGACCAAGCCGCCGACGACCTGGGAGGAACTGGTGGCGCAGGCGCAACGCCTGACCAACCATACCGGCACCACCCCGGTGTGGGGAACAGTATTTCCGAAAGGCACGGCGGACCCGATTTCGCCCTTGCTGGCCTTCATCTGGCAAAACGGCGGCGAGGTGATGGCGGCCGACGGCACGACGCCGCGTTGGACCGAGGCGCCGGCGGTCGAAGCGCTGCAGTTTCAAGTGGACCTGGTCCACAAGTACAACGTGGCAACCGTGCCGAGTCCGGGCGGCGAGACCGGGAACGTCGGCATCTGGCACATTCCACCCGGCAATGTGAGTGCGTTGAAGATCACCGTCAAGGGCGCCTTCGAATGGGGGACGGCGGTGCTGCCCCAGCAAAAGCAACAGGCGACGACGGTAGGCGGTCACAGCCTGGTCGTACTCCACACGAACAAGTATGAGGAGCAGGCCTGGCAGTTTGTGCAATGGTGGACGCAGCCGGCACAGAACGCGGAGTACCTGGTGGCCAGCGCCACCGTTCCACCGTGGCATGCGAGTGAGCAGCAGCCGGCCTGGAAGCAGGGCGTGAAGGACGAGCCACGAATCCAGCCCTTTGTCGATATGCTGGCCTACGGGCGCTCCACGCCGAAGCTGATCGGGTGGCAACAGATCATTACCCTTCTCGCAACGGCGCGCGACGATGCTGTAGCGCTCAAGAAGTCGCCAAAGGAGGCGCTCAACGATGCCGCTCTCCAGGCCGCACCGCTGATTAAGCAGGGATAGGTACGCCGAGTGGCGAGGGAATGCCTGGGGCTGCACCCGCTCTTAGACCATCTTGCAACTGCGCAACCGCTGGGGCGCACGCCCTGGCAACAGTGGAGGATTGAACGTTTCGTTGGCGGCGCCAATAACGTGCTCTACCGTGTCACCGACAACCAGATGACCCTCGCCGTCAAGTTCACCATCCGCGATGGGCGTGACCGCGCCGGTCGGGAATACGGCGCGCTACGGGCCGTGCAGCAGTTGGGCGAGGAAATCGCGCCCCAGGCCGTATTCCTCGAGCGGGCCCGTTATCCCCAGCCGGTGGTCGTGCAAACATGGTTGGCAGGGGCAGCCCTCGAAGCCCCACCGGCCAATGATGGGGAGTGGGGCGCCTTCATCGATCACCTCCATGCCATCCATTCCCTCACGCCGGGGAACACGTCGGCATCACTCCCGCCGGTGGTGCTCACCATGCGTTCGGCCGATGAAGGCCGGGCGCGGATCCAGGAGAACGTGGACCGCGTACCGCCGGACCACCGCCCCAAGTCTCTCTACACGCTGCTTGCCCAGCTTGATCGAACGAGTTTTCCGACATGGTCGCCGCCTCACTTATGCCTTTGCCGCGGCGATGGCAACTGCCGCAACTTCCTGCGCCGGCTGCCACGCTGGGCTTCGGTTGATTGGGAGTACAGCGGCTGGGGCGATCCGGCGTTTGAGATCGCCGACCTTCTCGCCGCACCGACCTTTCTAACGGTGACGCCGGACCGCAGGGAGTGGGTGATTGACGCCTATTGCGCTCGCAGCGCCGACCCGACAATCACGACACGTATCTGGACCTATTACCAGCTGATGCTGATTTGGTGGGTCGTCCGCTTTGCCCGCTCACGATACGAGATCCCACTGGGCCGCGATCAGCGCCTGGCAGAACGTCCAGCGACCTGGCGGGAGGATAACGAAGCGATGTATGACGCGTACTTCCGGCGAGCGGAAGCATCCTTCCTCACTCAAAGCGCTCCGGCCACTGCTGTGCCTGGTAAATAATCGCGACGACCTGGATTACTGCTCCGCGCACTCTATACGCGGCGATATGAGCAGTGCGCGGAATGACAAGTTCACGCGTCCCAGCGACGCGACCGGGTCGGCCTATCAGGGGATGGCTCGTCAAGTCGTCAACCGAATCGGTAATGCGCTTGGTCACGAGGTCTGCGGCGGCAGGGCTGTCCTGGGCGAGATAATCCTGAAGCGCAGAAAGAGCATCCAAAGCAGGCGTAGTCCAGCGGACCTCCATCAGGTGGCATCGTTGGCGGAGTGTGCCCCGTACTTGTTGCGCACGGCTTCCACTTGTTCGGGCGTGGCGAAATCGCCGGCGTCGGCAGCGCGGATGCCTGCCTGAATCTGGATAATCTGCCAGGATTCGTGTTCCAGGTACTGCCGCAGGGCCTCGTAGGCCAGGTATGACCGCTGGCGGCCAGTGGCTCGGGCGAGTTCATCGAGCTGTTCGCGCATGCCAAGCGGCACGCGAACGGTGATGGTGGTGGTCGGGGCCGCCGTGGAGGCCATATGTACTCCCAATCTGACTTCGTACTCACGGACGAGAGTTGTGTACGGAAGCATAACAGAGGGCGCATCGTGCGGCAGAGTCTTTTCAATACTCACGCTGGTGACGAAGGACGAGGCCGGGCGGCGCGGAGACCTTCCTCGATTTGGGCGATCGGCCAGTGCAGTAGGCCGACAAAGCGACGGAGAGCCTCGGCTATAAGGACGTTTCTGTTCCGTCCGGTAGCCCTGACCAGTGCATCGAGCTCCCCCTTAAACGCTCTGGGGGATCTGGGCCGTAACGTTCGTTGTTGGCTCTGATGCAGTTGTCATGCAAGCTCCTTTGGACCATTCGTGTACTTTGCGTATCATCTGTACACAATAATGCCAGATGACGCGTCCGGTTGACAGCATGACCACAATTATGGCACACTGACATGAGTAGGGCCTTATGCTAGTTCGGGAAGGCAAGGGCCTTGATCTGGAGGATATTGTCCTTGCCGAGCAAGCGGTTGAGGTAGAGGCAGAGGGTGTGAGCGGCGAGTTTGGAGTGCAGGCGGGCAGCGAGGC
>JBPCLN010000125.1:0-36483 GCA_051003235.1 Chloroflexota bacterium | reverse complement strand
GGCGTCCACGTCTCCGACGACGAACTGGGCCAACTCAACATCCAGCACACCAAGTTCCACGGCGAGTGGAACTACACCATCGCCCCACATGCCCCATCAAATGTATAGGTTATTCTTTCGAGGGTCCTAAGCGGGATTAATCCGCACCCTTCCCGCCAGCGCCTACGAGGAATGAACCGCACGGCCGACCGGCTGCGGCGCGGACGAGCGCGCGGCGCGGCCGGTCGGGACCATCGCGGCGCAGGAGCTCCGGCCAGTCGGCGTCGCCCAATGGCTGCCAGCGCTCGACGTGCGCCTCCAGCAGTTCGAGGGAGCGGCGTAGGCGCTCGGTCGCCTGGTCCCCCGCCTCCCCCGCCGCAAGCTCCAGTGCCACCCGCCGCCGCGCCGCAGCGATCGGCGGCCAGCCCGGCCCCACCGTCCCACCCAGCGCCAGGAACGGCACCCCCACAGTCGCCAGGGCCAGCGCTCCCAGCGGCGTCTCGATCACCACCAGCGGCGCATGCTCCATCGCCCCGGCCGCGCTGAAGGCTCCGCGCTCGGGCTCGCCGGCCAGGCGCACCTGGGGACTGCCGCCGGTGATGACTTGGCCGTACACCGCGACCGTGAAGTCTCGCAGGTCACGCAGGGGGAACAGCAGTTCCGGCAGGCCGAACCAGTCGCGGGCGAAGCGCACGCCGGCGGGCGCGGCGAGCGCGGGAGCGATGCCGCGATCCGCGAGGTAGGCGGCGCCGGGCGTACCAGCCAGGGGCAGGGCCGCCTCGAAGGGCTTACGCCAGTCCGGCTCGGAAGCCGAGTGGGCCGGCCGGCGTCTCCCCGGCTGCTCGCCGCGCCGTGCCGCGTCGTCCGGCCCGTACTCCTCCAGACGCCCGCGCGCACCGCAACGGTGGCAGACCCAGGCGCCGGTCGGCAGGTGGACGCTGAGCGCACGACGGGACGGCACCACCGGCACCGCGGCGCAGCCGGGCAGCGGGCAGCAGAAACGCCGCCACGTCCCGCCGGCGTCGCCGTGCGGGTCGTGGGCCTCCAGGGCAGCAAGCGTCAAGCGGGATGAGGGCGCCATAGCGAGCGGCACAGCCCCGGGCGGGCGTCAATCCAAAGTCGTAGCCGCCGCGCGATCGCGCGGCCGCCACGATTGCGGGGCAGGTGCGTGGGGGGCTTGACCACCGCTCGCCGGTGGTCTATACTGCCGAATAGTCTGTATCGCAAACTGATTTGTACAAAGAGGCATCCCATGGATGATGTCGCGCGCGCCCGCGCTCTGACCGCCTATTTCGGCCGGCTCCAGGGGCTACGGCTGCTCCCTCTGGGCCTGGTCTGGCTGGCCCTTGCCGTCGCCACCGCCATGCGCTGGCAGCCGGCGGCGGCCTTCCCCTTCCTGCTGGCGCTCGGCCTCGCGGCGCTGCTCTCCTGGGCGATCGACCGCTACTACGACCGCACCTTCGGCCGCGTCCGGCTTCCCCGGCCCGCGCCCGCGCGCTGGCTCTTCCTGCTGGCATCGCCGCTGGCGCTGCTCCTGGTGTTCCAGCTGGACGACTTCAACCGCCCGCCGGTCAGTCTGGTCGGGCTGGCCGTCGCCCTGACGATGCTCCTGGGCTGTGGACGCTCCCTCGGCTGGCGCCGGCACTGGCTCGCCTTGGTCGCTCTGCTGGCCGGCCTCAGCCTCCTGCCACTGACCGGCCAGATCGCCCGGGGGGAGCTCTTCGGTCCCGACGCCGGCCTGGGCTAGGGCGCGGTCGGGCTGGTGTTCCTGGTGGGCGGCCTCCTCGACCACCTTCGCCTGGTGCACGCCCTGGGGCCGGCGCCGGAGGACCCCGGTGTCGGCGCCGTTTGAGGAGCTGGCCGGGCTGGATCGCCTCGTCCACGAGCCCGCCCGCCTGGCCCTCTTGACTGCGCTCGTCACCTGCACGCGGGCCGACTTCCTTTTCCTGCAGCGGCTGACCGGGTTGACTAAGGGCAACCTCTCCAGCCACCTGCTCAAGCTGGAGGAGGCGGGACTGGTCCGCATCGACAAGGAGTTCCGGGGCAAGATCCCCGTCACCCTGGTCGCGCTCACCGCCGAGGGGCGGGCGGGGATCGAGCAGCACTGGCGGCAGTTGGAGCGCCTGCGCCGAGATGTCCAGGCCTGGACCCCGGCGAATAGGCGCGACGCGGGTGCCTGAGCGTCGCGCCAGCCGCCGATCCGGTCAGCACCGCCCGCGACCATGAAGGCAACCGGTGCACTGGAGAGTTAGATTCGGGGTGCCCCAACGGCGAGGGAAGGCTCCGCTACCCGTCGGTTCCCTTACCTTCGTGCCCTCGCCACGCCGGCGTCGCCGCGGACGATAGCGTGGGATAGGGCTGCACCGAGAGTGCCAGAGAACCACCCTGCATAGAACGATACGTACTCGTCATAGTGTGCTTTGTCCCTACGAATTGGACTTTGTCCAGCTATCAGCGGCAAATTCCTCCGTTTAATCGTTAGCGGCAAAAACCGCGCCAGAGGTGACAACAGACTCTCCTGGCGGACATACACCGCCTTGTTGCTCTATGCCTCTGGGACGAGCCTACAGCGTTTGCCGTTCCTCCGTCCAATGCGGCGTGGCAATTTTCGTGGTGCATGCCGTCACATAGGCTTCTTGCTTCCAGAGGGATTTGTCCAACGCGCAGTGGCAACGTTGTCCAGATCGAGATGACAAGTCACACATGGCTGCCTCCTGCTATATGGAGCTTGAATCGCCAGCTCACGTCATCGTACGGTTACCTTCAATGGTCTTCCCGCAGGCGCCGCCTGTCATGAGGACAGGTCCACGCTGCTACTTACTACCCATCCGAACCTAACGTTCGAGCCTTGCTGGGGAACGATTAGTCGGCAGGGAATCTCACGCCGGCGAGTTGCTCGGATAGGCTCCAGAGTCGGGCGGCGTCAGCCTCGCTGGTGGCAGGTTGCGGTCGTGAGGGGGGGGCGCTCGCGGCCGCGCGAAGGGCAAGCACGACCGCAGGACGCCGGTGCGACGGCCGCGTGGATGGAGTCGCACGCGCCGCCGCATGGTCGACGGATCGTGGCGGGGAATTGCATCCGACCAGCGGTGCAGCGCCGACCGGTGCTAGCCGGAACGGCGCTACTGCGGCGATTGTCCGGCAGCAGGACCGATGCCGAGTTGCTGCATCATGCTCATCACGTCGGCCTGGCCGTGACTTTCCACAATCTTGCCGTCGGCGATGCGGAATGTTTGGATGATTTCCCAGGTGGCCTGCTTGCCCGTTGGGGCCTGGCCCATGAACCATCGGGACCAACATATTAACAGTGACGAAACAATGGCGGATGCGCTAAACTGAAGCCGCGATGGAAAGCGCAGAATGAACCGGGTACGCTCTACGCAGAGATGAGGCAAAGGGAGGAGAGAGCGTGAACGAGTTGCAGGCGGACTTCGCCCGCTGGGAACTGAACGGGCGGGCGGTACGGCAGCGGATGTATGGCGCGGCGACGGCGCGCGAGCGGGAACGCTGGCATGACGGCCGCGCTCCGCGCGTCGGCGGGTTGCTGGACCTGGGCTGGACGAACGTACGGGTGGCGGGAGTGCTGGAGCGGGACCCGCACACGGTCGGGGTCTAGCGGGCAGACTTCCGGAGCGTGGGACCGGAGAGCATCGCCTTTGCGCAGAGTGGCGGTCCCCCCCGCCCTCAACCAGGAGCAGCGGGCCGAACTGAAGCACCCGCCGCGGCGTACCCGACTGAAGTGGCGACAATGGATCACTGAATACGGCGCGGAACCTCGTTGGAACGGTGGCGGGAGCGATGCCCTACCTCACGGTACAGGGTCCCGCGCCTTGTAGCGACGCATGTAGCAACCCGGGCGACCCAAGCCGGCCGCAGGCAGTCTGCGGCGGACCACGTGTCCTTCGCACCAGGGGGCACGGTCCTGCATGGACCGATGTGGACCCGCCCGGTGGGACTCATAAGCCCTTGGTCGGTAGTTCAAATCTACCCGCCGCCACCCCCCGGCTGGCGACGCTGGCCCCCAAATTGCAATCCCAACAGTCCGCAGTCAAGTGGCATGGACACCAGGTGCGCGGGGGGGCGGGCGATGCGGATGCAGGGCAAGAGCAGGGTCATCATCCTGGGCGCCGGCTTTGGCGGCATCCACGTGGCTCGGGAGTTGGCCCGCCTGCTGCCCGAACCGTACGGCGCCGAGATCGTGCTAGTTGACCAGAAGAACTACTTCGTTTTCACGCCGATGCTCACAGAAGTCGTCGGGGGCGAGGTGGTCGCTGAGCATATCGTCAGCAGCATTCGCAAGTTATCGCCGCGCGTAACCTTCATGGCAGGCCGGGTAGACGGTGTTGACGTGACCAACAAGCGCGTCACGCTCTCACTGGGGGACGAAGCAAGCGGCACGCCGACGGGCACGCTAGCGCTGGAAGCGGATCATCTCGTCTTTGCCCTCGGTTCCGTCACCAATTACCATGGCATTGCCGGAGTAGAGGAGCATTCCCTCGACATCAAGAGCCTGAGTGATGCCGGCGCCATTCACAATAAGGCCATCGCGCTGCTGGAGCGCGCCGACAACGAACCTGATCCGCCCGCTCGGAAGAAACTGCTGACCATCGTCGTTGCCGGCGGCGGTTTTTCCGGTGTGGAGACCATGGCGGCGCTCAACAGCCTGCTGCGGGAGAGTACGAAGCGCTATCAGAACATCAGTGAGCACGACATTCGCACCGTGCTCATGCATCCAGGCGAGCATTTGCTGGCTGAGATCGGGCCGTCACTCGGCGACTATGCCCAGAAGAAGCTGGAACAACAGGGCGTAGACGTGCGGCTCAGGACAGAGGTCGCCGGGGTCGGCGTCGACTATGTGCAAATTCAGGGCGGCGAACGCATTCCCACCTCCCTGCTCGTCTGGACAGCCGGGGTAATGCCAAGCCCAGTAGTTGGTGTGCTTGACCTCAAGCGAGGCCAACACGGCGGGATTGTGGTGAAGCGAACCTGTGCTGTGCCGGGACATGCCGGCGTGTGGGCGCTGGGCGACTGTGCGGAGGTGCCGGAACCAGACGGGCAGAAGAGCTATGCCCCCACAGCTCAAAATGCGACGCGTGAGGGCAGTCTGGTGGCACGGAATATCGCTCGCGTCATGCAGGGAGAGCAGCCGGTGCCCTTCAATTACCACCCAATCGGTCAGCTCGCCCTGGTGGGAAAACACGCCGGTGTGGCGAAACTCTTCGGCATCCGCTTCTCCGGGGTGCTGGCCTGGGCCATGTGGCGCGGCGTCTACCTGGCAAAGGAGCCGCGCCTGGGTAAGCGCCTGCGCGTCGCCCTAGATTGGACGCTGGATTTTTTAACCGGCCTTGACATTGCTGCACGTCCCAGCCATCGCTCGGGAGGCTAGCGCATGGCGACACGGGTATCGGAGTCGTTCGGCACTCCTTCGAGGACCCGCCTTTTGAAAGACGGCCAATCAAAACTGGCCGGCAAGCGATCTCCGTTGGGAAAACGGCGCCATTTCCTTCGCTTCCTGATTGTGCCCGCCACCGCCGGCTTTCTGCTCGCCGGATGCGGACAGGCGGGGAGCGCGGCAATCAAGACGGTCGTGACCTATACGAGCATCGCCACCGTTGACTCCGGCGCCGAATGCGTGCCTGACCTCAACACCACCCATATCAGCCTCGTCCCGCCGGTACGTGGCACAGCCGGCGGCGTCGTTCCCAGCGACGCGAACGCCCAACAGGTCCGCGGTGGCGCCGTTCCGGCCCCACCGAATGGGCAGATCATCTCCCAGGGCGCAATCGTGCCGCAGACAACTGGTGCGGCGGGGAGTACGGAGTCGAGTGCGCTGGATCGCTCGGCGGTCTACCTCTATGAAACCAGTTGCGGGCCGGGCGATGTGCAGGCCTTTTACGTCGCCGCCCTCCTGCAAAATCAATGGTCTGGTAGCTTTGTTCCAGCCAGCGGGACGGCGCCTCATCGCACCTCGGCAACGAGCACCCACGGCGGCGCGGTAGCTGGTGGCGCCGCCGTCACGCTCTTTGATCTAGCCGCGCTTACCACGGGACGCTTTGTCAACGTCCACCCATCCGGTGACGCAGTGGCATTCATCGAGGTCCTAGCGGCGATCGTGGCGCCCGGTTCGCCTCAAGAGCGTCACCCGACCTATGTGCAGATTATCATCCAACCGCGGCCGAGCACCGCCGGTACCCCGCCGTTGCCGCCCTCCGCGGCGACAACCCCGAATGTCGGCGCCTCCGCCGCACCGCCCGCTCCTAACACCGCCCCGTGACCCGGTTACTAGGTTACCGTTACCCCCTTATTGCCCCGCCAGAGCCGGAGCACCGCGAACAGGTGCCGGACTAGCGGTGGGACCAGCCGCAAACTTGCCAGGCGTGGCCGACGAAACTGCCGTATCGATGCGCGGAACTGGCGCGCTTCGGCATCGCGCGCCGCCTGGGCGAGCCGATCGGCAATCACTTCACGGACGTGCCGGTCCATGGCGAACGAGGATTCAAAGTCCACGTCGTCACCCCTTCCTGCTGCGAACTCCTCCGTTTGAAGCGCTCGTTCCAAGAAGTAGCCTACGGCCATCACAGCGGCGCCGCATCAGCGGAAAGGCGTATTCTGGGAAGGATGTTCCAGACATTAGCAGGCGTAGGGTGATGCTAGGTATGCGTAGGCGAGAGAGCGGCGCCTGACGATCGACGTGAACGGGGTACAATCCCAGCACGCGTGCAAACCGGCAGGAAAGGCGGGGGCAGAGCATGGTGGACACCGTTCGCTGGACATCGGCCGATCTCGAACTACTGCAACACGACGACAAGCACTACGAGATCATCGACGGGGAGCTGTATGTATCAACGCAACCATCCTGGCATCATTAGGAGGTAAGCTCCCGCCTGGGCGCCGCACTTCAGAACTGGAGTGATAAAGCCGGAGCGGGACGAACTGCTCCTGCGCCCGGCCTTATTTTCTCAGATGACATTGATGTTGCGCCCGACGTGGTCTGGATCAGCAACGAGCGGCTGACAGGCATGCTTGACAAAGCCGGCCACTTGCACACGGCGCCGGAACTAGTGGTGGAAATCCTGTCTCCCGGTACCAAGAATGAGTACCGCGACCGTGAAGCAAAGCTCAAGCTCTACTCGCGGCAGGGAGTCAATGAATACTGGATCGCTGATCCGCAACGAAGCACGATCGAGGTGTACCGCCGCCAGGACGCCGCCCTGCATCTGGTTGGCGCCCTGCAGGTTGGTGATACCCTGGAAACGCCGCTCCTGCCTGGATTCAGTGTGCCCTTAGCCCGCGTTTTCCGCACCCTCTAGCGCCTGCAGGCAGCGATTCAAGTAGCCGCGGCTCTCGGCGGCGATGCCCATGGCGCGGGAAAGGTCATAGTTCTTGGCGCCGATCACTTCCAGATTCAGGTAGCCGTCGTAGCCTCCCTCATGCAAGGCGCGGAGGATGGGCGGCAGGTCGATGCTACCTCGGCCGGGGATTTGCGACTCCGGTGGGCCGACGCGCTGTTCACGGCTACCGCAGTCTCGGATGTGGACGTGGCGAATGTACGGCGCCAACCGCTGGGCCGAGGTCAGCAGGTCTTCATTGTTCCGGAAGAGGTGGCTGGGATCCCAGTTGATACCGAAATCCGGCGAATCAATTTCCCGAATCGCTCGCAGTGCCGTCTCGGTGCTGTAAATCGCAGCGCCGACGTGCGGCTTGACGGCCAGCGTGATCCCGGCGACCTCCGCCGCTTTCGCCATGCTACGCAACCGCAGGACCGCTTCCCGCCAAGACGATGGATCGTCCGGCTTGCCGCCTGAGCCGATACAGACGGTCGGGATGCCCAGCCCCCGTGCCAGGTCGAAGCAGCGCTGTTGCCGCTCCGTGTTGCCGCCCGCCTCCAACGCGACGAGGTCAATCCCCAACCCGTCGGCATGGATCATGATGTCGCGCGCCTGCTCCGCATCCCGATCGGGGTCAACGTGGTCCGCCATCCCCGGCAGGGCCGCCAGTTCGGCGCCGGAATAGCCGGCCCAGGCAATGTGTTGCAAGGCTGCACCGCGGTCAGCCAAGCCGAAGAGGACGGTATTGCAGCCCAACTGCATCACGATGGTCGTTCCTTCCGTGGCGCCTTCGCCCCTCTGGAAAAGGGTTGCGGTGCAGCAGTGTCAGCCGAATCGCACCGGATTACTGTACGCCTGACGACCGTCGACGGCGACACACTCCAGGCGGTACGACGTGACGCCGGTGGCCGGCGCGTCAAATTCCTGGCGGACGGCGCGGCGTTCCATGGCGCTACCCTCCCGCCATGTGCAGCCATCGGCTACCAGCCGCCAGCGCTCCAGACCAACACTGTCGGCAATCTCGATCCGAAGCTGGACGGCGCCTGATGGGCGGCGGGGGACAATGGCGGTGGGTTCACCGTCGACCCACAATAGCGCTGCCGGGCCGTTGCTGACGAAACCTCGGCTCGCGGTGATGGCGCAATAGATGGCGTCGGGCGACGTACTCTCCTCCGCGACACCATTCCAGACCAGGCCGACATTGGCCGCCCGGTGGGCGTCGGAATTGCCGACCGCGACCACGGCCTTACCCGCCAGTACTAACTGATCCCAGAGCGCGATGGCGGTCTCGTCGGTGCCGTCCCGGTAGTCGAACCAGTTCGTCGCACCGTTGGCGATTTCCATGAGAAACGCACCGTCCAGGTCGCGTACCGACTGGATGCGCTCGTCGTCGTAGACGTGACCCATCCAGCCGGTCGGGTGGGCCACCAACGGCAGACACCCGACGGCGCGGATATTGGCCACCTCACGGTGCAGGTGATGTTCCGGTTGGACCAGGGCCGCCGGCTGATGGATCAGCACATGATGGTGCCGGCCGGTCACTTCCTCACCCAGGAATATCTGGGGAAACGGACGGCAATCGTCGAAATGGGCCAGGGTGTTGTGATCGGTGATGGCGAGAACGTCCAAACCGACGCGCTGGCGCCAGCGTTCCATCTCAGCGACACTGTGCAGGCCGTCGCTATAGGTCGTGTGGCTATGGAGGTCCGCCCGGCGGACCGTCACTGATAGCTCCTGTTGGGTGCGCTGCCAGCGTTCCCGCAGGGTATCGACGGTACGGCCCATCAGGTGCGCGTAGATTTCCTCTACCGCCATGCCCACTCGCTGGGCGGCCCCTTCCAACCGCGTCAAGCGCTGTTCCAGTTGCGCCGCGTCAATCGTCATTGCCCCCACACCTCCTCGCCTACGCCGGCATCGCTCGATTGCCTTCGCGCCTGGCCTTGGACGCCCGCCCTCAAACACCCAGTTGAGCGCGTAGCCATTCCCGGCTGCGCTGCAAATTGTCGGCAGTCGAGCGATTCCATGTCATCCCGGCTTCGTGGGCCAGCTCGACATTGATCCACCCGTCGAATCCGAGATCACGCAGCCGCCGGAAGATCGGCGCATAGTCGTACTCGCCATCGCCAAGCGCTTGCGCCCACTTACCGGCGCGAGCATCACGTGCATGCACGGACATGACACGGTCACCGTAGCGCTTCAAGATCTCCAGCGGCTCGATGCCGCCCCGCCAGGCCCAATCTACGTCCAGGCAGAGGCCGACGTTGGCGGCGCTACTACCGTCAAGATCGGTCCATAATTCCCGCCCGCCGTCCCGCAACTCCGGAGCATGGAAGTGCAGCGCCAGACTGAGGCCGCGACTTTCCACCTGCTGCCCTAACTGGTCAAGCCGGCGGGCCTGCGCGCGTAACTCCTGGTCGGACTTCGTGCGATCACGCGCAGGGGCAGGGTTGAACGTCAAGGAACGGATGCCGAGCTGCTTTGCTTCCGCCGCTTGTTCCAGCACCGCCCACGTGGTTTCGCTGGCGCTGTCATCGTGTAGCGCCCCCCCCGAGTAGACACTGGGTAACTGCAAATCATGCCGTCCCAGGAGATCGCCGATGCGCTGCGCCCCTTCCTGGGTGCCACAGAGTACGAGCGGCATCTCGACGCCCTCGTAGCCGGCCTGCCGGACCTGCTCGAAGATCGCGTCCAACGCCTCCTCAAACGGCTGGCCGAATTCAACGCTGCTGCGCTGCTGATAGATGTACAATTGGGTGCCAACTTGCACGGATTACTCCTTACGCCAGGGGCAAGGATAGCACGGCTGACTGCACTCACGCATACATGGGAACGGTGCAGGAACGGTCTGCTAGCATGCTCGCACAATAGTAAAAGGCAAGGAGGAACACTATGGCTATGATGCGAGCAGTGGTGTGCCATGGCCCGCACGACTACCGCCTTGAGGAGCGGACGGTGCCAACGCCCGGCCCAGGCGAATTATTGGTAAAGGTCGGCGCCGCCGGCATCTGCGCCAGCGATATGAAGTGCTTCGCCGGCGGTCCGCTATTCTGGGGAAACGACGGCAAGAGTGGCTACTGCGAAGCGCCGGTTATCGCCGGCCACGAGTTTGCCGGTCGAGTCGTCGGTCTGGGCGAGGACGCCGCCGAGCGGCACGGCGTCGCCATGGGCGACCACGTTGTCGCTGAGCAGATCATTCCCTGCAGCGTCTGCCGCTACTGCAAGAGTGGACATTACTGGATGTGCGAGCCACATGTTATCTTCGGCTTCAAGCGCCGCCGCGCGGAGGGTGGCATGGCCGATTTCATGCTGTATCCCGCCAACAGCCGCGTCCACAAGATTGACCCGCGGGTGTCGGTGCGTGAAGCCGCTTATGTCGAGCCGCTGGCGTGCGCCATCCACGCTGTCCAGCGCGCCAATATCCAGCCTGGCGATACGGTGGTGATGGCCGGTGTCGGCAATATCGGCCTCTGCATGTTGCAGGCCGCGAAGCGCTATAACCCGGGCCAATTGATCGCCGTCGATACCAAAGACTACCGGCTGGAACTTGCCCAGCGCCTGGGCGCCGATGCCGTCCTCAATCCACAAGCGGAGGATGCCATCGCAGCGGTGAAGCGCCGCACCGGTGGTTACGGCGCCGATGTCTATATCGAGGCCGCCGGCCACCCTTCCGCGGCGCAACAGGGCCTGGACATGCTTCGGCGGCTCGGCACCTTTGTCGCCTTCAGCGTCCTGAATGAGCCGGCGACGATCAACTGGACGACCGTGGGTGATCAGAAGGAGTTGACCATCCACGGCAGCCATCTGGGCCCCTACTGCTACCCCGCCGCAATCGACGCCATCGCCACCGGCGCCATTGACGTCAAAAGTCTGATCAGCGCCGAGTATCCGCTGGACCAGTTTGACGAGGCGATGGCCGCGGCGCGCGGCGGGGCGAACCTGAAGACGCTGTTGATCCCGTAGGACGCCGCCGGAAGCGTCCTACTTATGAGAAGTTACTTTTCTTATGTTATTCTGTTACCGCACATACGTTTAGCAGACATTCCATGCCCATCCATGCCTCCACTGTCCATCACGTGTCAATCGCTCCCGAGACGCAGGTGGGCGTTGTCACTTTGACCGTGGCCGACCTCAGCCGCTCGGTGGAGTTCTACACCCAGGCGCTCGGCTTCACCATCGTCCTGCGAACCGGGCCGGATGCAATTCTCGGCGTCGCCGGGACCCCGCTGCTCCTGCTGCACGAGCTCCCGGGCGCACGACCATGGCCGGTGGAGGCGGTCACCGGCCTCTACCATTTCGCGATTCTCCTGCCGACGCGGGCCGACCTGGGCCGCTGGCTGCGCCATTTCCTCGCCCTGGGCTATCCGTTACCCGGCCAGGGTGACCACCTGGTGAGCGAAGCGCTGTACATCCGTGATCCCGATGGCCACGGCATCGAGGTCTATCGCGACCGGCCGCGGGCGGAGTGGCGCTGGGTCAATGGCCAGGTGCAGATGGCAGCGGACCCGGTCGATATTCGCGGCCTCCTGGATGACGCGACGCGGGCTGGCGAGCCCTGGAGCGGGCTGCCCGCCGGCGCCACCATCGGCCACGTCCACCTCCAGGTGGGCGACATCGCGCAGGCGGAGGCGTTTTACCGCGGTGTGCTGGGCTTTGACATCGTCGCACGGATGCCATCGGCGCTCTTTGTGTCGGCCGGCGGCTACCACCACCATCTGGGAATGAACATCTGGCACAGTCGGGGCGCCGCGCCGGCTCCGGCCGGTACCGCCAGCCTCCGTTTTTTCACCCTGGCACTGCCGACCGAGGAAGCCCGCACCGCCGTTGTTGCCCGCCTCGCCGAGGCCGGCATCACTCCTCAGGCGGAAAACAACGTCGTTATCATTCGTGACCCCTGGCAGAACAGCATCCTCCTGCATGTTGGATCCATGAGCGATGCCCAGGCCGCGGCGGCAGCCAGGGCGGCCACGTTGATGTAGATACACCTGCTCAGAGACGCACCGGCGTTCGCAGGTCCCCGTCGCTCCCCCGCGTGATCGCCGCGATGACTTGCGCGGAAAGCGGTACTATAGTGCCTGTGCAGAGCGGAGAATATGGAGTGGTTCAGACAATGTGGCCTGCTGCCGAAACAGTGGCCTCGCCGGTGCTCGCTCAGGCGTCGGCGGCGCGGGTGGCCTGGCGTGTCCTGGCGCGGTCTGGGAGTGCGCAGCGCTCGGCGGCCCTCCAGCACGTGGCCCGCATGCTCGGTGAACGTCAGGATCATGTGCTGGCGGCCAACACAGAGGATATGGCACGGGAACGGGCGAACGGCGTCGGCGCCTCAGCCCTGGATCGTTTGCTGCTGACTCCTGAACGTTTAGCCGCGATGGCCGACGACGTGCGCGCCGTAGCGGCGCTCCCTGACCCGCTTGGCGAACTGGGTCCCATGCGCACTTTACCGAACGGCATGGCGGTCGGGCAGCGCCGCGTGCCGCTGGGCGTGATCGCCATCATCTACGAGGGAAGGCCCAATGTCACGGTGGACGCCGCCACGCTCTGCATCAAGGCCGGCAATGCCGTCGTCCTGCGCGGCAGTAGTTCGGCCATCATCTCCAACCGGGCTCTCACAGCGGTGTTGCGCGACGCGCTGTCCGCCGCCGGCTTGCCGGCGGACGCTGTCCAGTTCGTGGACAGCACCTCGCGGGAGAGTGTCGGTGAGGTGCTGCGGCTACGCGGCCTGATCGACGTCGCCATCCCGCGCGGAGGCGCCGATCTGATCCGCTACGTGGCCGAGCAGGCGACGGTACCGGTCATCGAGACGGGCGCCGGCGTCTGCCATACCTATGTCGATGCCAGCGCAGACCCTGATATGGCGGTCGCGATCGTCTGCAACGCGAAAGTGCGGCGACCGTCGATCTGCAACGCCTTGGATACCCTGCTGATTGATAAGGCTGTTGCGGAGCGGCTGCTGCCGCGTCTGGGCGGCGCTTTGCTGGCGGCTGGTGTTCGCTTGCATTGCGATGCGACGGCGCGCGCGCTGCTAGAGAACGCCGGGCTGGAAGGTGGGGTGGTGCTCGCCACCCCCGATGATTGGGGGCACGAATACGTGTCGATGGATGCTGCGGTCGGTATTGTCGATGGCCTGGACGGCGCCCTGGAGCATATCGCCCAGTACGGCTCCGGCCACTCGGAGGCGATCGTCACAGCGCGCCATGACCACGCGATGCGTTTCCTGAACGAGGTGGATGCCGCTGCTGTCTATGTCAACGCCTCCACCCAGTTCACCGATGGCGGTCAGTTCGGCCTGGGGGCGGAGATCGGCATCAGCACTCAGAAGCTGCACGCGCGCGGGCCGATGGGACTACGGGAGATCACCACCTACAAGTGGATCGTCCTGGGTGACGGCCAGGTCCGCCCGCAATGACGGACGACGCGCCACTGCTGCGGACGCCGCTGCATGCTGCCCACCTCCGGCTGGGAGCGCGGATGATGCCCTTTGCCGGATGGGACATGCCGGTGCAGTATGCCGGCATCCTGGCTGAACACGCCGCCGTGCGCAGCGCCGCCGGCATGTTCGATATCAGCCACATGGGACGGGTCTTCGTCCATGGGACGCCAGCGCTCGACTTCCTCCAGAACGTCACAGTCAACGACATTGCCGCCCTCGACGAGCATCAGGCGCAGTACAGCCTGCTCTGCCGGCCCGATGGCACGACGCTGGACGATATCCTCGTCTATCGCCTGCCGGAGCACTTTCTCTTAGTAGTCAACGCCAGTAATCGGGAACGCGACCTGGACTTCCTCCGCGCGCACTTGCCGTCCGGAGTCACCGTGACGGACGACACGCAGAACACGGCGATGCTGGCGATCCAGGGGCCGCACGCGCTAGGCATCGTCCAGACGCTGACCCAGGAAGACCTGGGCACGCTGCGGCGCTACAATATCCGCCTGGGCGACGTGGCGAACATTGACGCCATGCTGGCGCGCACCGGCTACACGGGCGAAGACGGTCTGGAGTTGATCGTCGCCGCCGACCGGGCGGAGGAGGTCTGGAATGCGGTGCTGGACGCCGGTCAGCATCACGGACTGCAACCGGCGGGCCTCGGTGCGCGAGACACCTTGCGCACCGAGGCCGGCTTACCCTTGTACGGGCACGAGTTGACCGACGATACCAATCCTCTTGAAGCCGGGTTAGATCACTTCGTCGCCCTGGCTAAGCCGCCATCCCTGGCCGGTGACGCTTTGCGCCGGATCGCTGCCGCTCCCTTGCCCCGCCGCCTGACCGGGCTGCAACTGGAGAGTCGCATCCCCGCCCGTGCCGGCTCGCTGCTATTCGCAGATGGGCGAGAGGTAGGGCAAGTGACGAGCGGCACCTTCGCCCCAACGCTGCAGAAGAGCATCGCCATTGCCTATGTCAAACCGTCAGTGGCCGAGCCGGGCCGGTCGGTGGAAGTAGAGGTGCGCGGTCAACGCTACGCGGCGACGATCGTCAAGCTGCCCTTTTACCGGCGGGCACGGCGCCGGTTACGCTAGGAGTACGTACCCATGTCACCGGCCGATCGCCGTTATACTCGCGAGCACGAGTGGGCGCGCCTGGATGGCGACGTCGTCACTATCGGCATCACCGACTTTGCCCAACACCAGCTCGGCGACGTCGTCTTCGTCGAACTGCCCAAGGTCGGCGCCAAACTGACCGCCATGCGCCCGTTCGGCGTCGTGGAGTCCGTCAAGGCCGCCTCCGACCTCTTTTCCCCGGTCAGTGGTGAAGTCGCCGCCGTCAACAGTGAACTGGACTCCGCTCCAGAGGCGGTCAATTACGATCCCTTTGGCACCGGTTGGATTATTCAGGCCAAAACAACCAACCCGGCGGAGCTCGAAGCGCTCCTCAGCAACGAGCAATACGATCAGTTCATTGAAGGCGAGCAAAGCCACTAATGCCCTATAGCCCGCATACCACAGCCGATCGCCGGCATATGCTGGACGCTATCGGCGTTGCCTCAATTGACGACCTGTTCGCCACCATCCCCGGCGAATTGCGGCACTTCCCGTTCGAGGTGCCGCCGATGCTTTCGGAGTTCGACCTCCAGCGGCGCTTCCAACGTCTGGCGGCGCGTAACACCGATGCCTTGCAGCAGCCGATCTTCCTGGGAGCCGGCGCCTATTTTCATTACATCCCGGCAGCCGTGCCCGCCCTCGCCTCCCGCGGCGAGTTTTCTACCTCCTACACGCCCTATCAGCCGGAAGTGAGCCAGGGCACGCTGCAGGCCATGTACGAGTTTCAGAGCATGATCTGCGCCCTGATGGGGATGGACGCCGCTAACGCCTCTGTCTACGACGGCGCCACCGCCCTGGCCGAGGCGACCACTATGGCACGCAATATCACAGGACGCGACACCATCGCCGTGCCGCCGACCCTCCATCCGCATTATCTCTCCGTGCTCAACGCCTACGACGTGCCCGTGCGCGCGTTGCCCGGCGACGTGCATACGCAACGCCGCCTGGACCCAGCAGCAATCGCAGATCAGCTTGACGATTCCATTGCTGCGCTTGTCGTTCCCAGCCCGAACGTACTGGGCGTGGTGGAGGACTGGGCAGCGCTGGCCGAACTGGCGCACGCCCAAGGGGCTTTGCTGATCGCCGTGGCCAACCCGATCGCCCTCGGCCTCCTGGCCAGCCCCGGCGCATGCGGCGCCGATATCGCTGTGGCCGAGGGGCAGCCGCTCGGCATTCCCCCCGCCTTCGGCGGGCCGGCGCTCGGCCTCATGTCCACGCGCTCCCGCTACCTCCGCCACCTGCCCGGCCGCATCGTCGGCGCTGCGAAGGACCGCGAAGGGCGCGATGGCTTTGTCCTCACCCTCCGCGCGCGGGAGCAGGATATTCGCCGCGAGCGTGCCACCTCCAATATCTGCACCAACCAGTCCCTGGTCGCCCTCCAGGCCGCCATCTATCTTTCCTTGCTCGGCCCGCTAGGTTTGCGTGCGATTGCCCACGTCTGTACGCAGCGTGCCCATTTTGCGGCGCAACAGATTGCCATGCTGCCGGGATTCAGCGTCAGTGACGATCCCTTCTTCCACGAGTTCGTGGTCCAGTGCCCCGGCCCAGCGGCCGAACTGGTTGACCGTTTACTTGCAATGGGCGTCGTCGCCGGCCTGCCCCTCGGCCGTTGGTACCCGTCGCTCGTCAACAGCCTCCTGGTCTGTGTCACCGAGACCCACACGCCGGACGATATCGCCGCCTTGCTCGGTGCGCTCTCAGGGCGGACCGGAGGGATGGCAGGATGGAAAGTAGGTCCCGAATCATGCCTCCCGTCTCGCCCTGCGTCTCCGCCCCTCATCCTCCCAGCGACCGCCACCAATCGCGCCGAGCCGCTGATCTTTGAGCTCGGGGCGCCTGGACGGCGCGGGCCGGCGCTGCCGGTGGCCGGGGTACCGACGACGCCACTGGAACAGTTGATTCCCGACCGCTATCTGCGGCGGGAGGCGCTGCCGTTGCCGGAAGTAGCCGAGCGAGACGTCGTCGGGCACTTCACGCGGCTCTCCCAACTCAACTTCAGTGTCGACGCCGGCATGTATCCCCTCGGCTCCTGCACTATGAAGTACAACCCCAGGGTCAACGAGCAAGTGGCCGGGCTGCCGGGCTTCAGCCAGATTCATCCCTTGCAGCCGGAACAGACTGTGCAGGGAGCGCTGGAGTTGCTCTACGAACTGCAGCAGGAGTTGCTGGCGATTTCCGGCATGGAAGCCTGTTCGCTACAGCCCGCCGCCGGCGCGCACGGCGAATTGACCGGCATGCTCATCATCAAGGCCTACCATCGCTCCCGCCGCGACGACCGCCGGACGGTGGTGCTGGTGCCGGCGTCGGCGCACGGCACCAATCCGGCGACGGCGCACATGTGCGGCTATACCGTACGGGAGATTCCGACCAACGCCCACGGCGGCGTGGACCTGGCGGCGCTGGAGGACGCCCTCGACGACTCGGTCGCCGGGCTGATGCTGACCAACCCCAGCACCTACGGCCTCTTTGAACGTGACGTCGTTCGCCTCAATGCCCTGGTCCACCGTTGCGGCGGCCAGGTCTACGGTGACGGCGCCAACATGAACGCCATCCTCGGCATCGCCCGTCCCGGCGATATGGGCTTCGACGTGATGCATTTCAATACCCACAAGACGTTCTCCACGCCCCACGGCGGGGGAGGGCCGGGCGCGGGACCGGTCGCCGTTAAGGCCCACCTGGCGCCGTTCCTACCGGCGCCGCTAGTGGCGAAGGATGGCGACCGCTACTTCCTGGACGAAGACCGGCCGCAGAGCATCGGTCACGTGCGCACCTTCTGGGGCAGCTTCGGCATTCTCGTCCGCGCCGACGCCTATATCCGCGCCCATGGACCCGCTGGCCTACGTGAGTTGAGCGAAGATGCCGTTCTGGCTGCCAACTACCTGCGCGTCCGACTGCAGGACCGCTATCCGGCCCGTTACGACGTCAGTTGCATGCACGAGACGTTGCTCCAGGCCACCCGCTGGCACGAGGAAGGGCTCGGCGCGCTGGATGTCGCCAAACGGCTCCTTGATTATGGCTTTCACGCCCCCACAATCTACTTTCCCCTGGGCGTGCCGGAAGCCTTGCTGATCGAGCCGACAGAAACGGAGAGTGTGGAGACGTTGGACCGCTTCGTCGACGCCATGCTGGCGATCGCTCGCGAAGCGGATACGAACCCCGACCTGTTACGCCAGGCGCCCAGCACGCGGCCCTATCGCCGCTTCGATGAAGTGGCCGCCGCACGCCGCCCGAACGTCTGCTATCCGAGTTGCTGCTTCGGATGAATGAAGGACTTTTCACTGTCGCGGCTCTGTTAGCCTTCCAGCCCCGCTGCTTTCCAGATTAAGGAGACCCTGATGCCTGAAGTTCCGTCCAGCGCCGTTGGCGTGGCCTGGGATTTGTCCGATCTGTTCGCCGGGCCGGATGACCCGCGCCTGAAGGAGGCGCTCGATGCGGCCCAGCTCGAGGCGGAGCGTCTCGCCGCTGCCTATCGCGGCAAAGTGAACGTCCCCGGCGGTCCCGACCCCGATCTGCTCCTCGCCGCCGTGCAGCGCTTCGAGGCATGGAGCGACGCCGTCAACCGGATCGCCGCCTATGCTGGACTGCTCTACGCCGCCGATACGACGCCTCAGGCGAACCGCGACCTGGAGCAGTACGTCGAGCAACGCCTGACTGAACTTCAGAACGTCGTACTCTTCTTCGATCTGGAATGGCGTGCCCTGGCGGACGAGGTCGCCGGGCAGGTTTTGGCCAGCCCCACCCTGGCGAGCTATCGCCATTACCTGACTCGGGAACGGCTGTTCAAGACGCACACGCTCACCGAGCCGGAAGAGAAGGTCATCAATGACAAAGACCTGACGGGCAGCCAGGCCTGGCAGCGACTCTTCACCGAGCAACTCGCCGCCATGACGTTTCCCATTGAGCGCGACGGTGAGCGCCAGGAATTGACGCAGTCGGCGTTACTGGCGCTCTATTACCAACCAGATCGCGCGCTACGCCGTCAGGCGCATGACGTGTTTTACGGCGCCCTGGAGGCGAAAGGCCCCGTCCTCACCTTCATCTACGAGACGCTCGTCCAGGACAAACTGACAATGGACCGGCTGCGCAACTACGCCGACCCCATGGCCGGCCGCCACCTGGGCAACGAGGTAGATCCGGAGGCGGTCGAGCAGATGATGCGCGTGACCGCCGAACACTATCCGATTGCCCACGCCTATTTTGGCCTCAAGGGCAAGCTGCTCGGCATTGAGCCCCTGGTGATTTATGACCAGTACGCCCCCTTTGGCGGCGACGTGGCGAAAGTACCCTATCAGGAAGGCCGTGACCTGGTGCTGGAAGCGCTCGGCGCCGCCTCCGGTCGCATGCGCGACATGGCTGCCCAGTTCTTCGAGCGGAACTGGATCGACGCCGACCCGCGTCGGGGCAAGCGCGGTGGCGCTTTCTGCATGGGGGTCGCCCCAAAGCTTCACCCGTATGTTCTCTGCAATTACACGGATACCGCGCGCGACGTGATGACCGTGGCCCACGAATTGGGGCATGGTATGCACGACCTGCTGGCCGGCGGGCAGACAATGTTCAACTACTATCCGGTGCTGCCGCTGGCGGAAACGGCGTCGGTGTTTGCCGAGATGTTGACCTTCGACCTTCTCGCCCAGCGGGAAACCGATCCCAAGCGCAAGCTAGCGCTGGTGGCCGGCAAGGTGGAGGAGATTTTCGCCACCGTCTTCCGCCAAAACGTCCTCACCCAGTTCGAGCGTACCGCCTTCGCGGCCCGCAAGGACGGTCGCTTCACGCCGGATGCCGTGGGCGACCTCTGGATTGCCGCCAACCAACCCTACTACGGCAACTCGGTGCAACTCACGCCCGGCTACCGCTGGGGCTGGAGCTACATCCCCCACTTTATCAACACCCCCTTCTATTGCTATGCCTACGTCTTCGGCGAGTTGCTGGTGCTGGCGCTCTACGCCAAGTACCGGGAAGAAGGGCCGAGCTTCATCCCGCGTTATCTGGATATGCTGGCCGCCGGTGGCAGCGAGACACCGGCGACCATCCTCTCCCGCCTCGGAATGGACATCCGTGACCCCGAATTCTGGCGCCTCGGCTTTGCTGAACTGCGGCGAATGGTGGACTGGGTCGGGGAGTTGGCTGAAAGCGCGCGTTAGGCGATGGGCGCTCAGTGGCGTGGCGCGGAATCCTCCGGTAGGAGAAAGTCAAAGTCACAGCCCTGGTCGGCCTGCTGGACGTGACGGACATACAGGGCGGTGTAACCGCGCCCGCGCTGGGGCGGCGGGACCGTGGCGGCTAGCCGGCGGCGGTCCAGTTCGCCGTTCTCCACCAGCAATTGGAGCCGGCGAGTCCGCAGGTCCAGTTCGATCTGATCGCCATCGCGGACGAGTCCTAACGGCCCGCCAACGGCCGCTTCCGGGCTGACGTGCAACACGATACTTCCGAAGGCGGTACCACTCATGCGAGCGTCGGAGATGCGCAACATGTCCCGCACGCCGGCGCGGAGGAGGCGGGTCGGGATCGGCAGGTTGCCCACCTCCGGCATGCCGGGTCCGCCGATCGGGCCGGCATTTTGCAGCACCAGTACGTCGTCAGCATGGATGATAGTGTCCGGTGCGTCGAGGCGGGCGGCGAGGTCGGCGGGCGACGTGAAGACGACGGCCCGGCCGCGGTGTTGCAGGAGGCGGGGTGTCGCCGCGGCATGCTTGATGACGGCGCCGGTTGGTGCAAGATTCCCGTAGACGGCGGCCAGCCCCCCTTCAGGAGCGAGCGGGCGGTCCAGGGCGGCGATCACGTCCCGACGGCGCTCGGCGAGAGCGACACCGGCCAGTTCCTCCTGCAAGGTATGCCCGCCGACGGTGCGGCAAGCACCATGCAGCAGCGGTTCCAGTTCTTTCAAGACCGCCGGGACGCCGCCGGCTTCATACAGGTCGGACATAGAGAAGGATCCCGAAGGTTTGAGATTGCCAAGCAACGGCGTGGCGCGACTGAGGTTGTCGAAGTGAGCCGGCGTCAAGGGAATGTTCATTCGACCAGCGATAGCGGTGAGGTGGATGATCGCGTTGGTGGATCCGCCGAGGGCGCAGAGGAGACGAATTGCATTGTCGAACGCCTCCGGCGTTAGGATATGTGAGGGACGCAGGTCGGCGACGGCCAGGGCGACAGCGCGGGCGCCGGTTGCCTCCGCAATGCGAAAGCGGGCGGCCAACGGCGCTGGGATGGCGGCGGCGCCGGGCAGCGTCATGCCCAGCGCTTCGGCGGCACAGGCCATGCTGCTGGCGGTGCCCATCACCATGCAATGGCCCGCGCTTGGGGCGAGTGCATCTTCTAGGCCGGCGAGCGTCTGTTCCGTCAACCGGCCGGCGCGGTATTCCGTCCAGTAGCGCCGGCAGTCGGTGCAGGCCCCCAGCGTTTCGCCCTGGTACCGGCCATCCAGCATCGGTCCGCCCGGTAGGAGGATCGCCGGCAGGTCGGCGCTCGCCGCGGCCATCAGTTGGGCGGGAATCGTCTTATCGCAACTGCCCAGCAGCACCACTGCATCGAGCGGCTGGGCGCAAAGCATTTCCTCGGTGTCCATCGCCAGCAGGTTGCGGTAGAGCATGGCCGTGGGCGAGAGGAAGGTCTCGCCGAGCGAGATCGTGGGAAACTCAAGTGGTAATCCGCCGGCAAGAAGGACGCCGCGCTTTACCGCTTCCGCCAGTTGCCGGAAGTGGCTGTGGCAGGGGTTCAGTTCGCTCCAGGTTTGGGTAATGCCGATCACCGGCCGGTCAAGCGCGGTGTCGCCCAATCCCATGCCCTTAGCAAAGGCGCGGCGCAAAAAACGGCTGAAGCCCGGATCACCATAGCTGGTCAGGTGGCCGCTCAGGCCGGCGGGGGGATTCCTGGGTTTCGCCATGGCCAGCAAGCCTAGACTGCCGCCGGGGCGGAACCGGTGTGGCTCTCACGCTGCGGATGGCGAATGTACACGCGTAGCAAGCCGGCTCGGAGGCCGAAGTCGTGTTCCAGGGTTGAGACCAGAAGGGCATTCGCCTGCTCGCAGAGCGCCGGCGCCGGGGCGATGGGATCGGTCAACAAGTAGGCGTCGACTGCGACACCGGCGCGGCCGACATGTACGTGAGGCGTCGCCTGCAATACACCGGAAATGCCTTCCAGGACGGCCGCCAACCGCTGTTCCACACTCTGTCGGGCGATCACCGCCCGGCGATTTTCGGAAGTATGAAGCGGCACATGTTGCCGCGTCGGCGGACCGAGCAATTCAAAGGCCAGCAGAAACACGCCGGCCAGCAGGATCAGCAGCCCAATAACACCAGTCGCCAGCTTATCAAAGGCGCTCAATGGCGCGAAGCTGAACTGCTGCCCGTCGAACGCGGTCACACTGTAGGGGCCGGGGAGGGCGCCGACGAAGGCCACGAGTGCGCCGCCACCGATTAAGAGCAAGCTAGCGAGGACATAGGTAGTCACGCGGTGGAAGACGGCCATAGTCCTCTTGTTCCCTCGCTGCCTCGCCGTATCCCTATGATAGTACGTTACCGTCCGGTTGTCCCGCCCAGCCTACAGCGCCGGTAACGTGATTGGACCTTTGACGCGTTAGCGACTGAAGCGCCGGCCCAGGATCGCCACGACGAGCAGCCCGAGCGCGCCAAGGGCTGAGAGCACCGCACCCACGAGGACGGAGGCCGGGCGATAGTCTACGACGATCGTGTGGCGCCCGCCGGGCACGGCCACGGCCTGCAAGGCGAGGTCCGCCCGGTAGATCGGCGCCGGGACGCCGTCGACGGTCGCCCGCCAGCCTGGATACCAGGACTGCTTGATCACAAGGTAGGCGGCGCCGTCTGTATCGACGGTGGCATGCAACTGGTCATCTTGTTGGATGACCGTGAAGCTGCCGTGTTCGGCGCTTGCTGGGGGCGGAGCAGGAAGAAGGGGGGGATCACCCTGGAGGTCGGCGTCCAACCGGCGAAGGAGACGGCTGGATAGGCTGAGGTGCGGACCGAGGTCTGGATAATCCAGCACAGCGTCGTGGAGCAGGGGGAAGTCCGGCCGGCGCAGGATCGCTGCGGCCTGGCTATCGTTGCCGGTGACCGTGGTGCGAACGGCAAGAAATACCGGGGACGCCGCGCCGGCGACGTGATAGATATTAATGTCGCCGCTCAACACACGGCTCAGAGCACCGTCCGGTGAAAGCGTGACGGTCGTGTCGCTCTGCGTCAGGCCATCGTGCAAGGTGATGGCGCGCACCTCGACGTTGCCGACCGGCAGTAGACTACTGATCGTCACACGGCGCAGCCAGGGCCGGTCCGGCAAGGCAATCTGCGCAAGGTAGGCATGACCGACCGGGGGGTCGCGCAGGGTCGTACTCGGCTGAACCGCCGAGCTACCAAGCAGCGACGCCGTGTCGGCGCCGGCGGTCAGCGTAGCGTCCGTGATACGTCCGGCGGTATCTTCCAGGCTGATTCTTGCTACAACCGTGCCGGCGGCCGGATCGACGCCGGTGATATCCGTGATGATGCCGACGACGGTTGCCGGCGCGGCGGTAAACCGTCCGGCGTCGCTCACGCTGCCGGGCGGCACAACGAGCGTGTTGGTGGTGTCGTAGGTGACGCCGGCATTGTGGAAGTCATGGATGCGGTCGTTTACGACGGCGCCCACCCCGAGCAATTGCAGCCAGCGTATCGGCGGCGGCGCCGTCAGTTCCTGGCGAAGAATGGCATCGGGATTGGCGCAAATGGCGCAGTCCGGCAGAATGAGCTGCTTGAGCGCAATGTAATTCGCCAGGGGGAGGATGCCACCATCGTAGCCGTCCACGCTCTCCAGGCCGTAGGCCAGGGAGAGATTGGGGGTGAGGATATCCTGGAACTTCGTTGCCACGGCGGTGCGATAGGCGCTGGCGGCGCCCGTGGATGCGGTAGCAATTTGCGTGAGCATGGCGGCATCGCCAACGGTGTAGCCGTCGCTGGCGATGGATAAGACGCGGCCATCGGCGGGGTGCCCTTGCAAATAGGAAACGGTCTGCCGTTCGTCGCGGTAGACCTGCACCGGCACCGGCGCATTGAGGTCCAGCCAGCTTGCGGCGACGACCAGTTCCAGGATCGCCGCGGCGGCGAGCAGCAGTTTGGCGGCGGTGGCAGTCAGGGATTGTCGCCCCGCTCCGTGCGGCCCTCGCTGCGGCGTGGTGATGGTCGTCGCGAGGAGCAATAGCGCCACAAAGGCCGCCGTGACCAGGAGTGGTTCCAGAGGAGCAGGCGCTGTAACATGGCCGAGGGCGATACCGGCGGCGCCGGCGAGGGCGGCCACCGCCACCAGGGCGGTGATGACCGGCACCGGCCAGGGATGGTAGGAGGGACGGCGATTCCAGATGGCGCCGGCGCCGATAGCGCCGAGAGAGGCTAGGCCAAAGGTGGTGACGTACAGCCAGCGGGCTGGTACTCGGAAGGAAGAAAATCCCGGCACCACGTGGAAGGCAAGCCGCCAGAGCGGGTCATACTGACCAAAAGCGAGCGCCAGGGGAACAACAACCAGGAAAGCTAGCAGCCAGGCGTCGGAGCGACGACGGGCGGCAATCAGACCGACCAGGGCGATCAGCAGCCCGAGGACGCCGACGTAGGCGACATGCTCGCTGCTATCCGGCTGGTTCGCATAGCCTGGTAGCAGCTCAATCAACAGGAGGTCGGGGCGCAGCGAGAAGGAGTTGGCCTCGCCCAGGGTCAGACCGCTACGCCGGATGGACTGGCTGGTCAGCTCCAGCGTCGGCAGCAATTGTACTGCGGCGAGGGCGCCGCCGCCGGCGAGAGCGACGCCGCCGGTGGTGACGATCGCCAGCAGCGCGCGCGGTGCCCGACATTGTTGGAGCAGGCGCCAGAGGCCCCAGGCCAGTGCGACACAAAGGATAAAATAGGATTCTTGCGTGTGACCGGCTAGGAACTGCACGGCGACGACCATGGCGGCAAGGATGGCGAAACCGACCCGCCGGCCTTGCCAGGCCAGGTCGAGGCAAAGTAGCAACCAGGGCAGCCATGCCGCCGTATCCACCTGGTTGACGTGACCGGCCTGCGCGCTGAAAAATCCACCCAGACCGAACATTGCGCCACCGACGGTGGCGGCGATCCACGGGACGCGAAACGTGCGCCGGCAGAGGATTGCCATGCCCCAGCACGCCCACCAGACGTGCAGAATCAGCGAGGCGGCGATAGCTTGCGACGCCGGCCAGAAGAGATACATGACGTTGGGGGGGTAGAGCACCGCCGCCTGTATATTGGCAAAGAGCGGAGCGCCCAGGAAGATATGGGCATCCCAGAGCGGAAAAACGCCGGTTCGCAGCGCGGACGCCACAGCCTGACGGTAGGCAAAGAAATAGGTCTGGGTGTCGTAGCCGCCGGGAACGCCAGGTCCAAACGCAATCTTATGGTAAGTAAGAAGCGTCGTGGCGAGCAAGACACACGCCGACCACCAGGCTCCGGTCGGCCAAGCGGGAGACGTGGCTGGAGGAGCGGGTGCCGTTTCATTCACTCCACCGCCGCGGCCTTCGACGGGCGCCCCCTTGGGACGTTGGCTACGGTCGCGTTAATCGGTTGCTCGGCGATGGTGGACTTGCCCCCGCCCTTTGGAAAGAAGCAGGCGACGGCGAAGCCGCCAACGGCGGAAATTGCAAGCAGCAGGTAGATCTGGTGGAGGCCGGCGGCCAGGCCGTTCTGGACAATGCGCAGCACAGCGGGAGGCAAAGCATTGCGCACGCTGGGGTTGAGGACGGCGTTGACGTCTGCAGTGCCAGCGGCGCGTAGCGTCGTGGTCAGGCGTGCGTTGAGGACAGCGCCGAGGAGGGCAATGCCGACCGTGCCTCCCATCGTACGCGTGAACTGGACCGAGGCTGTCACGACGCCCCGTCGCTCCCAGCCGACGGAGTCCTGGGCGCCGAGCAAGAAGGCATTCGAGCTGAAACCCAGGCCCATGCCCAACACGAAGAGGTTGGCGACGATCAGCAGCAGCGCTGTGTGCAGGCTATAGGTCACCAACACTGATGTGCCGATGCCCACCAGCGCCGTGCCGAGGATAGCGACGGGGCGGAAGCCGAAGCGAATCATCAGGCGCGGCGAGACGAACCCGGCGAGTGGCCAACCCAGGGAGAGCGGCGCGAGGGCCTTGCCGGCATCGCCGGCCGTGCCGAGTTGCACGCCCTGGACGAACAAGGGCACATAGGAGGACACGCCGAACTGGACAGCGCCGATAAGCAAGCCGGCGAGGCAGGGGATCGCGATAAAGGGTTCGCGAAACATACCGAGGGGCAGCACAGGCTCCCTGGCCCGCAGCTCAATCAGGACAAAGGCAGCGAGCAATAGGAACGCCAGGACAATCGCCGGAGGGAAGACGTTACCGTGAGACCCGCCGAGCAGCCCGAAGAGGAGTACGGCAATCCCGCTGGTGAGCGTGGCGGCGCCAGCATAGTCGAGCGTATGTTGCCGCCCCTGCCGTGCCTCATGGAGGGTGCGCCAGAGCAGGACCGCGGCGACGGTACCGAACGGTACATTCACGTAGAAGACCCAGCGCCAACCAATGCTCACTGTGATGAAAGCGCCCAGCGCCGGTCCCGCCACACTGGCGGTTCCCCAGATGGCGCTAAACAGCCCTTGAATTCGCGCCCGCTCGGTGAGTGAATAGAGATCCCCCAGGATCGTAAAGACGGTCGGCTGCACGGCGCCGGCCCCCAACCCTTGCACGGCCCGGAAGAAAATTAATTCGGGCATGCTCTGGGCGAGACCGGAGAGGGCGGAGCCGAGCAGGAAGATACCGATACCGCACATAAAGACCGGCTTGCGTCCGACCATGTCGGCCAGTCGCCCATAGAGGGGCACCGTGGCGGTCGACGTCAGCAAATAGATGGAGAACACCCAGGCGTAGAGATTCAATCCATGCAGGTCGCCAATGATGGTTGGCATGGCGGTGCTGACGACGGTCGCTTCCATCGCCGTAAGGAAAGTGCCAAGCAGCAAAGCGACGAGAATGAAGGAGCGATTCGGAACTGGGCTGCCGCGCTCCACGGGAGTCTGATCTTTCCGCTGCAGTCGACGTTCCGTGCAGACTACCGCATCCCGACCCGACCATGCGTTGTCCCAAGGTGATCTTGGCGGCACACCCCTCGCCCACGACCGCGCGGTACACGTCCCAGGCTTGCCAAAAGTACGCGCCAACGGACAATCTCTAGACGTTGCGGTAGTCGTGGCGTACAATGCGCGGACGACGCAACTGACGGGGATACGTGCTTCCCGCGGATAGGGGCGTCACTGGTGGAAGAGGAGAGGGTCATGCGACTACCGTTCGGCAAGAAGGAAACTCCCGCGCCCAAGGGGAAGACGATCAAGAGCATGCCGGGTGACACCTTGCGCATCATCGCCATTCGCGAGTATGGCGACGAGTCGAAGTGGGAAGCCATCTACGACGCCAATAAATGGCGCATCGACGACCCGAGCTACCTCAATGTCGGTACCGACCTGCTACTGCCAGGCAAGGAATAACGGGAGACCTCACCCGGCGCCGCGGCGCCGGGTGAGGTCTCCTTAGCTCGCCTTGCGCTCGGCCAGCCAGACCGGCTTCTGGCCGCACTTGGCGGAGCAGAACCATGCGCTGTAGGGGCGACCGTCGCGCGTGGTGCCGCTGCGCAGCACCATGAGTTGATCGCAGGAGGGGCAGGGATGCGCTTCCTCTCCCTCCGCAGCGTTTTCAAACACGCGGGGCTGCAGGCGCGCCGGCTGCTCGTCACGGCTTGTCGGCGCGTCCTTGTCGTAGAGGCTGTTGCCGAAGGCGTTGCCGAACGTGCGCAGCGCCCGCTTCAAGGCATCGGTCACGGCGCCCTTGATGGCAGTTTCCTGCGCATCGGGCGTGGCTTCTCCCGCGTCACGGGCGACCGCCGGAATGCCCACCCCGACGTCCTCGCGCTGCACCATTTCCCCATCCGCCGTGCTGACGCTCAGCAAGATGGTGGCGACCCACACGCCGGCGTTCAGTTCCAGCTTGGTCACCTGATACGACCAGGCGTGGTAGCCGAAGACGGTATTGGCCATGTCGATGACGTCGTGGCCTTCCAGGTAGCGCAGTTCCATCCCTTGCTTGCGGCGGGTATGGACACGGCCTTCATCGATGCGGGCCTCGAGCTGCTCCAGTTGACTGGTGGAAAACGGCACTGCTGGCCATCCTTTCTCCGGCTCTGCCGGAATCGAACTTGTGTTCTAAGTATACCAGAATTTGACAAGAACGCAAGTTCTAACTGCGGGCTCCCGACGGTCGGGAACGTAGGTCAGCCGAGGCGGCCCAGGTCGAACAGGCGGTGCAGCAGCAGTTGAAGGCTCACCTGATAGCACTCGGCCAGGCGGCCCATGGCGGCGTCGCCTTCGTAATCGAGGTCGAACAATGACTCGCTCCGCAGAAGCGACTCCGGCAGGAGCAACTCGATGGCAAAGCGATTCGCCTCCTGATCGCGCACTTCCGCCGCTACCTCGACTCGGTCGGTCGTAACGGAGGCGCCCAGTTCAGGGATAACCAGTCCGGCGAAAGCGCCAGGTAACCCGAGATGATGGATATCTATCGGTGGGGCGACATAGCCGCCTCTCGCGATTGGCCTGAGGAGTGCTTCGACATCCAAAGTGAGGGCCGGCGTCATCGATTCTAGGGACAGCGCAGCGCTGTCGAGCCGACGATCACGGGCTGCGGCGTGCCCCCTACTTCCGCCACGGAAGTGTCGATCAATGTGTAAACCGTCGTCGGGATGCAACAGCAGATGGCCAAGTTCGTGGGCGAGCGCGAAGCGCTGACGCGTTCGCGGGAGCAGCGAGTTGACGCCGATGATAACCTGTCCGGCATGGCGGAAGAGCATGCCGGCTAGCTCAGTGCGGCTCGGTTCGTAGCGCACGGCCGCCCCATGCTGCTGTGCCAGTTTCTCCACCGGTACGGGCGGCTCGGTGACACCGCCCGCCCGAAGCAAGCGAGCTACTTCGTCCTGGCGCTCCGTGACAGCCACTGCTCTTACGGTTCCCGCGTGCACACGACCCGCGTGACCCAGTCCCGCTCCGCTGACGGCAGCGGTAAGGCCAGATGATCATCGACATTGACGACGTTTGCAGACGTGGGTGTAGGCAGCAGCGTTTCGGGGCGCACCCCAAGCGCCGAAGCGATAGCGTACAGGGTGTGGACCTGAATCTTCTGGTGTCCACGCTCGACGTTGGTGATTGACGTACGCGTCAGTCCAACCCGTTCGGCCAGTTGCGCCTGGGACAGCAGTGCCTGCCGGCGGGCATGCAGCACGCGCTCGCCGAGCGCAGCGTACAACGGGTCCGGCGGGGTCGAAGTCCTGTGCTGTTCTACCACGGGCAAAGTATGCGTGAGTGCGGAGTCAGTGTCAACCACGCAAACGGATCGGCGAAAAGTCAACTACATTGACTGTATAACGTCATGAATATTGACATTCCAACTAAATGGCCGTACAGTGGAGACGCGGCAGAATGCGCCGGAACTGTCGCCTTCCGCGCTGTTCCGGCATTCGTCGAGTGAGGCGGCGCATCAGGCGGCCGGCGGCAGTGGACGGGTTGTTCGGTATGGCAGATTCGACCATTCACCTTCCTCCCGGTTGGCTGGGCGGCAGTTCGCGCGCTGAAGACTATGAACTGCGTCTGGACAACCGGATCTCCCATTCCGGGCAGGCCAGCGCCCATTTACGATCAATCGTTGAGGCGCCGCAGGACTTTGTCACCTTGACCCAGGGCTTCCTGGCGGACGATTACCTTGACCGCCGGCTGCGCCTTACGGCTTATATCAAGGCAGAAAAAGTCGAAGGCTGGGCAGGCATGTGGATGCGCGTGGATCCGCGCGAAGGCAAGGCGCGGCAGTTTGACAATATGCAGTCGCGGCCCATTCGCGGCAACAGCGACTGGCAGCAGTATCAGGTTGTGCTGGACGTGCCGCGGGAGAGCCTCTACGTCTACTTCGGCGTGCTGCTCCACGGCAGAGGTTCCGTTTGGGCGGACGATTTTCAGCTCGAGGTCGTGGGCCGCGACGTGCCGACGACAGGCGCGCCACCGCTCCCGCCGCAGCCACGCAACCTAGGCTTCGAGGAATAGCGAGCGCGTTGCGTGTTGCGTGCCCGGGCGCAAACTTCCGGGGTTCGCCAAAGGAGAACCAGCATGCTGGTCTCACGACGGACGATGCTTGGCGCCCTGGGCGGGTTAGCGGCAGCGCCACTTTCCGGCTGCCGGGGCGTGCCAGCGGCGTTTCGGCCCCCACCGACGATTATCCCCAGCCACCCGGTCCGGTTGGCCGTCGTGGTGAGCCAGAATCTCACGGATGCAGCCCTGACAAACTACCAACATCAATACCAACAGGTGGTCGACGCCGCAGCCGGCAAAGGTGTCGCGGTCGATAAGACGATCACCTGGATCCCCGGTACGCTCCGTGGACAGTCGGGCTACGCCGCAGGAATGTCGGCGTTTCAGAATATCGAAACCGCCTACATGGGCGTTGCTGCCGCCGGCACTCCCTCGCCGGACCTGCTGCTGCTGGCCGGTGGCCCCTCCCAGATCTATACGCCCTGGCTGTTACAGCAGTTGGTGGGCGGACAACTCGTCCGTCCCCTTGACGCCGAGCTTGGCCGCGACCGCATGGCCAACCTGCATGACTACTTCCCCCATGCCCTCGATACCTGCCGTCTCTCCGGCAAGTTGTACGGCCTGCCCACGGCGATCATTCCGTACCTGTTGCTCACCGACCCGACCCTGCTGCGCGCTGAGCAGCTCGCGTCCGCCGACACCTGGGACTGGAACCATCTTTTGGATGCGGCGTCCCGGCTGACGAAGGCGCCCAACCAGTATGCCTTCGCCCCGCCCAACTTCCCCAGTCTGGAGCTCTTCCTCTGGCAGCACGGCGCCTCCGTCCTCGGCGCCGACGGCACGCGCTGTACGCTCGATGACCCGGCGGCGATCGAGGCGGCAGCCTTCTACGGCGATCTCTTCACCCTGTATAAGGTCATAGCGCCGCCGGGGAAAGACACCTCCGAATGGCCCATCAAGCCGGATGGCCGGATGACGTATAACGGCGCCCGGATCGCGCTCCTCATGACTGGTGGATTGGGCCCGACGAAGCCATTGCAGTTCAGCGAGCCGTTTCACGACAGCGCCCGCGCGACGAGCCTGGTCGTGCAAGACATGCTGGTGATGACGGTTCGGGCAGCTGACCCGGCGCGGAGCTACGCCGTGCTGGCGGCGCTCGCAGCCGAAATGCAGGGTCAAAACGTGCTCCCGCCCCGGCACAGCCTCGCCAAGGCCATGCCGTTACCGGAGGGCGTGGACCAGCCGGCGTTCACAGTGATGCTCAACGCCGCCGAATACGCTCGCGCCAGCCAGGTCTATCCGGGTATCTCAGCGCCTTTTTACAACACGCTGCAGATGCCGCTCCAGCAGGGCACGAAGACCGCCGAGGATGCCTGCAAAGCGGCGGCGGATGCGATCAACGCGATACTCCAGGGGCACGCTGGCACACCAGGGCCGGCGTAGAGGCAGGAGAGGTCCGCCACCCGTCGTCGTACTGTCCGAATCCCCCCTTTGGAAGGAGGAAGCTACTACGGGTGTCTACTTTCTATGGGAGAAGCCGCCGGGCCAGTCGCGTCGCGCGCTGTGGTGCTGGACGGGGCTCACGCTGGGCGTGCTCCTCGTTGCCTCCGCAGTTGTTGGCGCCACCTGGCTTGGCGTTGGTGATCAGCAGCAACCGGTGTATGCGCGACTTGCCGTGGCCGAGAAAGTCAGGCTCCCGGCCATGTTTGTCGTGTGGATTGGCGGGGTTCGGGCGATATTTGCTTCGGGACGTGACTTCCTGTCCCACGTGTATGCGGTGCTCGCCCCAATTTTCCTGGGAATATCGGTGCTGGCACTTTCCCAACTCGTCAGGCCCCCTGCCGGGGTGGTTATTGCACTGTTGTGCCTGGGCAACCTCGGCGCGTACTTCCTGATCTGGCTGCTGTTCTGGCCAGGCAACGAGGACCGCTGTCCGACCTGGTTGTCCTGAAGGAACGTGGCGGCATAGCCTATTGGTAGCTGCCCCGCCGTCACGTACAATCCCTTGGAAAGGGAACGACGTTGGTTCGCACCATTTCCATGGCTGAAGCGGGACACCACCTTTCCGAGCTTCTTGGCACCGTGCACGAAACGAAAGAGGCAGTTGTCGTGGAGCGGGACGGCGTGCCGTACGCCGTGGTCATTAGCCCGGAGCAATATGCTGGGCTGCCTGACGAAGACGCTCTCGACTGGGAAGCGATCGATCAGGTTGCGGCGCAAAATGCCGACAAAGACCCAGAGGCGGTGCAAGCGGATGTAACGGCGACGGTCGAGGCGGTTCGCCAGGAGGTCTATGACGAGCGCTCCCGCGCCACGCGCCGTCATTGATACCAACCAAGTCGTCAGTGGACTGATCAGCAATCGTGACTTGCCGCACCAACTACTTCTCGCGTGGCGGCGAAGGCGTTTCACTCTTGTCCTCACGGCGGACCTGCAAACTGAATATGAGCGTGTCCTGGCACGCCTGGAGTTTGCGCGGCAATACGGTCTCAGTCCTGCACAGCGGATTGCATTCTTGCGCCGACTCCATGCCAACGCGCTGCACGTCCGGCCAAAGAGGACGTTGCCGGTAACCGTTCGTGATCCGAAGGACACAATGGTGCTTGCTGCCGCCTTCGGCGGAAAGGCCGATTACATTGTCACCGGCGATACTGATTTGCTTGACATTTCCGGCGATCCGGGCTTGAACAGACTGCACATTGTGACCGTTAGAGCCTTCCTCGAACGCCTCACTGACGCCTCGGTCCTGCTGTAGGAGACCTCCTGCTCGGATCGTCGGCTGGGCGCCTCGTGGTAGAATCTCTGTTCCAGAAACGGAACGGGAGGTGAGGTCGGAGCATGACTGTCCTGATCGAGCAGGTGGCCGGCGTTACCATGGCGGCGGATATCCGCGTCGAAGGTCTGAGCAAGACCTATGTTGTCGGAGAGCGGGCCGGCGGGTTGGGTGCGGCGCTGCGCGGCGCGATCCGGCGGAAGACGCGCGAAGTGCGGGCCGTCGATAGCGTCAGCTTCAGTATCGCGCCGGGCGAGGTCGTTGGTTTCCTCGGTCCGAATGGCGCCGGCAAGACCACGACGCTCAAGATGCTGGCCGGGCTGCTGCACCCCAACGCCGGCACGGCCTTCGTGCTGGGGCACGTTCCCTGGCAGCGTGAGCATCCCTACCTGAGGCAGATGACGCTCATCATGGGGCAGCGCAATCAACTGCTCTGGGATTTGCCGGCGTTGGACAGTCTGCTGGTGAACCGGGCGATCTACCGCCTGACGCCGGACGCCTATCGGACGATGCTGGACGAGTTGACCGAGCTGCTCGATCTGGGCCCACTGCTAGGTAAGCAGGTGCGCCAGCTCTCGCTGGGTGAGCGCATGAAGTGCGAATTCGCCGCGGCGTTGTTGCACCGCCCCCGTGTGCTATTTCTCGATGAGCCGACAATCGGCCTGGATGTGACGGCGCAGGGGCGCATCCGCGCCTTCATCCGGGAATACAACCAGCGCGTCGGCGCGACCGTGCTGCTAACGAGCCACTACATGGCCGATGTCACGGCGCTGGCAAAGAGAGTCATCGTGATTCATCAGGGCAAGCTGCTCTACGACGGCGCCCTGGCCGGCCTCACCCAACGCTTGGCGCCGTTCAAAATCATCCAGCTTGATCTGGAGGAGGGCGCGCGGCGGCCACTGTCCTGGGAGGTCTACGGTGACGCATTGCCGGCGGAAGATGGCAAAGTGCGCCTGCGCGTGGCCAAGGAACGGGCGCCGGAAGTGACGGCGCGGCTGCTTTCGGACCTGGCTGTCACCGACCTCACGATCGAAGACCCGCCGATCGAGGATGTGATCGACCAGGTCTTCCGAGGAGTGGCCCTGTGATTGGCGTCTACGGTGTCTACCTGCGGACGCGGCTGGCGTTGCAACTGCAATACCGCGTGGCCGCGTTGATCTGGCTGCTCTCGCTATTCGTGCCGACAATGGTGACGCTGATCGTCTGGCGCACCGTCGCCGGTAACGGCTCCGTCCACGGCTACGACGGCGCGCAGTTCGTCGCCTACTTCCTGGTGGCGATGGTCGTGGACCATTGCACCTTCTCCTGGATCATGTTCGACTTTGAGTTCCAGGTACGCCAGGGCACCCTCTCGCCGCAGTTGCTCAAGCCGTTACACCCGATTCACGCCGCCGTTGCCGACAACGTCGGCTACAAGGTGGCGACCCTGGTGGTCGTCATCCCTGGGGTCTTCGTCATGGCCGCGGTCTTCCATCCGGCCTGGTCACCGACCGTGTTCGGCCTGGTCTGCTTTTTGCCGGCGCTCTTGCTGGCTGCCGCCCTTCGGTTCCTGGTGGAATATGCCCTGGCCCTGTTGGGTTTCTGGACGACTCGCGTCAGTGCCTTCAACGACCTCTACATGGCGCTGCTACTCTTCCTTTCCGGCCTCTGGGTGCCGCTGGCGGTGTTGCCCGGCCCCGTTCGTCTGGTGGCCGAATTGCTGCCCTTCCGCGGCATGATTGCCTTCCCAACGGAGTTACTGTTGGGCACGGTATCGCCGCGCGATGCGCTGGCCGGCTTCGCCTTGCAACTGGTCTGGCTGCTGCTGGCCTACGGTGGCTTCCGGCTGATGTGGCGCGCCGGCATGCGGGCCTATTCGGCGGTGGGGGCGTAGGGGTCATGCGTTACCTCACGCTGTTGCGTACTTTTTTCGCCATCAATGCGGCTTCCGAGCTGCAATATCGTGCCAACTTCGCCCTGGCTTTGCTGCGTAGTTTCATCAACGTCCTGACCAACGGCGCCAACCTGGCCTTGATCTTCAGCAACACCAGTTCACTGGCCGGCTGGTCGGCCCCGGAGTTGGTGGCCGTCACCGGTGTCTGGTTCGTCATGGGCGGCCTGATGCGCCTGATCATTCGGCCTAGCCTCGCCAAGCTCATGGAGGACGTGCGCCTGGGTACGCTGGACTATATGCTGGTCAAGCCGGAGGATAGTCAGGTACTGGCAAGCATTCGCGTCATCGAGCTATGGAGCCTCACCGACACCGTCTTGGGTTTCCTGCTGATCGGCGGTGCGCTCTGGCGGCTGAGTGCGCATGTCGGGCCGTTGCAGGCGCTGGCATTCGGCGTGGTACTTCTGGCCGGTGGCGTGATGCTTTACAGCTTCTGCCTGGTGCTGGCGACTTCCACGTTCTGGATCGTTCGCGCCGACAATATCCTGGTGATCTTCGGCGAAATGTTCGCCGCCGGCCGTTACCCGGTGACGATCTACCCGGGCTGGCTGCGTATCGTGCTGACGCTGATTGTGCCGGTTGCCTTCGCCACGACCGTGCCGGTGCAGGCGGTCACCGGCCGCCTCAACCTACCCGGCGCGGCCGGCACGGTGCTGCTTTCCGCGTTCCTCTTCTTCGTGGCGTCCCAGCTCTGGCGTTTCGGTCTGAGGCACTACACCGGGGCGTCGGCGTAAGCGTGCTCCGGTCGCCATGGTGGATAGCGATCATGGCGAGCACGCGCGGCTATCTCGGCAGGAAACGCAATACGTTATGGTGGTCCTGGCGCGTTATGGTGGCCCTATACTGCTCCGTCCGCTGAACCAAGTCTCCGATTGTGATCCGCTTCTCAACGACGATGATGCCGTGGTGTTCGCGCCCTTTCAACTTCCACAAGCGGTCAAGACGCACATAGTCGGCGATATTATGACTGAGGATTGCTCTTGCCTGGTGTACCGCGTAGGTGAGTTGCCATTCGTCGGACAATCGCTTTCCAGCGTTCCCCGCTTGATAGCAACTGATGATACCGTAACCACGCCGTTGCAACTGCACGGCCAGGGCGGCGTTCACGTCCTCATCGGTATAAGGGATGGGCCGGGCCTCGGCAATTTAGCGGGCAACAGGCGACGTAAATTTGAGCAATTCTGTTAATGCTCGCTGGTGACGTGCTTCATCGGCATCGACTTCGGCGCGGTGATGCTCATAATACGCGAGCGCAGCACGAACTTGCGTCTCCGACAGATGGGGCAACGCACACAGGACTTCACCTATGGCGTCGTGATTCGTTTCATAGTAGGCAACGATCGTTCCAACCGGCGTGCGCGTTCCGGCGACCACGGGCGCGCCGCCCTGAACGCCTGCTTACGGCCCGATATATTGTTCATACCATGTCATCGGTCGCCCCCTCTACCCTCAGTTTATCGCGACAATCACCAGGTAGCAGAGGATGGCACGGGGGATCTGAGCGATCGGTCCGAAGTCGGCTCAAACAGTTCTGCCGCCATGCGTTGTACCATAAGGCGCCAGCGGTTTCGGGGGTGAAACGAGAGATTCCCGTATGCGGCGGTATGGCGGTTGGTAGTGAAAAGTGCGGGCTAGAGGACGAGGGCAGGGAGGCGGACCGTCCACGCCGGCGGAGGTCGAGGCGCCCAAAGGGTGGCGAGGACGGCTGCGCGCCGCCAGCGCTGTCGCCCGCGGCACTTTCGCCGGTTTGCCGCGGGTGTTGGCCCTGGTCTGGGGCGCCAGCCGACCGCTAACGGTGGTGTACGCCGTGGCGACGGTGCTGTCGGGCATCTTGCCGGCAGCGCAGGCGTATGTTACTAAACTGGTGATCGACGC
>JBPCLN010000124.1:0-5951 GCA_051003235.1 Chloroflexota bacterium | reverse complement strand
GTTCGACCAGTTCGTGCGTGGCTCCTTGATCGACGGCAGCGATGGCGTCATCGAGCAGCCCCTCGTGCAAGAAGATATCGACCTGACCGTGAGGGTAATAGGAGGAGGGGCCACGCAGGAGGTCGAGTAATGCGCCACGCTGCTCCGGCCATGCCGCACCAGCAAGCGCCTGCACCTGCAGGTAGGTCGCCAGGCTCAGTTGCTCACGGTAGGCGACGAGCGCGGCGGCTAGGGCCAGGTCGCTCTGTCCCAGCCCGGCCGCCAGGTCACGCAACCAGTTCGCCAGTTCGGCTTTACTTCCTTGCAGGCCAAGCCCATGCTCCCCGACAGCGAGGGCACGCTCGAGATCTCCTTGTTCCTGCAACGCCTGGGCCACAGTATGCGAATCTGGCGCCGTCGCCACGTGCTGGCGGGCGTAGTCCACCGCCTCCTCCCCGCGCCCCAGCAGTGCCAGCATCGTCGCGTAGCGTTTGGTTTGACCAGTGGCGGCGGCCAGGCGGAGGAACTCGTCATGTCGGCCCTGACGCTCCAGGACGTTGAGCCGGGCCTCAACCAAGTCCGCCGACTGCTCGGCCCCCGCCTCGTCCGGGACACCTGGCTCGCCACGCAAGATGCGCTGCAAAGGCGGGTAGTCCCAGCCCTGTTCCGCCGCGGCGATGGCAGCCGTCAGCACATCATCGAGGCTGTACTCGGCCAACTGGCCCTGCCAGGCTTCCAGCTTCTCGCCCCAACGGGTGCGCTCCGCCGTCGTCAGGTCAGCGCTCAACAGCGCTTCGCTGGCCATACGCCCAGCATCAGCGAAGCCGTCACCCCCTTCGTCGCCGAACTCTTCCAACCACTCGACCACGTGCAGATACCCCTCAATGACCTCCTCCAGCATCGGCAAGGCATCGCGGCCGTCGCCAGCCTCCACAACAGGTGTGATCAGCGCCAGCAACGCCCAGACGTCACCACCTCCACCGTGACTGTAGCCTCCCCGGTAGGATCGCCGGCCAGCTCCACCAAAGGTAGCGCCTACCCGAAAGCGGAAATCGCCAAGGTCGATCGGCGGGTGCCGGGCCGGGGGCGGCCCAGCAATGAGTGGCATCGCCTCGGCCGGCTGAGCCAGGCCTACCGGTTGCAATTCCTTGATGGTCTCCGCCAGGTCCGGCTGGCGCTCCACCAGACGCAGCACGAGGGCGATGAGTTGTTCGCGGCTCAAATCGGCCAGTAGATCATGCAGTGTCATTGCCGCTGAACCTTACTTGCAACTATGCAACTATCAAGCAGGCATCCTCGGGGCGCCGGGCAGACCGAACTTGCGGGACATTCCCAACGCTTTCCGTTCCCGCCAGTTCCCGATTATGTCTACACTCAGCTAACGCGTTCCGAGCCTGCTTGAGCAGGCTTTGTGAACGTAGCCCTAGGCTTGAGCCTAGGGCGATCCCTATGCCGGCGCCAGATGCGCCAGCACCGCCTGTCCGTAGGCGCTGCCAGCGAATAGCTTGCGCAGGGCCGGCAACTGCTCATCAACCTGGACGATGGCGTCGGCGATGCTGTCCAGCAGGGCGAGATCTTCAGTCGTGAGCGCGTCTTCCGGCTTGGTAATCAGGTCGCCCCAGTCGTCGCAGCCGAGGACTTCCAGCTTGTTAAGGGCGGCAACGTCGTGGAGCAAGGCGTAGCGGATCGGCGGCAGGCCGCGGTCGGTCGGGCTGTCGCCAAAGCGTTGGGCATTCCACTCGCCCGCCCGGCAGTGCTGCCAGACGTCGCCCGCCCGGGCAAAGTGCCCCCCAGGCGGAATATCCAGCGGATCAAACGTAATGCCGCGCCGTTGCACCTGTACGGCGTCGAGCATCGGGTCGGCCAGCGCCCAACGTTGCTCCTCGACGTTCCAGTACTCCGTGATGCGGTGATCGTAGGCCAAGTCACCAGAGAAGTAGTGCCCGAAGCCGACGCGCAGGCGGGCGGGAATACCGTGGTGACGCAGCAACGATACCAGCATGGCGCCGAAGTTCCGGCAGTTCGCCGCGCACCGCAACTCCGGCGGACGCGGCTGGCTGAGCGGCCCCGGGAAACGCTGCTGCAGCCGCTGCATTGTCTCGGCCATTGGGCGGACCCCGTAACCGAGCGGCCCAAGGAACTCGACTTGCTCCAGGTGGACGCCATACCAGGAGACGGGCTCGGCGTAGGGGGCAATGATCAGCCCCTGCACGACACGCGCCAGACCAGGCACATCGTGCGGAAGGTCGCCATACAGTGCGGTATACGGCCCCGGGTCGGTGATCGCGCTCTGCTGCGCGTAGTAGGCCAGCACGTCATCATTGACCATGCGATCCCCCCTTCGTCGTGATCGCCTGCAGCGCTGCCGTGACCAGGATCCCATTATATTGTGAGGCCGTGCGCTTCTGCGTTGAGCGGGTCGGCACCCTCGGGCCTACCTTCGGTCTGGTACCTGCCAACGCCTACTCCGACTCGCCGCTCACCCACTGCACCATATTCATGAGGAAGGTGCAGTAATCCGCGCCTACCTCGGCTCCGCCGGGCAGCGCGACCCGCCCCGCACCCCAGTCCACGGTGCCGCCGCACCAGTGGGGAACCAGATCGCTGGCATAGGCGAGGGAACGGCCGGAGCCGGCCGGTCGCACTGCCAGCAGCGGCACGGCCGCGCCGGGCTCGGCCATGCCGTCTCGGAACCGTACTAGCCGCCCCTGGGCCAGTAACGTCGCCCCCTCTGCCGGCGTGACGGCGTTGTAGCCGCAGAGCACCGGCGGGTCGGTCAGGTCGAGTCCCGCCAGCACCAGATGCGCCGGCTGCACCGCCTCCAGCCAGAGCCCGCTGTGGACATTGCGCCGGTCGTCGCCGTCGGTACAGATCACGGGCAAGAGGTCGCCAATCGCCGTTCCCCGGTAGCCATCTCCCTGGCCGTTGAACGAGGTCCAGCCGCCGATCATGACCAGACCACCCCCACCATTGACGTGCTGGACGATCGAGTTGGCGGCGCTCGTTCCGAGCTGCTTCGCCGGATAGTCGCTGAACAGCACGACATCCCAATCCGCATCAAGGCGCTCGAGCGGCTCGCGCGCTTCGACATGGCGGACGTTGATGCCGGCTCGCGCGAAGGTTCCGGTGAGATACCGGGCGCTCACCGCCGACTCGCCCAACAGCAGCAACTTCACGGGTTCCTCCTTTACCGCATATATCCTACGCGCCCGGGTGTCGTCCAACCAACGGTCGCCATTGGAATGGCGAAGCGGCACCATGATGGCATGGATGGCATGCTAACGTCTTCCGGCAGCAAAGGTCGCCGGCTACCCGCGATCGGACACGGAGGAGATCGAGTGGCACGAACGATTGGCGTCGGGGTGATCGGCATGGGCTGGATGGGCACGGTGCATAGCCGCAGTCTGCGCGCCGCCGGCGACCGTTTTTTCGACCAGGGCATCCGGGCGCAACTCGTTATCTGCGCCGACGAATCGATCGCTCGCGCGACCGCCGCCCAGGAGCGCTTCGGGTTCACGACATGTACGACCGACTGGCAGGACGTCATTGCCCATCCGGACGTCGAAGCGATTTCCATTGCGACGCCGAATCATCTGCATCTGGAGATCGTCCGGGCGGCGGCGGCAGCCGGCAAGCACGTGCTCTGCGAGAAGCCGGTGGGACGCAGCGCGGCCGAGACCATCGCGGCCGCTGACGCCGCGCGCACCGCCGGTGTGTTGTCCTTTGTTGGGTACAACTACCGCTGGGCGCCACTCGTCCAGTTCGCCCGGAAACAGATCGCCGCCGGCGAACTGGGCCGGCTTACGCACTACCGCGGGCGATTCCTGACGGGTTACGCCAGCGACCCGCGCGGCGTGCTCTCCTGGCGCTTCCAGCAGGAGTACGCCGGCTGGGGCACACTGGGCGACCTGATGGCGCACGTCGTCGATATGGCGCTCATGCTCGCGGGCCCGATCCAGCGCGTGACCAGCAACCACGCTACGTTTCTGCCCAGCCGTCCGCTCGCCACTGATGCCGGCACGCACTTTAACGTCGGAGCTGCGGCAGGACCGCAGGGCGAAGTGACGAACGAAGATTACGTCGGCGCCCTCGTGCAGTTCGCCGGCGGCGCTCAGGGCACGCTGGAGGCGTGCCGGGTCATCACCGGCCCCGACTGTCAGATGGCGTTCGAGGTAAACGGCACTGAAGGCGCCATGCACTGGGATTTCGAGCGCATGAACGAGTTGCAGGTGCAGCGCCCGGCGCGGGTCGGCGGCACGGGCGGCTTTACACGGATCCTGAGCGCTCCGGAGCATCCCTTCCACGCTCGCTTTGCGCCCGGACCCGGCATCGGCCTCGGCTACGACGACCTGAAGACGATCGAAGCCGCCCAGTTCCTGCTCTCAATTCAGGAAGGGCGTCAGGGCGAACCGGGACTGCACGATGCGGCCAAAGTAGCCAGGGTGTTGGACGCGATGGCGCGTTCCTGGTCGAACGAGCGCTGGGAGGATATCGCTGTCATTGGTGGGGATTGAGGCGCGCCGCAAGAAGGTCTCTCCGCCAGGCCTGGTAGTCGGCCTCGATTATCTCTGACCAGGCGCGGTCGATCTCGCCCGGCGTGTAGCGGGCCTCGTGCAATCGTTGCTTGCCGAATTGATCGCGTACCCGCACGTCTTCCGAACGCTCCACGACCTCTTGCGCCAGGTGGGCGGGGATGAAGATGACGCCGGTCGGCGTCCCGAGCACGATGTCGCCGGGTAGCACCGTCGCCGCGCCAATGCGGATCGGCACATTGATGCCGGCTAGCGTGACGTCGGCGATGGCCGATGGATGCAGCCCGCGCGTGAAGATGGCCACCTGCGTCAGTTGCGAAACCCCCTGGAAGTCGCGGATGCCGCCGTCGATCACCGCGCCGGCCCGCGTCCGCCCCTGGAGTGAAGTCGCCAGGTTGTCACCGACGAAGGTGCCGTTGCGCACCTTGCCGAACATGTCGACTACCATGACATCGCCCGGCAGCAGCGTATCGATCACCCAAGAGTTCTGGCCGCCAATCCGTCCCTCCGCCCGGCCCAGTTCCTCGACCAGCTCCTGCAAATCCGGCCGCTTCGGCACGAACATCGCCGTGACGGCGCGACCGACCAGGATGCGCTCGGGATGGGTGTTGATCCAGTCACCCTCGAACTGGTCGTGGTAGCCGTGCTTGCGCAGCACACTCCAGGCCTCTTCGGTCGTGACGAGCGCCATCCGCGCCACAATGTCGTCCGGTACGTGCGGCCGGCCATCCGGGAAACGCTCATGCGGACTGAGGCGACTCAGGGCGATGATTGCTTCCGGCGGATTGACAATGTTCATAGTATCTCCTCGCGGAGAGGATACTCACTGATGCGCCGGGCCTCCAATGTTCTTCCAATCTTGCGCCGCCAGCATGGCGGCGTGCGACAGGCGGCCGAACTAACTGAATCTTTATCAGTTCCATACCACTGGGGTTGCACACTCTGGAGTGAGTAGCCACCGACGCCCAGGCCCACGTCGGCGCAGCAGCGAAATCCGACGCGACCGCCGTCACCAATGCTCGCACTGCCCTCACGACGGCGCAACAGAACATGACCGCCGTGCAGGCGCAAATCACGGCGAACACCTCGTCCGACCGCACAGCAGTGACGAACGATCAGATGGCGCTGGATACGGCCACAAAGAATCTCAGCGCGGTGCAAACCCAGGTTGCCCAGAACGTCGCAGGAGATCGCACGGCGCTCCAGAACGCCCAGCAGGCGGCTGCCAACTCCCAGAAGGCGCTCTCCGGCGCCCAGGCAACGGTCCAGGCGAGCCAGGGTACAACCGCGCAACAGATCGCCGCCGCCAAGAGTAGTCTCTACACCGCCCAGGTGAGCCGCGATGGCGCCTGTGGGCAGAACACCACCAACACCCAATGCAAGGCGGGCGATGCCGCCGTGAGCGCCGCCCAGACCGGCATCGACCAGGCCACTGCCGCG
>JBPCLN010000123.1:0-5247 GCA_051003235.1 Chloroflexota bacterium | reverse complement strand
ACCCTGCAGAGCATCAAGGGACCCCTCCAGCACCTCGTGAACCAGTGCGCCTGCTCCGGCACCGCTCCGGCGTACTGATGGAGGGGCGGGACGTTATGAACGCGCCACCGCCCCCAGGACCTCGGTGCTGGTTACCGTCGGGCACCAGAACTTCTCGATATACTCGACGATCAGACGCACGCCTTCCTCGTGACTCACGTACGGGGGGCGGGCCGGGTCATACATCGCGTCGGTGAGGTCGCGGATCAAAGCGACATCGACGCCCCAGCGCACCAGTCGCTTGATGGCGAACGTGCGATTGAGGACACACATATTGGTGTGGACGCCCATGATCAGGACCTGCCGGATGCCGCGCTGCTGGTAGTAGGCGTAGAGGTCGCGCCCGTTGTCGGAGACGACGTCAACCGTCTCGTCGATGGTGATGCCGGGGTGTTCGCGCGTCCAGGGCCAGGGGGGATGGGGTTCCTCCCGGTCGGCGTCGCAGCCGCCGCCGGTGGAGTCGACGGGAAGCGGCGGGTCATCATGGGAGAGCTCCTCCGGCGGCTCGATCTTCGGCGCGGCAAGCACCCGCTCCCGCGCCGCGGACCCGGCGTAGAACGCCATAGTGTCGGAGGGAGCGTGGACGATCTGCACGCCTCTGGCGCGCAACGCCGTCACGACCTCCACCATGCGCGGCACCAGTTGCTCCAGGCGCGTCTCCGCCGCCGGACAGGTGTGACGGTTCCACACGTCGCAGAGCAGGAGGGTGGTGGCCGACGCCGGCCAGTGCGCCTCCGCCGTTTGTGTTTGCCAGGTGCGATACCCCTGGTCGGTATGACCGAGTGACTGGCGACGGAAAGGGAGCAGCAAGTTGTGATCGACCGACATGGTTCTTCCTCCCTAAATAGTGCGCGCCAGGCGACTGAAGTCGCGGGCAACCCGCACCGAACTTCGTAGACCCACCACTACAGCTCATTGACGACAAACTGGGGTTTTCTGGCCAGGAACGCGAGGATATTGTCCACCGGGTGGCGCGCCATGCGTTCGGTTCCGGCGTCCGTCACCCAGGCGACGTGCGGCGTCAGCAGAACGTTATCCAGACCGAGCAACGGGGAATCGGCGGGGAGCGGCTCTCGCTGGAAGACGTCGATCGCCGCTCCGGCAATCCGGCGCGCCGCGAGCGCCTCGACCAGCGCCGCCTCGTTCACGATGGCGCCCCGTGCCGTGTTGATGAGATAGGCGGTCGGCGGCATGAGGCTGAGTTCACGCCGGCCGATGAAGCCGGCGGTGCGGGGTGACGCGCGCAGGTGGAGCGAGACGATATCCGCCGTCCGCAGCACATCGTCTAACTCTCGCAGTTGGACGCCGAGCCGCTGTGCTCGCTCCTCGTCATGGGTGAGACTCCAACCGATCAACCGCATGCCGAGCGCGCGCATCACGGGCGCCACCTCGGCGGCAATGAGGCCTAAACCGATGAAGCCAAAGGTCTTGTCGCGCAACTCGATCCCCGGCAGGTGGCGCCACTCGCCACCGCGGAGCGCGTGATCCATAGGCACCAGGTTCTTGGTGAGGGCGAGGGCCAGGGCGACGGTGTGCTCGGCGACCGACACGGTGGGCGCCGTCGGCGTGTTACTGACCACCACCCCCCGCCGGCGCGCCGCGGCGAGGTCAATGTTGTCGGTCCCCGTGCCCATCACCGTGAGAAACTTCAGTTCCGGCAGGGCCGCGAAGACAGCGTCATCGAACTTCGAATAGGCCCGCACGTTGATCGCCGCGGTCGCGCCGCGCAGACGCTCGACGAGTTCCGCCGCCGTTCGGTGCAGCGTGGAGGCGAGCAGCACCTCGCCCCGCGCGTAGAGTGGCCGCAGCGCCGGGTGATCCTCGGTGTAGACCACCGGAAAGTTATCGGGGACGGCGAACTTCATATGGTCGCCTGCCGGCGCAGGAATGCCAGGTCTTCGCCGGTCTGGGTGAGCAGTTCGGGGAGGTCCAGACTGCGCCAGCTTCCCCGTCCCTGGTATTCGCTGTGTACTGAAACCAGAGCGTCGCCGTCGCTATCCCAACCCACCTGGCGAAGGAGGGAAAAGGCTCTGGCCCATTGCACTGCGCCCTCGGCCAGCGGGACCAGCCGGGGCGTCCAGCGTACCGCGCCGGTGGCCGTATCAGACTCGGAGAACCAGCCAAAGCTCTTCACCGCCACAATGCCGATGCGATCCTGCAGGAGGTCGATGCTCTGAATCCAGGCGCCGTTCCCGCCTTCCACGGTGAGGTGCCCCAGATCGAAGGAGGCGGCGACAAAGCGCGGATCGGTGTCGGCGATGATCTGGGCGAGCAGCGCGCCATGAGCGGTGAGTGTGGCGCCGGAATGGCAGTGGACGCAGAAGCGCAGGCCATATTCGCGGCCAAGGTCCTCCAGCTCGCTGGCATTGCGCGTTGCCGCAGCGACCTGCTCCCGAATCTGCCCGAAAGGCCGGTAGGGCCAGGCGCCGTTGCGCAAGTGCGTGGCGGAAACCTGGGCGGCGGCGGCGCAGACGGCGTGGGCATGGAGCGCATCCTTGCCTTTAATGTCGGTCACAATCGCCGGTACAGCCAGGCCGATCGCCCGCAGCGCCTCGACAGCACGCGGCAGATCCTCCTTGACGCGTTCCGGCTCGACATGGCCGCCGGGCCGTACCGTCAACTCAACGCCGTCGAAACCCAGCGTCTTGATTGCCTGTCCGGCCGCCGCAACATCCAGTTCCTGGAGATGCTTGGAGAACATGAGATAGCGCACGAAACGGGTCCTCTCTGGGATGTGGCGTAGGGGTGGCTCCCCGTGGCCGCCCTGCTACCGTCGCCAACGATGAATGACAATGGGTGCCGAACCAGGGCGGCCACGGGGAGCCACCCCTACGAGCCTTCCTCACTCTCGCGGCGCCGCCCTCCAGATGCGCTCCACCAGTTCCATGGACTTTACGGCGTCGGCGAAGTGGCTGGTTGGTTGCTGGCCGGCTTTGATGCTGTCAATGAAGTGGCGGCTCTCTTGCCAGAAGCCCAGCCAGTGGAACTCTTTGAGCTCCTCTCCTTCCCGAAGGGAGGTGCGTCCGTACTCCTGGGACGACTGGCTTTCTTGTCTGCCGTCATCGGCCACGAGCCAGCTTTCCCGGTCGGCATCGACATAGGCCGTGATATTGGGCCCGTGGAACTCGGTCCGAAAGACGCGGCGACCAGTGACCAGATTGTAGTGGACCGTCCCCACTGCTCCGCTGGAAAAGCTGACCTGAGCGAAAAAGGTATTGGCAGTGGGGCCGGGCACGAAGCGGCGGCGCACACTCGCATGGACCTCTTCGACCTCGCCCCCGCAGAGCCAGCGGAGGTTATCAACCGCGTGGATGCCGTCGGAGGTCAACGGATCGATGGCTCCGTCGTAGAATCGCGTCCCAGCGGCCAGGTCGCGGGTGGATTTCAAGAAGGCGACCTCGGCAAAATAAATCGGGCCCCGTTCCTCCACGCGGCGACGGAGCGCCGTCACGGCGGGAATATGCCGCCGCTGGAAGCCGACCATTGTCAGGCAATCGTGCATGCCGGCAGTGTAGGCAAGTTCTCGCGCTTGATTGGTGGTCAAGGCCAGCGGCTTCTCGACAAAGAGGTGCCGGCCCTGCTTGAGGACCGCCATCGCCGGCTCAAAGACGTGCTGGGGCGGCATGAGCACATAGACGGCCTGGGGCTGCACCTCGCTGAGCATCCGCCGGTAGTCGCTGTAGACGTGCTCGCCGGCGATACCCAGCCGCGCTGCCGTCTGGCGAGCCTTGTCTTCGACCAGATCGCAGATTGCCGCCAATTCCACATCCGGAAAGGTGGCGAGCGAGGGGTAGTGATAGCGATTGGCCATCGCCCCGGCGCCAATCAACGCCACGCGCACGGTCTCCCGATCAACTCCTGGCAAGGTTCATCTCCCAACTCCAGCATCCCAACAACATGCGACGCTCGGTAAGGTCACGCCGCTACGAACGCCCCCCTGCCGCTTTCTTCTGGATACTAGAATAACGAGCCCACTGCCGTCAAGCGCGAACTGATCGGTATATTGGCGGTGCCGGCGTCTCTTATGCTCTGGCGCCGGCCCGGCCAGTTCCGCGCACCACGGCTGCCGCCTTGGCGAAGGGATAGTCCTTGTCTTCGGCCTGGGCATCTTTATAGGTGGCAATCACCGCCCAGCGGTCCGTGTGGGCCGTGTTAGGGTGGGAGGCATGGAGCGTGAGGTCGTGAAAGACGACGACGGCACCCGCCGGCGCCGGCGCGGAGACGACCAGCGAGTCGTCAATCTTGCCGGAATCGACCCGGTTGGTGAATCCCTCGCCGGCCGGCGCTTTGGCGTCGTGGGAAAGCGCGGCCCGATGGCTGCCGCGCACCAGCTTCAGGCAGCCGTTGGCGGGCGTGGCGTCGTCGAGGGCAATCCAGGCGTTGATCTTGTGACAGCCTTCCCAGTAGGGCCAGTCCTGATGCCAGGGGGTGCTCGTGGTGGTCTCTTCCGCCTTGAAGACGATCTTGTCGCTCCAGAACGTGATGTTGGGGCCGATCACCGGTTCCAGCGCATCCAGCAGGCGGGGATCACGGGCGAAAGCGCGGCAGAGCGGGCTGGCGACCGAGAGGCCAACGTAGACGCCGGTGTTCCAGAACTGGGGCCGGGGTGCATCGCGGTCTAGCGCCGCTGCCGTTTCAGCGTCAAGCACCCGGCGGCACTCCGCCTTCCACTGCTGGACCTCGGTGACCGTGAACAGTTGATCAGTGACGTAATAGCCGTCACGCGCGAACTGCGTGGCGATTGTCTGGGTTGCTGGCGCCATGACTTCCTCCGTACGACAATGGTGTACCGGCAAGACGGAGCAAAGCATGCAGGCCCCCACCGCGTTTGTCAAGGTTGTGAGCTTTGGAGCGTCTCCTACGAGTTTCCAGCGTACACGCGGTGGCCCCGCACCAGGATCTTTTGCGGGTCTTCGACCGAAGCCAAATCGTCCGCGCTATGGTAACCGATCGTCATGCTCATGCGCGTCTGGCCAGTCCGGCTCGGTCCCACACCATGCCAGATGAGACTGTCAATCGCCAGAAGGCCACCTACGGGCATTTCGACCCGCACCACCTGGTCTCTTATGCCGGCCGCCGGCCCATCGCCCGGTGCCCAGGGCAGCAGATGGCTGCCGGGTACGACCTGCGTGCAACCTCGCTCACATGTTGACTCTTCAAGGTAGTACAGTACCGTGATGATGCTGCGGCTCCACTGCGGTACGTCGC
>JBPCLN010000122.1:0-3934 GCA_051003235.1 Chloroflexota bacterium | reverse complement strand
CCGGCCGTGGCTCCATACGAATTGTGGCCGTATCTGGCGGTCCTGGGTGCGCTGCTGCTCCTCGGGGAGTGGTGGTGGTACCACCGGAGGGCGTGATGCAACTGCAATTCGCCTTCCCGCTGGCCCTCCTCCTCTTCCTGCTGCTTGCCGCGTGTAGCGTGCTGCTGAGTCGCTTCAGCCGGATGTACCTGCCGCCGGCACGACGCCGGCTCTCGCTCGCCTTACGCCTGGTGCTCCTTGCGTTGGTGACCCTGGCGATCGCCCAGCCCCGAATTGCGGTGCCGGAAAATTCCCTGAATGTTGTCTTTCTCGTCGATGCGTCCGATAGCGTCGGCAGTTCCGGCGTGGATCAGGCGACGGCGTGGATTCGGCAAGCGCTCGGCCGCCTGGGCGCCAAAGATCGAGCCGGCGTTGTTGTCTTCGGCAAGGATGCCCTGGTGGAAGAGGCGCTGACCCATTCCGGCCAGTTGCCCGATCTTGCCTCCGCGCCCGTGCGCAGCGCGACCGATATCGGCGGCGCCATGCGCCTGGGAATGGCCATGCTGGCAGGGCAGGGCGGTAAGCGCCTGATCTTACTCTCCGACGGCAACGAGAATTTCGGCTCGGCGGTGGATGAGGCGCGCATCGCCGCCCTCTCCGGCGTGCAGGTCTCCGTCGCACCGGTGCAGCGGGCGCCCCACTCCAGTGTCTATGTCGAGCGGGTGACCGTTCCCAATACTGTCCGCAAGGGCGAACGCTTCGACATCACCGGCAATGTGCAGTCGACCGTCGCCGGCCAGGGTACGTTGTTCCTCTTCACGGACGGGGCGCTGACCAGCCAGCAGACGATCACGCTGCATCCGGGCGCCAACGCCTTCGATTTCTCCCACGGTCCGGCGGCCCAGGGCTTCCACACCTTCTCGGTTCACCTGGAGACGACGGCCGATGCTACGCCGGAGAACAAGCAGGCTTCGTCTTTCGGCTACGTCAGCGGCGAACCCCGGGTCCTGCTGGTCGAAGGCCAGGCCGGCGTAGGGGCCGACCTACAGAAGGCCCTCACCTCCGTTGGGATGCAAGTGGACCGCACCGCGCCAACCGGTGTCCCTGCCGACCTGGCCCAACTGCGCAGCTACGACAGCATCACCCTGGTCAACGTACCAGCCACCGATCTGCCGGCCTCGCTGATGCAAACCTTGCAGCTGTACGTGCAGAATCTGGGCGGCGGCCTGGTGACCATCGGCGGCGACAAGAGCTACGCCAGCGGACAGTATGACGGCACGCCGCTCGACGCGATGCTGCCCGTATCGTCGCTGGTCAAACCCCGCCAGAACCTGCCCAGTACGGCGGTGGTGTTCGTCATCGAAAGCCTGGAGAACAGCCTCGGCATCGACATTTCCAAAGAGGCGGCCAAGTCGGCCATCGCCAATCTGTCCTCCGCCGATCAGATTGCCGTCAACGACACGAGCGGCGGCTGGGCGGTGCCTCTCCAAAACGTAACGGACAAGGCGGCGATTAATGCCAAGATCGACGCGATGCAACCGAGCGATCCATCCAGTTATGCGCCGGCGCTCAAAGACGCCTGGCAGGCCCTGCTCAACAGCCCCGCCAAGACGAAGCACATTATCTTGATGGGTGACGGCGACGCCGCCGACACCTACCAGCCCCTCATGCAAAGCATCGCGGCGGCCGGTATCACCACCTCCGTGGTGGGGACAAACGTCCAGCCCAGTGATCTGGCGGTGTTACAGGATATCGCCACCGCCGGCAAGGGACGCTATTACGACGGTAACGACCCCTTCGACATCCCCCAACTGCTTGTGAAAGAGACGCAGTTGGTCGCCCGTCCAGCGATTGTAGAAGAGGCGTTTAAGCCGGTCGTGGTCGGGTCCAGCCCGGTATTGCGCGGCATTGATCCCGCCACGTTGCCGCCGTTACTCGGTTACGTCGCCACGACGGCGAAACCGACGGCCCAGCAGATCCTGGAATCGGGTCAGCAAGACCCGTTGCTGGCGCAGTGGCAATATGGCCTGGGCCATGTGCTTTCCTGGACCTCCGATAGCGGCGGGCGATGGGCGGGAAACTGGGTGTCGTGGCCCCAATATGCCGCGTTCTGGTCCCAGGTAGTACGGGAAAGCCTGCCCAGCAATGTCGATCAAAACTTGCAGGTCAGCGTGACGCCGAACGCCCAAGGCGCGCATATCATGGTTGATGCTGTCGCCGCCGACCAGAGCTATCGTAACTTCCTCACGACGCGGGCCACCGTGGTCAATCCCAACACGACCCAGAGCGCCGTGCCCTTGGAACAGACCGCGCCGGGGCGCTACGAGGGCGACTTCCCAACGGCGGATCAGGGTACCTATCTCCTACAGATCGTGCAGACCGACAGCCAGGGCCGCGTCGTCGCCTTGCAGCCAACGGGCTATGCTGTCGACTATTCGCCGGAGTACCGCGACAATGGTACGAATATGGCGCTCTTGCAGAAGCTGCCCCAGATGACGGGAGGAAGCGTACTGGCGTCGGCCGATCAGGCCTTCCAGCACGATTTGCGCGGAGCGAGCGGCCTGATTCTCCTCTGGCCCTGGCTCCTTCTGACGGCACTGCTGCTGTTCCTGGCCGACGTCGCGGTGCGCCGGTTACGCCTGTCGACGCGCGAATTACGCGCGCTCTTGTCGCGCGCCAACCGGCGGGTACGCCTGGCAGACAACGAGGGCCGCCTGGCCGGTCTTCGCCAGCGCATGCTGGAGTCCCGCGCCCAGAGCAAGGCGCCGCATACGGCGGAACAGGTGCTCACCAGCCGCCTGCGCCGCCCGTCCCACCCGACGAGCGAAGGATCGCTCACCAGCGTCGCGGCCCGGCTTCAGGAACAACGCAGCCAGGCCGCGGCGCGGCACGCCGGCCCGGCCACGACCATCGTGCGTCCTCACCTGCCGGCTGCCGGCGACGCACCAACAGCGACAGCCCCCGCCGCGGAAGCAAGCGGCACAACGCGCACCCACCTCCTGGAAGCGAAGCAGCGCGCCCGGCGGAATCGGGAGGAGTGAGGTCTCCCTCAAGACCCCGGAAAGAACAGTGGCAGGATGATATAGAGGTTCACGTTGGCGAGACCGTGGGAGGCGGTCGTGCCGATGATGGAGCCGGTTCGCCGGACGACGATGGCGAAGAGCAGGCCCACCAGAAACACGAAGATCGAGTCGGCGATCGAGCGATAGCCGGTGTGTAAGACGGCAAAGAGGAGGCAAATATAAAGAATGCCGTCGTCGGCGAACAAGCCGAAGGCCGCGCGCTGCAGCAGGCCGCGGAAGACCAACTCCTCCATGAAGGCGGTACAAAAGAACAGGATGAGCGCTGGCGGCAGCATGGACGCCAGGGTCGGGGCGGCGGCGAGTCCCTGGACGGTGAGAATCCGCCCTTCGATCCAACCCAGGAAGGGGCCGCACAGCAAGATTGCCAGTTGGGCCCAACTGCGGCGCCAGACCAGACCCAGGTCACGGCGCTGGTAGCCAAGGAGGTTGGCGATCATGCAGGTGCAGACCAGGACGGGGATGCTTACCAGCAGGTACCAATCGCTGATGGGGATGCCGACCAGGAGTAGCGTGAGCGACATAATACGAAGCAGGGGGGCAACGACCAGGCAAAGGAGCAACGGCTGATAGGGCCTGCCCCGCGCCAGCACGGCGTGCAACGGCAACAGCACCAGGATAAGGCCGTGTAAAAGCAACCCGACGGGGATGGACAGCAGCCCGGTTTCGATCTCGGCGATTGTGATCGCCCCCAGTAGAGCCAGGGAATTGCCGTCGGATGGCGGACTGTCCAGGGGCCCAAGTCCGTCGTGGCAACCACGGTCGAGACCACCGGCACCGGGTAGCCCAGACTATCCCCCGCCGCCGGCGTGGCCGTCGCCATCTAGTCCTCCGGACGCTACGCGGGGGGGCGATAGGGAATGGTGCGCATCCAA
>JBPCLN010000121.1:0-6879 GCA_051003235.1 Chloroflexota bacterium | reverse complement strand
GGATCACGCCGCTGATTCCGCGGCGGCCGGAGACGGACGAAAGCTCGGAAACCAGGACCGAAACGTGGCCTCTCACTCGTCGTTGAGCACCTGCGTGCGCACTTGCAAGAGCAAATGAGCGCCCGTGGGCGTCCACTGCATCTGCTGCTTCTTGACCAGACGCTTGCTCACCACCTGGTTGATCGCGGCTCCGGTGAACGCCGTGCTGATCCGTTCGCCATTGCGGTAACGCTCGCCGTCGTTGGCGATGGACGCGGCATTGTTGCTGGAGCTGCGCAGCGTCGCCGACCGCAGGTCGTGCTGGCAGCGGAGCTGCTCGTCGTACGCCATCAGCGCCGCCTGCCCGTCGGCCGAGCGCGCCGGCATGCCCGCCCGCCGCATGGCCGAGTCCTCTCCCGCCCGACCGATGCCCCGTCGCCCAGAGTGTAGTAGCCATTGCCGCCACGCCTCAGCCCCGAAGATTAGCAGACATAGCCAGGCGTGGGGTATCCCTCTCAATACCTGCTAAGGGGACTTAGCGGACGTTCGGAATCGACGGCTGGAGACGAACGGTAACCGCTGCCGCGTCGGCGTTCCTTCGACGGGCCGTCCCAGGCATGCACCATACCCTTGGTTGCAACTTAGTCCGTCCGCGACTTCGTTGTTCATTCGATTCGTCATTTCCCGTTCATAAATCTCGCTCTCTGTTCATTTCCTCTCGTCCGTAACGCTTTATGTAACTACCCACTGCTACTATCACATTAGGTCGTTCGTTACCCGATAGCATCCGTTCCAGAGGGTGATATTGGGTGGTAGGGCGGTAGATCGGAAAACTTTTCCGTCACGAGTCGTTTGGAAGACGTTCAAGCACAACGCGATTCAGACGATCGTCGGCCATACGCCTATGACCATCTCAGTACCCAGTAGTTCATCTTTAGGGCGCTGCTGCGTACCACAGCCAAACCGGGTTCAACGCTCTGGCATGCTGCGGACCACGATGCCAGGAAGGGTTCAGTCTACGCAGGCGGTGAGCATTCGCTAACACCGCCCTACCGCACGAACGGTCTCCCCTGCCTCCGAGAGCTTGCCGGCAATGGGGCAAGGGAGACCGCCAGTCCCGAGAGGACAGAGCTATGTTACCAGTACTGGCAGCCGTCCGGCGAACCCCAAGGCGCGGTGCGCCCACGGCCCCCGCCCCGCCGTCGCCGCCCCCTCCTTCAAGCGAGGGGCGAATCGGTATGGCTATCGACGTCGTGCATGTCCGCCCGGCCGCTTCGCCGCCACACTCGGTGGCGCGACGTGGGAAGTCCATCAGCGCGCTCGACGGGCAGGCCCGACGTTCCTATGCCCTGCTCGTCGCCGGCTGGATCGCGGCCGTCCTCCTGTTCTGGCGTTTCTGGCTGGTGGACGCGCGGGTGGAGTCCGTCGCCCTGTACGTGACGACGAGCATCGCCCTCTGCTATGTGGCGACGGTGCTGCCGTCGGTGTACCTGTTCTTCGTCGGTCGCATGCGTACGCCGGTCCACGTCCCGGCGCCGGTTGGCCACAAGGTCGCCATGATCACGCTCTGTGTGCCGAGTAAAGAGCATATTGCCATCATCGAGGCGCAAATTCGGCACATGGTCGCGGTGACCTACCCGCACGATAGTTGGGTCCTCGATGAAGAAAACGATCCGCGCGTGCGGCAGCTGTGTGCCAGGTACGGTATCCAGCACTTCTCCCGCCGGGGCGTTCCCCTGTGGAATCAACCACGCCCGCCGTTCCAGGCTAAGACCAAGGCCGGTAACGTCAACGCCTGGCTTTTCAAGCACGGTATCGCCTACGAATTCTTCGTCCAGTTGGACATCGATCATCACCCGGTGCCCGCCTACCTTGACCGCGTGCTCGGGCACTTCACGGATCCGGGCGTGGGCTGGGTGCAGGCGCCCTCGGTCTACGGCAACCTAGACCGCTGGACGGCGCGCGGCGCTGCCGAGCAGGAGCTGGTCCTCCAAGGTCCCTTGCAGATGGGCTTCTACGGCTTCTCCCGCACCCCTTTCATCATCGGCTCGCATTCGACCTATCGCACCGAGGCGATGCTGGCGATCGGGGGGATGCAGCCGACGCGCGCTGAGGACCACCTGGACACCGTTGTGCTCGCCCAGGCCGGCTACACCGGCGTGTACGTGCCCGAGGTGATTGCCACAGGACAGGGTCCCGAAACCTTCGAGACGTACCTCGCGCAGCAGTTTGCCTGGGCGCACTCCATGATCCAGGTGCTCTTCCGCTATGCCCCCCGCTACCTGCGCGGCTACCGGCCGCGCGCCGCCCTGCAGTTCCTCTTCGTGCAGACCTGGTACACCTGCTGGTCGCTCTCCATGCTGTGGCTGTTCCTGATGCCCTCGCTTGTCCTGCTGACGAGCCGGTCGGTCGCCACCGTCCCGTTCGTCGCCTATGTCCTCCACGCGCTGCCGATGCAGGTGATGGCCATGGCAATCTGGTGGTGGAGCCGCCGCTGGTTCCAGCCCAAAGGGCTGCGCCTGTCCTGGCGGGGGGTGATCCTGACCATCGCACGGTGGCCCGTCGTGTTCTGGGCCTTGCTCAACGTCCTGCTCCGAATCAAGCGCCCGTACATGATCACGCCAAAGGGGCAGGAGGGGGGGATGGCGAGGCCCTTTAATCTGCGCGCCCAGGGACCGTACCTCCTCCTCGTTGCCGCGTGTCTCATTCCCGTCTGGCGCTTCCTGGTGTTCGGCCAGCAGGGCAGAGCGCAGGGCTACGTCCTCTTCGCCCTCATGGGAGCGCTCTGTATGCTGAGTGTCTTCTGGGTGGCGCTGGGGCTGGACCTGACAGCACTCCTCAAGGAGGGCATCACCCTGGGGCAGACGGTGGCGCGGCGTTTCCTGCCGATCCTGCTGGCAGTGTTCGTGCTGGCAGCAATGGGGACGACGTTTACGTCGGCACTGCCGGCCATGGCGGAGGCTGCGCGTTGGAATGGCGCCGGGTCGGTAGCGGTCGCTCATACTGCAGACGCCCTCCCGGCAGCCGTTGGTGGGGATGGGGGCGCCGCGGCCGACTCCCAGCCGGCCACCCAGATCGGCGTGCCGGCGAAGAACCTCTGGAATACCCGGCCGGCCTCTGCCGCCGTCCCCGCCGCACCGCCCACCACCGATCTGCTGCTCCTGGCTCAGAACAGGCGCTTCACGGGCGCCTTCGACCCGGACGGCACGCTGCTCAACCCCAGCTTTACGGCCGAGATGATCTACATTAATCTGTCGGCCCCCTCGATAAGCGGCCTCAGCGGGCGCCTGCAAACGATCACCAGCTCGGGTCGAGTGCCGGTGGTCACCCTGGAGCCCTGGCCACTGACGGGCCAGGGGTTTCGTGCCGACCAGCTGCTGGCGGACCTCAGTGATGGTCGGTATGATCCTCAACTCCGCGAGATCGCCCAAGCGCTCGGCAGCACCGGGGGCCAGGTCGTGGTCCGTTTCGCCCAGGAAATGGACATAGTCTCCCTCTACCCGTGGAGCACCGATCACCCTGCCGACTACGTGCAGGCCTATCGCCACGTGCATACCGTCCTCCAAGCAGCGGCTGGCCGGCAGTTGCTCTGGATGTGGTCTCCAGCCGGCAATGCGAACGAAGCTTCGTACTACCCCGGCGCCGATGTCGTCGATCTCGTGGGCATCACCGTGCTCTCTAGCCCGGCGTTCAATGCCCTGGTCGGCACGAGCCAGCAGCAGACCTTCGCCGAGATTATGGCGGAGAAATATGCCCGTGCGCGCGGCTTCAGCAAGCCGGTGGTCGCGGCCGAACTCGGCGTGAGCGGGACGGCGGAGGTGCAGCGTGCCTGGCTGCAGGCCATGTGGCACGAGCTGCCCAATTATCCCGACCTGCGCGGCATCATCTACTACAACGATGTCAATGCGACCAACGCCCTCGTGCCCAACCCGCCCGATTACCAGCTGAATCGCGTCATCTGGGACGCGGCCGTGGCCGCCCAGGATCGCGCCGCCGCCTACCATGCGCAGGGGCATGGACCGCTAGGTGGTGAGTGACGCCGCCGGCCGCAGGCTGACCGCCGTGACGGATACGGGAGCGAGGACCAGTTGCAGGCTGTTTCCGGCCAGCGTCACCTCCCCGAGGTTGCTCCAGACGGGGGCTGGGTCATTCGGTCCGGTTCCGAGTAGGCTCCAGCGCGACCCCGTTGCCCCGGTGCCATAGTTGCGGAGGGTGACCGTGGCAGTACGGGCAGTGGTGTCTTTATTGATCAGGAACACGCTGAGATCCTGTCCGACGGGGTCGTAGCTGGCAAAGGAGCGTACCAAAGTCGTGCTGGTCGTTGCAATCATCGTCGAGCGGAGGAACTGGTTCCAGATGGCCAGCGCCTGCCCGGTCGCCAAGAGCGCGTTGGCGGGATCGAGGGTGTTCCAGAGGTCGGTCGCGGCGGCGTTCGTCCATCGGGTGGTCCAAACCTGGGCGGCCTCGACGGCAGGATGGGTGAGCAGGCCACCAATTTGATCGAACAGCACCACTGCGTGGCCCAGGTTGTTGACGTTCGGCCAGCCTCCGTCGCTCCAATCGGCAGCGTTGATCTCCGTCACGCGCAAGCGTATGCGGTCCGCGTCGCGGGGAGGAGACCATGCCTGGAGCGCCGCCTGGACACCGTCAACGGCGGCGGTCAAATTCGGCGTGTGGGTCGCGTAGTGGTTGTAACCACCCCAGCCCCAGGCGGGATAGCTATGCACAACCAGAAAGTCGGCAACTGGAGCAGCCACCGGCAGAACCGTCTGCCACCAGGCGCCACTCGCATCATAGTCGCTGCGCCCGAACTGGCGGTCCGGGCCGTTGATGCCGATCTTGATGGTCGGGTCCACCTGCTTCATCGCCCGTGCAAAGTCGACGGCGTCGCGAGCGTACTGATCGGCGGTCGTCCCGCCGATGTAGGAGGCTTTGTAACTCTCGTTCCCGAGCTCCCAGTGTTGGACACCGTAGCCTCGAACTTGATTCGCGTAGCGTACCCACGCCACGGCGGTGTCGAGGAGGAGCTGCTTGTCCGGGGCGGTGCCGCCAGCGGAGGCCGGCCGGTACATGGCATCCATCGGTACGACGACCGTGGGCTCTGCGCCCAGATCCCGGCAATACGCCATGAACTGGTCGAAGTCGAGCGGCGCGTGGACGAACTCGGTGTCGCCGCCGACCCAATGCGGATCGTTCGAGGGCCATTCGGCGGGGCCGGTGCGGGCCAGCTTCGGCCGGGGGGCCGTGAAGGGCGCGCTGGACCAGAGGTAACTATCCGCCTCCTCGCCGCCGGGGTAGCGGAGCGAGCCGACCCCGAGCGTTCGCAGGGCGCTCCCATAGCCCTGACCGGAGTCGCGGACGTCCGCGTGGTCGGTCAGGTAGTTCGTGTTCATGCCAAGGATGCGCCGGTCCACCGCACGCAATTGGGTCGCGGCGTCGACCGATATCTGCTCGGATGCGGGGTACGCGGCGGCGGCCATCCGCGTCGTATTAGGCGCCGTCACAACGGCGCCGGCCACCATGCTGAATTGCAACCCGGGCCGGCGAACGCCCTGCCCCGCACCTTGAACAAGGGTCACAGCGGCGCCGGCCAGCATGCCGAATTGCAACGCCTGCCGCCGCGTGATGCCGCCATGCCACCCGCTTGCCACTGGTCGGCCTCCTCACGTCGTCGTTCCAGGAAGCATCCCCCGCGGAGCGCCGGCTGGCTATAGCCCGATCTGGGGAGTCCCTCTGCTTTCAAGCGCCCTTCCCGTGAAGCGTTCAGCAGTTGCTAGAGCGTGTTATGCACTTCCTGTGAAGGTGAGGATGGCACGGTGGAGCATGAAGCAGGATAAGCTGCGTTCAATGACCCAACGCTTTGGGGGGGTGTCACGGTCGCTGCGGCCAGCGGCAAAGTAGCAAAGAGGGTATCGACGTATCGTCTGACGAAGTGCCGATTCCCATTCCGGCGATGGCACTGTGACCAATTTCCCCGTGCGTCTACCCGCTTGCTACGCGTGATCTATGCTGCCGACGGGTGAGGAAGTGCCGACACCAGCGGTTGTCGGCACTCATCTTCGCCGGGACGTGCGGTTGGGTATCTCTGGAAAGCGGCGTCGATGAAACGGCAATGGACGGCGGAAGAACTGGCTGAGCACTGGACGCTGGCGCCGGGGGAGCGAGAACTGCTCGCTAACAAGACCGGCGCCACGCGCCTGGGGTTTGCTCTGCTGCTCAAGCTCTTCCAACAGGAAGGGCGGTTCCCCGAACACCGGCCCGAACTGCCAGGCGCAGTGGTGGAGCACGTCGCTCGGCAGGTCGGCGTCCCGGCCCAGCAGGCGGAGGACTATCCCTGGTTCGGCCGGACCGCCGAGTACCATCGGGCCCAGATCCGGCAGGCCCTCGGCTTCCGTGCGTCCACGGCTGCCGACGTGGACGCCTTGACCGAGTGGCTCGCTGTGGACGTGGTCCGTACCGACCATCATCTGGAGCGGCTCCGCGCGGCGGTCCTGGAGTACTGTCGTCTCCACCACCTGGAACCGCCGAGCAGCGACCGCATGGACCGCCTCATCCGCTCGGCGTTACACACCGACGAGGAGCGGCTCGCGCACACCATCTTGGAATGTTTAACGCCCACCACCCGTGCGCAACTCGATGCGTTGCTCGCAACGGATGAGCGGGGCGTCCCACCGGAAGCAGACCAAGGCGCCGCCATCGGAAGTGCTGGCGAGCGGTCCAATGCCACCGCGGACGACTCGGCCGCAGCGGGGCTCCATTCTTCTGTGTTGCAGGACACACCTCGCCGCGACATGGGCTACACATAGCAGCAGTGATGGTGGCCGAAAAAACGCCGTTCTGGCGGGGTTGGTCGACCAGTGTTCCCTCTGGTAGACGCCAGTGTTCAGCCCGACCCAGGCG